>NZ_JAVRQA010000054.1:0-8514 GCF_032161845.1 Mycobacterium sp.
CCGCCTGGTGTCGCGCGTCAGCGACGGAGCGCCCGTACTGGCCCGGATCGTCGGAAAGCACTGCGAGAGTGGTGACATCGTCGTCCGCGACACCTGGGTGTCCGACGACATCGCACCCGGTGATCTGATCGGGGTCGCCGCGACCGGCGCGTACTGCTATTCGATGTCGAGCCGGTACAACTTGCTTGGCCGCCCCGCCGTGGTGGCCGTGCGCGACGGAGTGTCGCGCGTGATTCTGCGGCGTGAGACGGTCGACGATCTTTTGAGCCTGGAGGTAACCAACTAATGGTGGAAAACGAGAAGCCGGTCGGCGTAGCGGTTTTGGGACTCGGCAATGTGGGCAGCGAAGTGGTGCGAATCATCGAGCAGAGTGCGCCCGACCTTGCGGCCAGGATCGGTGCGCCGCTCGAGTTGCGTGGCATCGGCGTCCGGCGGGTGGCCGCCGACCGCGGCGTGCCGGTCGAGATGCTCACCGACGACATCGATGCACTGGTCTCACGTGACGACGTCGACATCGTCGTGGAGCTCATGGGCCCCGTCGAGCCCGCGCGCAAGGCGATCCTCGCCGCGTTGGAGCGCGGCAAGTCGGTGGTCACCGCCAACAAGGCGCTGATGGCCCAGTCGACCGGTGAGCTGGCACAGGCCGCGGAAAGGGCGCGCGCCGACCTGTACTTCGAGGCTGCGGTGGCCGGTGCCATCCCGGTCATCCGGCCGCTGACCCAGTCATTGGCCGGCGACACGGTGCTGCGCGTCGCGGGGATCGTCAACGGCACGACCAACTACATCCTCTCGGCCATGGACGAGACGGGCGCGGACTACGCGTCGGCCCTGGCCGATGCCAGCGCGCTCGGGTACGCCGAGGCGGATCCGACGGCCGACGTCGAGGGTTACGACGCCGCCGCGAAGGCCGCCATCCTCGCCTCGATCGCGTTCCACACCAGGGTGACTGCCGACGACGTCTACCGCGAGGGCATCACCAAGGTGGGGGCGGCGGACTTCGAGTCCGCAAGGGCGCTCGGCTGCACAATCAAGCTGCTCGCGATCTGCGAACGAATCACCAATGATGAAGGCCAGCAGCGTGTCTCGGCCCGCGTCTACCCGGCGCTGGTTCCTCGCGAGCATCCGCTCGCCTCGGTGAACGGGGCATTCAACGCGGTCGTCGTCGAGGCGGAGGCAGCCGGTCGGTTGATGTTCTACGGGCAGGGCGCCGGCGGCGCACCGACGGCCTCCGCGGTCATGGGTGACCTCGTCATGGCCGCTCGCAACCGAGTACACGGTGGTCTCGGACCGCGCGAGTCGAAGTACGCCCAACTGCCCATCGCTCCCATCGGATTCATTCCGACCCGTTACTACGTGAGCATGAGCGTGGCCGATCGGCCCGGCGTGCTCTCGGCGGTGTCGGCGGAGTTCGGCAAGCGTGAGGTCAGCATCGCGGAAGTTCGCCAAGAGGGCATGGTCGACGACGGGGGGCAGCGGTGCGGCGCCCGCATCGTCGTCGTCACCCATCGAGCCACCGACGCCGCTCTCTCGGAAACGGTTGAGGCCCTTGCGGATCTCGACGTCGTGGAGAGCATCAACAGCGTCCTGCGACTGGAAGGGACCGACGAATGAACCCCTCCCGTACGACCGGGGCGAGCAAAGCGACGGGGAAGGCTGCTGTCCACCAGCCTTGGCCCGGTCTGATCGCGGCATACCGCGACAGGCTGCCCATGGAGGACGGTTGGACTCCGATCACCCTGCTGGAGGGCGGCACGCCGCTCATCGACGCCAAGCGGCTCTCCGAGCAGACCGGCTGCACGGTGTACTTGAAGGTCGAGGGACTCAATCCCACCGGCTCGTTCAAGGACCGCGGCATGACGATGGCCGTGACCGAGGCCGTGGCGCGCGGCCAGAAGGCGGTGTTGTGTGCGTCGACGGGGAACACCTCGGCGTCGGCAGCTGCCTACGCGGCAAGGGCGGGCATCACCTGCGCGGTGCTGATCCCGCAGGGCAAGATCGCGATGGGCAAGCTGGCTCAGGCAGTCATGCACGGCGCCAAGATCATTCAGATCGACGGAAACTTCGACGACTGTCTCGAGCTGGCACGCAAGTTGACGGCCGACTTCCCAGCGGTGTCGCTGGTCAACTCGGTCAATCCATATCGGATCGAGGGGCAGAAGACGGCGGCGTTCGAGATCGTCGACGCCCTTGGTGAGGCCCCCGACGTTCACGCCCTGCCGGTCGGCAACGCGGGCAACATCACCGCGTACTGGAAGGGCTACACCGAGTACCACCGTGACGGGCTCGCGCAGAAGCTGCCCCGCATGCTCGGAACCCAGGCCGCTGGTGCCGCACCCCTGGTCTCCGGTGCACCGGTCACCAATCCCGAGACCATCGCGACGGCGATCCGAATCGGTTCGCCCGCTTCGTGGAACTCGGCGGTGGAGGCACAGCAGCAGTCCGACGGCAGGTTCCTGGCCGCGACGGACGAGGAGATCCTCGCCGCCTATCACCTGGTGGCGCGCAGCGAAGGCGTGTTCGTCGAGCCTGCATCGGCGGCCAGCATCGCTGGCCTGCTCAAGTCGATCGACGACGGCTGGGTGAAGAAGGGCTCCACCGTGGTGTGCACGGTCACGGGCAACGGACTGAAGGACCCCGACACGGCGCTGAAGGAACTGCCTCCCGTCACGGCGATCGCCGTCGACCCCATCGCCGTTGCCGCCGAACTCGGGCTGGTCTAGCGGAGCAATGCGTTGGTGATGCAGATCCTCCCCGCCGGGCTGGCGGCCACCTCGATCGTCGCCGCCTCCAGTGCCAATCTGGGCCCCGGCTTCGACAGCCTCGGCCTGGCGCTGAGCCTGTACGACGAAATCTACGTGGAGACAACGGCGTCCGGCCTCCGCGTCGAGGTTGAAGGCGAGGGCGCGGGCCAGGTTCCGCTGGATTCCTCCCATCTGGTGGTACGCGCCATCGAGCATGGTCTGGAGACGGCGGGCGTGCGCACCGAGGGCCTGATCGTGCGGTGCCGCAACGCGATCCCGCACTCACGTGGGCTCGGCTCGTCGGCCGCTGCGGTCGTCGGCGGCCTTGCGGCTGCCAACGGTCTTGTCGCGCAATCTGGTTCGACGCCAATGTCGGACGTCGACCTCATTCAGCTGTCATCTGAGTTCGAAGGCCACCCCGACAATGCATCGGCGGCCGTGCTCGGTGGCCCGGTGGTGTCCTGGACCGGGGGCGAAGGGCCGTTGCCCCAATACGCCGCAGCACAGTTGCGGTTGCATCCGGACATTCATCTGTTTCCCGGCATTCCCGAGGTGCGTTCGTCGACCGCGGAGACGCGAGCGGTGCTTCCCAGCCAGGTCAGCCACACCGATGCGCGCTTCAACTTGAGTCGGGCCGCGTTGCTGGTGGTGGCTCTGACCGAACGCCCCGATCTGCTGATGGCGGCCACCGAGGACCGCTTGCACCAGCCGCAGCGTGCGGCGGCGATGCCCGCCTCCGCGGAATATCTCGACATCCTGCGCCGTTGTGGCGTGGCAGCGGTGCTTTCTGGCGCCGGGCCTGCGGTGATTGCATTCAGTACTGAGCAAGAGCTGCCGGCTGAGGCCGTCGAGTACGGCGCCGCGAACGGGTTCTCCGTCAGCGAGATGTCGGTCGGCCAGCGTGTCCGCTGGGGGTCTTCGGCAGTGGTCGACGGCCAGACCCAGTTCACCACCCAGGGCTGAGTAGTTGACAGGCGCCACACGAGAATCAGGCGTGTTTCTTGCTTCCAGCGGCGATGCGGGTTATTCTCGCTTTCGTCCAGCAATCGCGGCATCTGTGTCTGCGCCTACACTAGGACGACTACCAATCCTTCTCGTGGACGACGGTTCCCCGCATGGTGGAGAACCCCGGCGATCACCGTTGCATCAGCAATGGACGTACAGGCAATGGTGGAATTAAGGCATTCAGTAGCCGGCATTTAGCGGATTAGCTGAATGCGACGAACCCTCGCAGAATCGGATCAGCGAGGGAAAGAAAGGAAATCCGTGACTGATACGGACCTCATCACGGCCGGTGGCAGCAGCGACGACGTCGAGCTGTCGAACCCCGTGAATTCACCAATCTCGGAAGCGGTTTCGGCTGCGCCTGCGGCAGAGCCCGCCGCCGCGCCCCCCGCGGAGGCCCCGGCGACGTCCGTGGTCGCCGCCGGTGACCGCCCCACCTCGCTTACTGCGATGGTTCTTCCCGACCTCCGTGCGCTGGCTGGCCAGCTTGGCGTCAAGGGCTCGTCGGGCATGCGCAAGAGTGAACTGATCGCTGCCATTCGCGAGCATCGCGGTGAGACCAACGGCGCAGGTGCCGCGGCGAAGCAAGCCGCCGCCGAGGCCGCCCCGGCCGCCGAGCAGTCGGCGCCCACGGCCGACGTTGCCGCAGGTGACGCCCCAGAGCCGCCCACGCGCCCCCGTCGCGAACGCCGCGGTGCCTCCCGCGGTGCAGGTGCCGCGGTCGAGACGCCGGAGTCCGGCGAGAAGGCCGCCACCGACGACACCCAGGACAAGGCTCCCGAGGCGAAGGCCGCGACCGAGCAGAAGGCGCCCGGGAAGAAGACTGCCGACGAGGCAGACAAGGGCGGCGACAAGACCACCGGTGACAAGAAGGACTCTGCCCAGTCCGACGGTGCGCGGAACAACGACCGCCAGAACAACAACGACCGTCAGAACAACAACGACCGTCAGAACAAGGGCAATGACGGCGGCGGCAACAACCGCGGCAACAACGCCAACAACTCGAACAACAACAACAACAACAACGATGATGACGACGACGGCGACGGCCGCGGGGGCAGGCGCGGTCGCCGGTTCCGCGATCGCAGGCGGCGCGGCGAGCGCGGTGACGCCCAGGGCGGCGGCAACCAGGACCGCGACACCGAACTGCGTGAAGACGACGTCGTTCAGCCGGTGGCCGGCATCCTCGACGTGCTGGACAACTACGCGTTCGTCCGCACTTCCGGATACCTGGCAGGCACCAACGACGTCTACGTCTCCATGAACATGGTTCGCAAGAACGGCCTGCGCCGCGGCGACGCCATCACCGGTGCCGTCCGCGTTGCCCGCGAGGGTGAAGGCGGCGGTGGCAACAACAGCAACCAGAACCCGCGGCAGAAGTTCAACCCGCTGGTGCGCTTGGATTCGGTCAATGGCGGTCCCGTTGAAGATGCCAGGAACCGTCCGGAGTTCCAGAAGCTGACGCCGCTCTACCCGAACCAACGGCTGCGCCTCGAAACCACTCCCGACCGGTTGACCACCCGGGTCATCGACCTGATCATGCCGATCGGCAAGGGCCAGCGCGCCCTGATCGTCTCGCCGCCCAAGGCCGGTAAGACGATGATCCTGCAGAGCATCGCCAACGCGATCACGGTCAACAACCCGGAGTGCCACCTGATGGTGGTGCTGGTCGACGAGCGACCCGAAGAGGTCACCGACATGCAGCGCTCGGTCAACGGTGAGGTCATTGCCTCCACCTTCGACCGGCCGCCGTCAGACCACACCGCGGTCGCGGAGTTGGCCATCGAGCGCGCCAAGCGTCTCGTCGAGCAGGGTAGGGACGTCGTCGTATTGCTCGACTCCATCACCCGGCTCGGCCGCGCGTACAACAACGCGTCGCCCGCCTCCGGCCGCATCCTCTCCGGTGGTGTCGACTCGACGGCGCTGTACCCGCCGAAGCGCTTCCTGGGTGCTGCCCGCAACATCGAGGACGGTGGCTCGCTGACGATCATCGCCACGGCGATGGTCGAGACCGGCTCCACCGGTGACACCGTCATCTTCGAGGAGTTCAAGGGCACCGGCAACGCCGAGATCAAGCTCGATCGCAAGATCGCGGAGCGTCGCGTCTTCCCCGCGGTGGACGTCAACCCGTCCGGCACCCGCAAGGACGAGTTGCTGCTGTCCAGCGACGAGTTCGCGGTCGTGCACAAGCTGCGCCGCGTCCTGTCGGGCCTCGACTCGCATCAGGCGATCGACCTGCTGATGAGCCAGTTGCGCAAGACGAAGAACAACTACGAGTTCCTGGTGCAGGTCTCCAAGAACACGCCGCAGAGCGCTGATTCCGACTAGCTAGTCGAGTCGCGAGAGCCCCTGCCATCGGTGGGGGCTCTTCGCGTCTGGAGAAGGTTCGAGACGCGAGAACTGACGGCGATTCAGGTCAATGAGGGGTCGGCCCGAAGACCCGGCATGACGTAGCGGCGGACGTGCGCGAGCACTGCGTCGTGATCAGTGGGGTCGAGGTGCTTTCCGGGTACCGTGGCCAGTGAAAGCAGCACGCGGGCAACCCATTCCGACGCTTCGTCGATGTTCGCGTCGGCGTGGATGTCGCCGCGATCACGGGCAGCGACCAGATATCGGGACCAGAACTCGCCAAGGTCGGGCACCAGCCCCTGGACACCCGCACCCGCGCACGCGGCGAACTCCTCTGGTTCGTCCAACCGGAGTTTCATCAGAAGTGCGCCCGGATCGGCGTAGGCCGTGCGGCCGTGGCGGATACCCGCGGCGATTTGTTCGTCGAGGCCGACGATCTGCTCCAGCATGGCGTGCGAGTCCGACCAAAACGCCTCGTTGAGGCGCACGATGGCCGCTCCGAGCAGTGAGTTCTTGTCGGGGAAATGCCGATACAGCCAGCCCCGGGAAACGCCGGCGACCTCGGCGACCTCGGACACCGTCGTCGATCGAATGCCCTTGGCGCGCAAGCATACTTCGGCTGCATCGATGAGCCGATCACGCACGCTCTTGGATGCCGGCCGGGGTGCGGCGGCGTTCGTCAACGGCGGACTCCTGTTCGTTTCGCGACGAGACGGGGTGGGACGGATGCATTCTGCCTGTTGCCAGACGGTACCGTGTGGCAGGTCGGCGGTAGACACTTTCTAGGTTCTGTTCACGCATGGGACGAGGTAGCCAACGATGGCGGACACACTCCAGCAGTTGCTTCGCACGAGGGCTGGCCTCGACTCGGTCGCCGTCAAGTACGGAGACGTGTCGTGGACGTGGCGGGAACACATTGCGGCGGCGACTGCGCAGGCCGCAGCCGTCATCGCGGCCGCGGATCCGTCGCGGCCGCTTCACGTCGGCGTACTGATGGGCAACACCCCGGACATGCTGACTGCCCTGGCCGCGGCGGGCCTCGGGGGATACGTCCTGTGCGGAATCAACACCACCCGACGCGGCGAGGCGTTGGCCCGCGACATCGCTCGCGTCGACTGCCAGCTGCTGCTCACCGCACCCGACCTCCGGCACCTGCTCGACGACCTGGACCTGCCCGGCGTCGCCGTCTTCGACGTCAGCACCGACGACTGGGCGGACCGGATCGACGCCGCGCCCCCGTTGGTACCGCATCGCGAGGTCGGTGCCGACGACACGTTCATGATGATCTTCACCTCGGGCACCAGCGGTGAGCCCAAGGCGGTCGAGGTGCCCCACGCGATGGTCCTGTTCGCCGGAAGCGCGCTGGTCGAGCGGTACGGCGTCGGCGGGTCCGACGTCTGCTACCTGGCGATGCCGTTGTTCCATTCGAACGCCGTCTACGCCGGCTGGAGCGTGGCGCTCGGTGCCGGCGCCGCCATGGTCCCTGCCGCGTTTTCCGCCTCCCGCTTCCTGCCTGACGTCCGCAAACATGGCGCCACCTACATGAACTACGTCGGCAAGCCGCTTGCCTACATCCTCGCCACCCCGGAGCAGCCCGACGACCGCGACAACACGTTGCGGATCGCGTTCGGAAACGAGGCAGCCGACCGCGACATCGCGGAGTTCGGTCGTCGCTTTGGCTGCGCCGTCTGGGACGGCTTCGGTTCGACCGAGACGGCCGTGATCATCACCCGGCCCGACGACTGCCCACCCGGTTCGATCGGCAAGGGGTTCCCCGGCGTCGCCATCTACGACCCGGAGACCGTCGTCGAGTGCGCGGTCGCAGAGTTCGACGAGACGGGCGCCCTCGTCAACGCGGACGAGGCGACGGGGGAGCTGGTCAACACCAGCGGGAGTGGACTGTTTCGCGGGTACTACAACGATCCGGGCGCGACAGAGGAGCGGTTGCGCGACGGGATGTACTGGTCGGGGGACCTCGCCTATCGGGACGCCGACGGGTGGATCTATCTCGCCGGCCGCACGGCTGACTGGATGCGGGTCGACGGTGAGAATCTGACCAGTGCCCCGATCGAGCGGATTCTGTTGCGGCTGAACGCGATCAGTCGGGTGGCGGTGTATCCGGTGCCCGACGAGTACGTCGGCGATCAGGTGATGGCCGCGATCGTGCTTCGCGATGCCGCCGAATTGACCCCCCAGGAGTTCGAGGCATTCCTCGAGGCTCAGCGGGATCTGTCCCCGAAGGCCCGCCCACGCTATGTGTGGATTGCCGAGGACCTACCGAGCACGGCGACGAACAAGATTCTCAAGCGCGAGCTGATCACCCGTGGCGTGGATCCGACGGGCCGCGTGCTGTGGAAGCGCGAGGGCACTCGTTTCAGCCCGTTGGTCCAACCGGGCGTGGTGGACGGCTGAGCCCCCG
>NZ_JAVRQA010000055.1:0-3362 GCF_032161845.1 Mycobacterium sp.
TGGAACGCACGGTGGCCCTGGACCGGCTCGGGTTCGACGAGGCCTGGTTCGGCGAGCACCACTCCGGCGGGTACGAGCTGATCGCCTGCCCCGAGGTGTTCATCGCCGCAGCCGCCGAGCGCACCAAGCACATCAGGTTCGGCACGGGCGTGGTGTCGCTGCCCTACCACCATCCGTTGATGGTGGCCGACCGCTGGGTGCTGCTGGACCATCTCACCCGCGGCAGGGTGATGTTCGGCACCGGACCGGGTGCACTTCCGTCCGACGCGTACATGATGGGCATCGATCCCGTCGACCAGCGACCGATGATGCAGGAGTCCCTGGAGGCCATTCTGGCGTTGTTCCGTGCAGGTCCCGGCGAGCGGATCGACCGCAAGACCGACTGGTTCACCCTCCGCGACGCCGCGCTCCACATCCGGCCCTACACCTGGCCGTATCCGGAGATATCCACGGCGGCAATGGTTTCCCCGTCGGGACCACGGCTCGCGGGCAAGCTCGGCACATCGCTGCTCTCGCTGTCGATGTCGGTACCGGGAGGTGTCGCGGCTCTGGAGACCACGTGGGGCATCGTGGGCGATCAGGCCGCGAAGTCCGGCCGTGAGGCCCCCGACCGCAAGGACTGGCGGGTGCTGGGAATCGTCCACCTCGCCGACACCCGCGAGCAGGCGATCACCGACTGCACCTACGGCCTCGAGGATTTCGCCAACTACTTCGGCGCGGCGGGATTCGTCCCGCTGGACAACAAGGTCGAGGGCGAGAAGTCCGCACGCGAGTTCGTCGAAGACTATGCCAGCCAAGGCAACTGCTGCATCGGGACACCGGCCGATGCGGTCTCGTACATTGAGGACCTGCTAGACCGGTCCGGCGGATTCGGGACCTTTCTGCTCCTCGGCCACGATTGGGCGCCGCCTGCCGCGACGTTCCACTCCTACGAGCTGTTCGCGCGAGAAGTCATGCCGCACTTCAAGGGTCAGCTCGGTGCCCCACACGAATCGCACGAGTGGGCCAAGGGCATCAGGGACCAGCTGTTCGGGGCGGCGGGCCAGGCCATCGTGAACGCCATCACCGAGCACGTCGACGAGCAGCAGAAGGCTTGATGCGCGCATCGGTACTGCGCGGCGGCGCGATGGTCCATCGCGACGACGTTCCGGAGCCGGTACCCGGCCGCGGCCTGGTGCTGGTCGCGGTGAAGGCATGTGGAATCTGCGGATCGGATCTGCACTTCGCCAAGCACGGCGAGGAATTCCTCGCTGCCGGGAGGGACTTGCTGGGCATGCCGGATCCGGGCCGCGACGTCGACCTGTCCGCCGACATCTTCATGGGGCACGAGTTCAGCGCCGAGGTGCTCGAGGCAGGCCCCGACACCGACGCGCCGCCCGCCGGCACGCTGGTGACCTCGATACCCGTGGTGCTGTCGGCCACTGGGATGGACATGATCCTCAACAGCAACACGACGATCGGCGGCTATGCCGAGCGGATGCTCCTGTCGGCTCCGCTGCTGCTTCGCGTGCCGAACGGGCTCGACGCCGCCCGCGCCGCGCTGACCGAGCCCATGGCCGTCGGCCTGCACGCGGTGAACAAGTCGAACGTCGCGCCGGGCGAGGTGACAGTGGTGATCGGGTGCGGCCCGATCGGCATCGCCATCATCGCGGCGCTGAGGTCCAGGGGCGTCGAGCGCGTCGTGGCTGCCGACTTCTCGGCGCGGCGTCGCGAGATCGCGACGGCCGTCGGCGCACACGAGGTGCTCGACCCCGCCACGGGCTCACCGTTTGACACGACCACGCCCGCGGTGGTCTTCGAGGCGGTCGGTGCGCCGGGCGTCATCGACGACGTCCTTCGCCGGGCACCCCGTGGCATCCGGTTGGTCGTCGCCGGGGTGTGCATGCAGCCGGACACGGTGCGCCCGTTGTTCGCGGTCGCCAAGGAGGCCAACATCCAGTTCGTCTTCGGCTACGACCCAAGGGAATTCGCGAACTCTCTGAGGTCGATTGCCGAAGGCGAGATCGACGTGGCGCCGATGATCACCGGCACGGTCGGCCTGAACGGGTTGGGCACGGCGTTCGACGATCTGGCCGATCCCGATCAACACTGCAAGATCATCGTGAGCCCAGATCTGTAGTGTGCCCCTATGCCGTTGCACGCCTGGGCGAAGATGCCAAAGAATCTCATCGTCATCGCCGTCGCGGGACTGGCGATCGCCGGGCTGTCGGCATGCGACAAGCAGCCGACGCCGACGTCGAACTCGGCAGTCCCAAACGCCAGGCAGGTCACGGTCATCGGCTCGGGTGAGGTTCAGGGCACCCCGGACACGTTGACGGTCAATGCCTCCACCGACGCCACCGCGCCGGACGTCACCGCCGCGTCGAACGAGGCGGGCGGCCGCATGCAGGCGGTGATCGACGCGCTCGTCGGTTCGGGCATCGACCGCAGGGACATCAGCACCACGCAGGTGTCGCTGCAGCAGCAGTACACCGAGCCCACGACGCCGCCCACGCCTGCGACCTATCAGGCGACCAACTCGATCAGCGTGAAGATCCGCAGAATCGACAAGGCCTCCGCGGCGCTGGCCCTGATCCAGAACGCGGGCGGAAATGCCACCAGGATCAACTCGGTCGACTTCTCGATCGAGGACAGCACCGCGTTGGTGAAGGACGCGAGGGCGCGCGCATTCAACGACGCCAAGGATCGGGCCGAGCAGTACGCAGGCCTATCCGAACTGACCCTGGGAAAGGTCATCTCGATCTCCGAGGCTCAATCGGCCGGTGTGCCGCCGCCACCGCCTCCGATGCCGCGCGCCATGGCCGCTGAGCCCGTCCCGCTGCAGCCCGGTCAACAGACCGTCGGCTTCTCGGTGACGGTGGTGTGGGAGCTCGTCTAGTCCTCGTACACCTTTGGGTCGAGGGTCCCGATGTAGCACATGTCGCGGTAGCGCTCGGCATAGTCCAGGCCGTAGCCGACGACGAACTCGTTGGGGATGTCGAAGCCGACGTAGTCGAGATCGAGGTCGACGCGCACGGCATCGGGCTTGCGCAGCAGAGTGCAGACCTTCAGCGACCGGGGCCGGCGGGTCGCGAGGTTGCGGAGCAGCCACTTCAGCGTGAGCCCGGAATCCACGATGTCCTCGACGATCAGCACGTCGCGGTCGTTGATGTCGCGGTCGAGGTCCTTGAGGATGCGCACCACCCCGGACGACGTCGTCGAGCTGCCGTACGAGCTGACCGCCATGAACTCCATGGTCGAGGGACGTTCGATGGCGCGGGCGAGGTCGGACATGAACATCGCAGCGCCCTTGAGCACGCCGACGAGTAGCGGCTCGCGTCCCACGTAGTCCGAGTCGATCTCTTTGGCGAGTGCGGCGATCT
>NZ_JAVRQA010000056.1:0-13589 GCF_032161845.1 Mycobacterium sp.
GCTCTTCGCGCAAGCGCTCATCGGCGCACTCTGCTCTTCGCGCAAGCGCTCATCGCGGTTCCTTGGGAAGCCCGAGCACCCGCTCGCCCAGGATGTTGCGCTGAATCTCGCTGGTGCCGCCCAAAATGGTCTGCGCGCGACCGACCAGCATCGCATGCACCAGCTCGGCCCCATCGGAGTCGGCACCGGGGTCGACGCACGCGTCGGGACCGAGGACCTCCGTCGCCATGTCACCGAGGTCGCGGTCGGTCTCCGAGGTCATCAACTTGAGCACCGAGAAGGCCGACGAGCCGGTGTCGCCGGCCTCGATGGCACGCTGCCAGGTGAAGCGCAACAGCCACATTCGGCTCCACAGCTTGGTCAACGACCGGTTCAGCACGGGATCGAGGAGGCCTCGATCGCGAGCGGCCTGCACCATCCGCTCGTGAAGCTTGAACATCGACACCGCCTGCGAGCCGAGGGTCAGCCGTTCCCGGCCGAGCGTCACCATGGCGATCGTCCAACCCTGGCCCGCCTCGCCGATGAGTGCGTCGTCGTCGAGTTCGACGTCGTCGAAGAAGACCTCGTTGAACTTGCTCTCGCCGTCGAGTTGAGCGAGCGGCCGCACCGTCACACCTTCGGCGTCCATCGGCACGATGAACATGCTCAGGCCGCGGTGGCTCTCCGGGCTGGTTCTCGCCAGCAGCAAGCCGTACTTGGCGGAGTTGGCCGCCGAACTCCACACCTTCTGGCCGTTGATCCGCCAGCCGTCGACGGTCTTCTCCGCCTTGGTGCGCACTCCGGCCAGATCGGACCCCGCGCCCGGCTCGGAGAAGAGCTGTGTCCAGACGTCGTCACCAACGCGGATCGGCTCGAGGAACTGAGCCTTCTGCGCCTCGGTGCCGAACTTGATCAGGACCGGGCCAACGAGGTCGATGCCCGTAATCCCAAGTTGCCGCGGGACTCCGGCACGGGCACATTCGTCGGCGAAGACAGCCTGCCGGGCTACTGACGCATCCTGGCCGCCGTACTCGACGGGCCAGTGCAGGCATACGTGGCCGTGCTCGGCCAGATACCTGTGCCATGTTCGGCCAGGCCCGACGTCGGCATCGGTCGGGGTGGCTCCGTAATTGCGCAGACCGGGCGGCTTCTCGGCGTTCTCCAAAAAGGTCCGGATCTCGGAGCGCAGCGCCTCGGTGTCCTCGTCTAGCGGCACATCACGTCCCGTCGAGGGAAGTGCGGTACTCGTCACGGACGGACTGCATCGCGTTGAGCCGCTTCGACAGCAAGGTGATTTCGGCTTGATCGTCGGGTCGATCGTCGCTGAGTTCATCCAACCGGGCCTGCGCCCGACCGATCTCCTCGACGAGGCGGCCGTGGGCCTCGTCCTTGGTCAGCAGATCCTGGTCAGTCCAGTCGTCGACCGGCAACTGCGTAATCTCGTCGATGTCACTCACCCCCATTGGCGTGGGAGAGAATCCGTGTGCTCAGGATGCTCTCGGGAAGTTGTAGAACTTGCGGGTGTTCAGCTCGACCATCCGATGCACTTCCTCGTCGGGCACGTTCTTGAAGGCTTCGGCGGCGCGCTCACGACTCCGGGGCCAGTACGAGTCGGAGTGCGGGTAATCGCACTCCCAGGTGATGTTGTCGACCCCGATGTGGTGGCGAACTTCGACCCCGAAGTCATCCTCGATGAAGCAGCCGTGAAAGTGCTTGCGGAACAGGTCACTTGGCAGAACTTCCTGGTTGATGTTCTGGTAGAAGCGGTGCTTGCGCCACACGCTGTCGACGCGCTCCAGGATGTAGGGAATCCAGCCGATGCCGCCTTCGCTGAGCCCGACCTTGAGCTTCGGGTGCTTGTGCAGGGCAGGTGAGAACAGCCAATCGGTCAGCGCGTTCATCGAGATCGTGCCCATCAGCGTGATGAAGACCGCGAACGGCGCATCGGGAGCGATCGCAGGCGGGAAGCCGCCGGAGCCGAAGTGCTGAGCCACCACCACATCGGTCTCCTCGAACGCCGACCACAGTGGGTCCCAGTGATCCGAGTGAATGGACGGTAGACCGAGCTTGTCCGGTAGGTCGGGGAAGCTGACGCATCGGGCGCCCTTGGCGGCCACCCGGTGAAGTTCGGTGATGCTGGCGTCCAGATCCCAGAACGGCAGGATTGCAACCGGCATGAATCGGTCCGGCGCCGTTGCCGCCCATTCGTCGGTATGGAAGTCATTCCATGCCTGCGAGCAGAGTGCGGCGAGTTCCTTGTCCTGGCCCTCGTGGAACACCGCGCCCGCGAAACGCGGGAAGGAGGGGAAACACGTCATCGCCTGGACACCGTCGATGTCCATGTCGGCGACGCGGGCCTTCGGGTCGTAGCAGCCCGGAATCATGTCGTCGTAGCGCACCGGCTCGATGCCGTACTCCTCGGGCTTCTTGCCAGCCACGGCGTTGAGCCCGATGTAGGGGTAGATCCGACCCTCGTACTCCCACACCTGGCACATCGCCTTGGTGTCGGGGCGCTCCCACTCGATGATCTTCGGTCCCGCCTCGAGGAACTTCTGCGGAAGACGATCGCTCCACACCTTGGGGTGCTCGATCAGATGGTCGTCGACGGAGATGAGTTCCATGTAGGGCTGCAGTGGCATCGGGTTTCTCCTCGTATTCGGAGCGGGGTGCAATCCGAAAAACATTTAGCTATTTGAAGCGAGTGTAGTCACGCTGGTCAGGGCGAGCAAGCAAGTCTTCAGGGGTTGATCAGTGCACTTAGCCGATCCCAGTGCTGGGCGGGCGACCCGAGCATCACCTCGTCCGTGCGCGCCCTTCGAAAGTAGAGATGGGCGGGATCCTCCCAGGTGAAGCCGATGCCACCGTGGATCTGGACGTTGGCGCTCACCGCGTCGCGAAGGGCTTCCGAGCAGACCGCCTTTGCCATGCTGGCTCGCCAGTTCGATTCACCCGCCGCATTGGCGTCGTCGGAGCCGTCGAGCGCCTGCAGAGCTGCTTGGGATGCCGACCGCGCCCACTCCAGATCCACCAGCATGTCTGCACACTTGTGCTTGATGGCCTGAAAGCTGCCGATCGGCCTGCCGAATTGCTCGCGGGTGCGGGCGTAGGCCGTCGCGATCTCGAGCACCCGTTCGCACGCACCGACCTGTTCGGCCGACAACACGGCCAGTGCCACGTCGACGTTGCGTTCGATGACGGCGCTGATGGAGCCTGCGCCGGAGAGTCGCACTGCGGGCGCAGCACTCAGCGTGATGGTGGCCATCGGCCTGGTGCCGTCGAGTACCCGTTCGGCCTCGGTGGCGACGCCGTCCGCGGTGGGGTCGAGCAGGAACACCGCTGGCTCCCCGTCGCGTTCGGTCGCGACGACGACGAGGTCGTCGGCGGCGGTGCCACCGAGAACATGGCGAACGGTGCCGTCGACGAGCCAGTCTCCGCCGGAGCGCGACGCCGTCAGCGTCACTGCCGACGGGCGCCACAGCCCGCCGTCCCCGGTCAGTGCCGCGGCAGCGGTGCGCCTGCCTTCCACGAGTTCGGTGAAGCGCTTCTCGGCATCGGGATCGTGCTCGGTCAGCTCGAGGAGCAGGCCGGTGGCTAGCACCGCGGAGCTCGAGAAGGGCACCGGAGCCAGGGCGCGGCCAAGCTCGTGGGCGACGACGCCCAGTGCCGACGCGCCGTAGCCCGCGCCGCCAAGGTGCTCGGGCAGCGCGATGGCCGCCACCCCGACCTGGTTGCACAGCACGTCCCAGAGGGTGGTGTCGAAACCGGAGTGCTCGCCCGCGTCGCCCTCGCCATAGGCGACGGCGCGCACCCGCTCCTCAGACGACAGCCGCTCGCAGACGGAACGCACGGACTGTGCGAGTTCCCGACGTTCGCCTTCTTCGAGCGCCGTCATGCGGTACCTCCTGCGATCCGTTGGGCCAGTTCGGACTTGGCGACCTTGCCCAGTCCGGTCATGGGAAAGTCGTCGACGACGACCAGCCGCTCCGGCCACTTCTGCTTCATCAGTCCGCGCCCGTCGAGGAACGTGCACAGCTCGTCGAGGGTGACGTCACGGTGGCGCGGCGAGCGCCGCACCACCGCACAGACCAGCTCGCCGCGAAGGTCGTCGGGCTGACCGAGTACCGCGATCTCGTCGACGAGGGGGTGTGCCAGCAGTTCGTTCTCGATCTCGTCGGGTGCGATGTTCTCGCCCTTGCGGATGATCAGATCCTTGGTTCGGCCGGTGACCACGATGCGCCCATCCGGGCGCAGGTGGCCCCGGTCACCGCTGCGGAACCAGCCGTCGGCGGTCACGGCGTAATTCCACTGCCCGGCTTCGACGTAGCCGGGTGTCAGGTTGCCGCCACGCAGTTCGATCTCGCCGCCCGCACCGATCCGGATCTCCGAATCCGGGATGGGGCGCCCCGCGCTGTTGGCCAGCTGCTCGTCGGTGTCGTTCGCCTCGCTGACGCAGATCATCGGCGCCTCGGTCATTCCGTAGGCGTGCACGACGGGGATCTTCAGGTGTTCGCGCACCTGCCTGTGTACTTCGGGCGGGCACGCGGCGCCACCGCCGATCAACATCCGCAACGACGGCATCAGCAATTCGGTTGTCGACGCGGCCATCTGAGCAGAGAGAAGCATCTGATAGAACGCGGTACTGGCACCGGTCACCGTGACGCGGTGCTCGGCGAGCAGTCGCGGCAGATCGTCGGCGGTGACCTTGGGAATCAGCAGCACGGGGAAGTCCCCGAGCAGGGCGGCCGCGAGGTAGACCATGCCGCCGACGTGCGCGATGGGAAACGCGATCGTGCCGATTTCCAGAGGATCGCTGCCCAGCCCGATGTGTGCGACATAGCCACGCGAGGCGCTGAGCAACGTGGCGTCGGTGTGGCGCACGCCCTTCGGACGGCCGGTGGTGCCAGAGGTGAAGTACACCCAACCCGGCTCTGCCGCATCAGGCGGGTTGTCCAGCTCGGGGTGCGGCGACCGCATCGAGGTCTGCAACTGCTCGACGAGGTCGGCGGGCACGATGACGGTGCGTACGCCCGCCGACGCGTTGGCGACCGTTGACTCGTCGACCAGCAGAACGTCGGCCTTCGCGACGTCGACCGCGGTGCACACCTCGCGCGCTCGGTAGAGATGCAGTATTGGAGCCTGGACGACGGGTGTGCGAGCCAGTGCCAACATCACCACCGCCGCGTTGACGTGTGAGGGCAGCTGCCAGGCGACCGTCATTCCCTGCCGCACGCCGACGTCCCAAAGCCATCGCGTGGCCGCCGTAGAAAGTGCGGCCACCTCACCGACCGTCAACGTCTCGCCCGAGACGTCGCGCAGCAGAGGACGATCAGGTCGGCTGACGGCGCACTCGTCCAGCAGCCCGGCGATGGTGCCCGCCGTCGGCATGTCTCCCGTCCCCGACCCGTTGATTGCTAGCTCATCCGTGGACCGGGAGTGAACTTGACCTTCAGTTCGCGGACGGCGTAAACCTCTCCGGCATCCTCGAACAACTTGTGCTCCTCCGCCAGTTCGAAGTCGGGCAGCCGCTCGAGAACCCTCGTCACCATGACGTCGAACATCATCTTGGCGTAGTGCGAGCCGAGGCAGCGGTGCATGCCCACCCCGAAAGCCATCTGCTTCTTGGCATTCGCGCGAGAGAGGTCCAGCTCGTCGGGGTTCTCGAACATCGCCGGGTCGCGGTTGGCGGCCGCCCACATCAGAATCGCCCGGTCGCCCTGGCACAGAGGCTGCCCATGGAACTCGGCATCTCGCGACACCGTGCGTGCCAGGCCCAGAGTCGGGGTGTACAGCCGCAGCAGCTCGTCGGTGCCCTTCTTGACCAGGTTCGGATCGTCGATGAACTGCTGGCGCAGTGTGCGATCGTCGCACAGTCGACGCAGCACGTTGCCGGTGAACCCGCTGGTGGTGTCCATGCCGCCGAGCATCATCAACACCGTGTACATGGTGATTTGACCGTCGTCGAGCGGGCTTCCGTTCAGCGTGCCCCGCAGGATGTCGCTGAACAGATCATCGCCCAGTCCCTCGGCGCGCCGCTGCTCCATGTGCTTGACGATCTCGCCGAACATCTCCATGCCTGCCGCGCCCGCCTTCTCCGGCTCGTGCGCGCGGTCATGGACGGTGCTGTGCACCCAACCCACCCAGTCCATGTGCCGTGACTCGTCGAACTTCAACAGCCGCAGTATCAGTCGAGCAGGCAGCGGGGTGGTGAGTTCACCGACCAGATCGCACTCGCCACGTTCGATGAACGCGTCGATCGCCTCGTCGGTCATCTCGATCGCACCTTCGCGGAACCGCTCCGCCGAGCCTGGCGAGAACCGCTTCAGCGTGACCTCGCGCAATTCCTGGGTCTCCGGGGGGTCCGACTCGATGGGCAGAATCGGCAGCGGCATCTCGCTGGCTGGCACCCCCACCGACGGAAAGGAGTTGAATAGCGCATCGTCGCGCGCGGCGTCGAACACCGAGGCGTAGTCGACTAGCGCCCAGAATCCTTCGTAGTGCTCGGAATGAGCTACTGGACAGCCGGATTCGCGCATCTCCCGGAACCGGCCGTATGGGTCGTCGCGGAACTCTGCCGAGTGGTGGTCGAGGTCCACTTCGGCCCGGCGCCGCGCTTCGGCCTGGGTGTCGGTCATCTGCACTACTCCTTTCTGGGGTTACTTGGAGAGAATGGCGACTGCGGCGGTGCCCGGCGCCCCGTACAACTGGGCTAGCCCGACCCGGGGACCATTGGGCACCTGTCGGTCCCCGGCGGTTCCGCGCAGCTGCTGAACCAGTTCGTAAACCTGGCGCAGCCCGGAAGCGCCGACCGGTTCGCCATTGGCCAGCAACCCGCCGTCGGTGTTGATCGGCAGTCGACCGCCGATCTTGGTAACGCCGTCGGCAAGCAGCGCCTCCTGCTCGCCGTCCTTGCACAGACCGGTCTCGGCCATGTGAATGATTTCGGATCCGGCATCGGTGTCCTGCAGCTGAGCGACGTCGACGTCCTCGGGGCCGATGCCGGCCAGTTCATATGCGGCGCGGGCAGCCTCGGAGGTCGTGCCGGGCTGGATCGGCAGCTCGATCGAAGTGCGCAGCAGCTCGTATGCGCCTTCACGGCGGCTACGCAGAGCGGTCGAACGGAGGTAGATCGGGGCGTCGGTGTACTGCTTGGCCTTGTCTGCCCGGCACACCACCACGGCGGCGGCGCCCTCGTTCGGGTTGCAGTACATGTACTGGCGCAGAGGCGCATTCACGACGGGTGAGGCCAGGATCGCCTCGATGCTCATGGGTTTGCGTCGCCACGCGTGCGGCGCCAGCGCGCCGTTCTCCATGTTCTTGGCCGCGACGCGGGCCAGCGTTTCCTCGGTGATGCCGTGATCGTGCATGTAGCGCATGATCTTGGTGCCGAAGTAGTGGGTGGTCAGGAACATCCCCTGATCGCCGTACCACTGGGGCAGCCCCGAGACCGATGGGTCGGCTCCGAAGGCGCCGCGCGGATGCTTGTCGAGCCCGACGCCGACCGCGATGTCGGCCTCTCCGAGTAGTACGTCGCGAGCTGCCAGGGTCAGCAGTGAGTTGCCGGTCGCGCAGCCGCTCAGCGTGGCCCGCGCCGGGATCCCGGTCATGCCGGCCAGGCCGGTCACCGCCTCGGGGTTGGCCACCTCGAGGCTGCCCGCGTACAGACTGCCCACGTCCGACCACGGCACGCCGGCATCGCGCAGTGCCCTGCTGATCGCGACGGCGCCCATCTCCAGCGCCGAGCGGTCTTCATATCGTCCGAACGGATGAAGTCCGACCCCGATGATGGCGATCTCGGGCGTGCTGCTCATGGCGATCCTTCCGGCACGTTTCACTGGGTGTCTCGCCGACGGCAGGCGTGCGCGTTGACTTGGACGGCTGTAACCCTATAACTATATATCGGATTAAACCGCCTGGGGTCTAGAATCTGCAGTGCCACCGGGAGCCGGCGGTCTGGCGGCACGTTTCGCGTACATGAAGGCTGAGGAGCACTTGAGTATCTCGCTGCTGTTGGAGATGGCCGCTTCCGGCGATCCGGACCGGATCGCGCTGGTGGACGCCGGCAATCGGCCCACCATCGGGGAACTCAGCACGCTCGCCGACGGGGGAGCGGGCGTGATCGCGGCCTCGGGTGCCGAGCACGTCGCGTACGTCGGCGCCGGCGGCATCATGCAGCCGCTGCTGATCTTCGCCTCGGCCCGCGCGGGCAAGCCGTACACGCCCATCAACTACCGGCTGAGCCGAGACGGGGTTCGGGAGCTGATCGAACGGCTGCCCCATCCGCTGGTGATCGTCGACGATCGCTACCGCGACATGGTCGGCGACGCCGGGAAGCGCACGTTGACCTCCGAGCAGTTTCTGGCCGAGGCGAGGACTGCGGAACCCGTCGCGGAGTTCGCCGACCCCGATGACGTCGCGATCGTGCTGTTCACCTCCGGTACCACGTCGAAGCCCAAGGCGGTCGAGTTGACCCATGGCAATCTCACCAGCTACATCACCGGGACCGTCGAATTCGACTCGGCCGAAGCCGCGGACGCGGCACTCATCTGTGTGCCGCCGTATCACATCGCCGGGGTCAACGCGGCGATGTCGAACCTCTACGCCGGCCGAAAGATGGTCTACCTGACCACGTTCGACGCCAGCGAATGGGTGCGACTCGTCGCCGACGAACGGGTGACGACCGCCACCGTCGTCCCCACCATGCTGGACCGCATCGTCACTGCGCTGGAGCAGCGGCCGACCAAATTGCCGTCCTTGCGCAACATGGCCTACGGCGGATCGAAGGTGGGACTTCCGTTGGTGCGCAAGGCACTTGATCTGCTGCCCGAGGTAGGCTTCGTGAACGCCTACGGACTAACCGAGACCAGTTCCACCATCGCCGTCCTGACACCTGAGGACCACCGCACGGCGCACGGCAACCCCGACGAGCTCGCAGCCAAACGGCTCGCGTCGGTCGGCCAACCGGTGCCAGGTATCGAGGTGGAGATTCGCGACGACGACGGCACCGTGCTCGGTCCGGGGGAAGCCGGCGAGTTGTTCGTGCGGGGCGAACAGGTTTCCGGAAGGTACACCGGCATCGGATCGGTCCTCGACGAGCACGGCTGGTTCCCCACCAAGGACATCGCCACGCTCGACGAGGCGGGCTATCTCTTCATCACCGGGCGT
Organism: Mycobacterium sp.; assembly: GCF_032161845.1. Lineage (GTDB taxonomy): Bacteria > Actinomycetota > Actinomycetes > Mycobacteriales > Mycobacteriaceae > Mycobacterium. The sequence goes on from NZ_JAVRQA010000056.1 coordinate 9,142, forward strand.
TCCGACGACACGATCATCCGCGGCGGCGAGAACATCGCACCCGCCGAGCTCGAAGACGTCCTGGTCGAGCATCCTCACGTACACGAGGTCGCCGTCGTGGGTGTGCCGGATGCGCAGTGGGGTCAGGCCATCGTCGCGGTGGTGGTTCCGGCCGCGGGGACCGAACCGGACGCCGATGAGCTGCGCGAGCACGTGAGGAAGGCTCTGCGGGGATCACGCACGCCCGATCGGGTGGTATTTCGCGATGAACTTCCGACCAATGCAACGGGCAAGCTCCTTCGTCGCGAGATCATCGAGGATCTCCGCGACGCGAACGCCGACAACTAAAGGGAGGCAACATGATCAAGAACGGCACTCGGTTGCAGAGCCAGGTGTGCGACACGCAGGTGATCGTCGTCAAGGCTGCCGACAGTCTCGACGACCTGCGATGCGGCGGCCAGCCGATGGTTGCAGTGGGCGGTGAGAAGCCGGCGGATGCCGTGCTCGACCCAGCGTTCGCCGACGGCAATGCGATGGGCAAGCGCTACGTCGACGACGGCGGTGCCGAGGTGCTCGTCACCAAGGCTGGCTCCGGTTCGCTGAGCGTGGGCGCGACGGCATTGGTGATCAAGGAAGCCAAGCCGCTGCCCGCCAGCGACTGAGCGAACGACGGCCTACGGCGAGCCGGTAGTCGTCTCGACCAAGGCCCTCAGCTCGCGGCGGAGGATCTTTCCGGTGCTGCTGCGTGGCAGTTCGTCGAGCACCGTGATGGTGCGGGGCACTTTGTAATTCGCCAGGTTCTCCTTGACGTGGGCCTTGAGTTGGTCCGGGGTGGCCGCCGCACCGTCCCCGAGCACCACGAAGGCCACCAGGCGTTGTCCGAACTGTTCGTCGTCGACGCCGAGGACCGAGGCTTCGGCTACGTCCGGGTGGGTGGCGAGCGTCTTCTCGACTTCGATCGGATAGACGTTCTCGCCACCGGAGACGATCATCTCGTCGTCCCGTCCCACCACGAACAGTCGACCTCCGTCGTCGAGGTAGCCGACATCGCCGCTGGACATGTAGTCGTCGTGGAAGGCCTTGCCCTTGTCGGACGACCCCTCGGTGTAGCCGTCGAATTGCGTTGAGTTGCGGACGAAGATGGTGCCCACCTCGCCGGTGGGCAATTCGCGGAAGTCGGCGTCGAGGATGCGGATGTCGGTGCCCTCGGCTGGCCTGCCCGCGGTGTCGGGGGCGGCACGTAGGTCGGCGGGCGTGGCGGTGGCGATCATGCCTGCTTCGGTGGCGTTGTAGTTGTTGTAGATGACGTCGCCGAAGCGGTCCATGAAAGCGGTGACGACGTCGGGACGCATCCGGGAGCCGGAGGCGGCGGCGAACCGCAGTGAGCGCCCGCTATAGCGGTCCAAGACGTCGTCGGGCAGGTCCATGACGCGGTCGAACATCACGGGGACGACGCACAATCCGGTCGCACTGTGGCGGTCGACGAGCTCGAGCGTGGCCTCCGGGTCGAACCTGCGCCGGGTGACGATCGTGCAGGCCATCATGGCGGCGAACACCAGTTGCCCGAACCCCCAGGCGTGGAACATCGGTGCGACGACGACCGTGGTTTCCTCGGCCCGCCACGGCGTCCGGTCGAGGATGCCCTTGATTGCGTCGGGGCCGCCACCGGAGGCCTTGGCGCCCTTGGGTGATCCGGTGGTACCGGAGGTCAATAGAATCATCTTCGCCGACGTCACCGGCGGAGACGGGCGCTGGCCGAAATGTGCGTCGATCAATCCCGCCACGGTGTTGGGGTGGGCGCCGGGATCGTCCGTCCACGCCACGATCCTGGTGGCGTCGGGACGCTCTTCGAACGCCTGCGAAATGGTCGGGGTGAATTCTTCGTCGAAGATGACGGCCTCGACCTTCTCCCGCAGCACCACCTCCGCCAGCGCGGGCCCTGCGAAGGACGTGTTCAGTAGCAACACTTCCGCGCCGATCCGGTTCGCGGCGATCAACGATTCGACGAACCCGCGGTGGTTGCGGGCCATGATCCCGATGGCTTTGGGTTGGCCGCCGGGCAGCGATTGCAACGCCGCCGCGAGCGCGTCGCTGCGCTGATCGAGTTCCCGCCAGGTGAGCGTTCCGAGTTCGTCGACGAGGCCTGGGCGGTCCGGGCAGCGCTGCGACGCAATCGCGAAACCCGCAGTGACCGTCATCCCCTCGCGTCGTACCGCAGCGCCCATGCGCCAGTATCGATCAGGTCGCATCGGGGCGATCAAACCGGCGCGACTCAGGGTGCCAGCGAATCCGACTGTCTGACTGAGCCGTTCGAGGAGTGTCATCAGTGGCTCAACCGATCACGGGGAGGCGGCGTTCGGAGGCCAGCAGATCGAGGGCCTGCTGCATGACATGGCGAACGTGTGCATCCACCTCGTCGACGTCGGGATCCTCGCCGAACTCCGCGACGATGTCGATTGGGGGCAGCACGTGGGTGACGATCTTCGTGGGCAGCGGCAGGTTAACCGGAAGCACCGCGCTGAAGCCGAAGGGGAACCCGAAGGAGATCGGCAAAATCTTGACCCTCAGCAGCTTGTCCAGTCGGACGGCCTTGGCCAACCACTCGCCTCGGGTGAGGAAGAGTTGATTCTCCTGGCCGCCTATCGACACCGACGGCACGATGGGCACACCGGCGTTCAGCGCGGCCCGGACGTAACCGGTACGGCCGTTGAAGTCGATCGTGTTCTCCGAGGCCGTCGGACGGTAGACGTCGTAATCGCCGCCGGGAAAGACCACGACGACGCCACCGGCGCGCAGCGCCTCGTCGGCGTTCTCGTGGCTTGCCGGGATGAAGCCGGTCCGCTTCAAGAAGTCGCCTAGCGGGCTGGCGAACATCATGTCGTGGGTAAGCGTGTAGACCGCTCGGCCGTAGCCGAACTTTTCGTAGAAATCGGTGACGAAGACTGGTACGTCCATCGCGAAGAGTCCACCCGAATGGTTCGCCACCACCAATGCGCCGCCGGGCGGAAAGTCTTCGAGTCCGCGCACTTCGGCGCGATGCCAGCCCTTGATCACCGGCCGGATCACGCCCATCGACTTCTCGGTGAGTACCGGGTCCCACTGGGCGATGGCCGACGGCTCGCGTTCGGACGAGTCCACATGGCCCCCTCATCAAATGTCGTTAGATATTTAGATGTTATCCAGCATGAGGGACGGGTACCCGAATACTGTCGAACCGATGCAGCACCTGGAGGAACGTTGAAGCGGCTTGGAGGCTGGGACGCGGTCCTGCTGTACAACGAGACCGACAACCTGCATCAGCACACCCTGAAGATCGCCGTCGTCGATGCGTCGAACACCCCCGACTTCGGCTACGACCGGTTCCGTCAGACGTTGGCGCGCCGACTCCACCTGCTCGACCCGTTGCGGTACCAACTCGCCGAAATCCCGGGCAAGCTTCATCACCCGATGTGGTTGGAGAACTGCGACGTCGACCTCGACTACCACGTTCGGCGCCTGCAGATCGAGCACCCTGGCGATCACCGTCAACTCGATGCTGCGATCGGCGAGATCGCGAGCACTCCGCTGGATCGCACCAGGCCGCTATGGGAGTTCTACTTCGTCGAAGGCATGGCGGACCACCGGTTCGCCATCGTCGGCAAAGTCCACCACGCCCTGGCCGACGGCGTCGCGTCGGCCAACCTGATGGCACGTGCGCTGGACCTTCCCGGCAGTTCACAGTCCGAGAAGGACGACTACCGCCGGGACCCTTGCCCGTCCGATGGGCAATTGATCCTGGGCGCCATGCGTGATCACGTCGCCTTGCTGCGCGAGCTTCCTCGCCTGGTGTGGGACACCGTCAAGGGGGTTCGGCGCGTGCGCCGCAAATCCCCGTCCGCACCCGACCTGGCCCGCAACTTCCACCCACCGGAGACGTTCCTCAATCACGTCGTGTCACCCGGGCGCACCTTCGCCAGCGCCACTGTGGACATCGCTGCCGTCAAGGCCACCGGCAAGCAGCTCGGCGTCACGATCAACGACATGGTGCTGGCCATCGTCACCGGCGCTCTACGCACCCTTCTGCTGAAGTACGACGGCCACGCAGACCAGCCCTTGCTATGTGGGGTACCGCTGAGCACTGACACGTCACCAGAGCGGATCTCGGGTAACGCGATCGGGACTATCGTCGTGTCGCTTCCCGTGCACGTCGCCGATCCGCTCGAGTGGGTGCGGCTCGCCCGTGTCAGCTCGACCATCGGCAAGGAGAACGCCCGACTGCTTGGCCACGAGCTGGTCAGCCGGTGGTCGTGCTACGCCCCACCGGCCTTGACGGAGTGGGGGTTTCGTCGCATCGCAGCCAGCGAGTCGCCCAACAAGCTGATCAACGTTCCCGTCTCCAACGTCCCTGGGCCACGTCAGTTCGGGCGGATCGCCGGTGCTCCTCTCGTCGAGCTCTACTCAGTCGGACCGCTCACCTTCGGGGTGGGCGT
>NZ_JAVRQA010000057.1:0-27263 GCF_032161845.1 Mycobacterium sp.
TGCTGCGCATCGACGAGGCGGTGCAGCCATCGATGTACCGGTGCGCGATCGTGTCGCACGGAGAGCTCGAACGGTTGCGACTGATCGACGACGTCGTCCGGCTGGGCCACGTCGTCGCACTCGAGCCGGGCCGAATCGTGCTCGACGCAGGCACGATCGATACGGACCCGTCGGCGCTGCACGTCGACTGCACCGGAGACGGTATCGGCCATCGGGAGGCGACCCCGGTCTTCGCATCCGACCGCATCACGTTGCAGTCGGTGCGCACCTGCCAACCGACGTTCAGCGCGGCCGTCACAGCCCGCATCGAGGCGATGGACCTGGACGACGCCACCAAGAACGACTACTGCTGGCCGGTGCCTCACCCGACGAAACCGCTCGACTGGATCACCATGACGATCGAGTTCAACCACAACCAGTTGCGCTGGTTCGAGGATCCCGAACTGATGTCCTGGCTCAACGGTGCCCGACTGAACGCCGCGAGCCACATGCAGGCCGGCGACACCGACGCGCGGGACGTGCTGGCTCAGATCGCGCCGCGGTTGCGGGCCGCCACCGACAAGCTCGAGGCCCTGCTGCGCGTCTGAGCCCACAGCACGACTGTCGCGATGACCGCCTCGATGACCGAGATCGTGGTCGCCACGACCATCAACGTCGACATGGACGAGACCGGGCCAATCGTGACCGCCTGCCCGTGGTGGTGCTCCGGCATCGACCAGTGCACGGCGACCATGGCCAGATTCATTACGGCGACGATGCACCAGACCCGCGGCGAACCCGCCGTCCACAGTTCCTTCGCGCAGTACAGGCAGGCCACCGCCATGCCGACGACGAGGACGGCGACCACCGCATTGCCCGCATCACCGACCATCGCCCCGTGCAGGACGGCCGAGGTCGCCGCCAGCACGGCGCACGCCCGCCGCCCAAGGACTGCTGACGAGCGGCGCGTGGGCATCCGTCAACTCTGTCACCGAGACGACGCCGCTGCCACCGGAAACGTCAGGTCTCCACCGGTGCGACGCGGCCTCCGAAGCTCACCGCTTCGATGCCGTGATCGCGGGAATCGGCTTCAGCCGTCGCGATCTCGGCGTCGAGATCCAATGAGCGCGCCATCACCACATAGGCAACCGCAGATGCGAACAGCCCGACGAACAACGCGATGTCGACACTGCCCATGGCCGCTGCGACCGGTCCCGTGTACCAGACCGTCACCACGAAGGGGATCATCGCGACGATGCCCACCAGGTATGCGATCAGACCCCGCCAGCCCCACGTGCCGTACACGCCGCCGCGAGGGACGAAGATCTCCCGCACCGCATAGTGTCCGCGCCGCACGAAGTAGTAATCCACCAGGTTGACCGACGTCCACGGCACCAGCAGATACAGCAGCACCACTAGGAAACTTCCGAAGTTCGCCAGGAACTCACCGCTAGAGAAAACCGCGCCGAGGAGCCCTGCCGCGGCGACCACGGTGCAGGAAGCCACCCGCAGTCGACGGGTCGGGCGGATGGCGCGAAAGGAATCCAGCATCGTGATCAACTCGAGTGACGCGGCGTAGATGTTGACGGTGATCACGGTGATCAACCCGGGCAGCGCAGCGACCAGAAGCCAGGTTCCCGAACCCGCCACGATGCCGTCCGCCGCCTGCCGCACCGCGTCAAGCGGCGAGGCTCCTGCGAACAGCGCGGCAACGAGAGCGCCCAGCGCCATCAGCCATGCGGCGCCGACGAATACGCCTGTGTACGTGTAGAACAGCGCCTTGCGCGGGCTGGTCTCAGGCGGCAGATAGCGGGAGTAGTCCGACACGTACGGAGCCCAGCCGAGGGCGTAGGCGGCGGCCGCACCGAACTGGACGAGAAACGCTGCCCACGTGAATTGTCCGAGTCCCAGTTGACCATCGGGGATCTCAGACCAGATCAAGGCGGCGACGGTGAACACACCGAACGTCGCCAGGAACACCCACGTCAGCCAGGTCTGGAAACGGTGGATCCAGTGATACCCGTAGATGGCCAGCGCCAGCGCCAGACCCGTGATGGCGACGAACCACAGGTCGGGCAGTTCGGCGCCCGTGGTCAACGTCAGCACGTCGGCCGCCAGGATTTGATTGAAGACGTTGAAGCCGACGATGCTGAACACGACGACGGCGCAGATGACGACCACACCGCGATAGCCGAACTGGGCGCGGGACTGGATCATCTGCGGCAACCCCAACTGCGGTCCCTGAGCGGAGTGGAACGCCGTGAAGATCGTTCCGACCGCGGCTCCGGACAGGATCGCGAGCAGCGACGTCAACAGCGATGCGCCGAGCGCCGCCCCGACCATGCCCGTCGCCAGCGTCGTCAGGTTCGCATTCGACATGAACCACAGCGGGAACAGGGTCGACGGCTTGCCCTTGCGTTCATCCAACGGGACCCAGTCGATGGACTTCGACTCGATCGCGGGTGTGTCAGACATGAATACCTCCATAGAGTTCTGGACGCCGGTCCGCGAACAGATCATTGTGAGCGCCAAGGGATTTGTCCCCGGACAGGTCGAGAACCGTCGTAGCCGTTCCACCATCGTCCGGTGTCGCGCAGATCCAGCCGTCCGCCGAGACGACGGCCGTGCCGCCCGTCCACTCGACCCCGCGTTCGACACCGTGCCGGTCCGCGATCACCGTCGCCAACCGGGAGGTCCTGGCAGCGGCCATCGCCTGGATCGTCTCCGGCGGATGCTCGCCGATGGGTCGCGGCACCATTGGCCAGTTCACTGGAAGCGCCAAGACTTCGGCGCCGGCGAGCGCCAAACGCCTTGTCAGTTCGGGAAACTCATTGTCGTAACAGATGGCGACGCCAAGCCGGCCGACGGGCGTGTCGAATACCGCGCCTGCCTCGGCGCCAGGGACGAACACGTCGTGTTCGGCATCCCACAGGTGCGCCTTTCGGTAGCAGCCCAGCACTCCGCCGTGACCTATGACGAGCGCCGAGTTGAACAGTCGGTCACCATCGATCTCGCAGAATCCGACGACGGCCACCGCGTCTGCGGATAGGAAAGCCGCCAGCGATGCGAGTCTCGGGTCGTCGGCCCGCATCGCCAGCGAACGCGCCTCGGCCGCACCGTCGAAGACGTACCCGCTGGTGGCCAATTCGGGAAGCACGATGAGGTGCGGGCCGGGCTCCCGCCTGCTGAGGACGCGTTCGATCGCCGTCAGGTTCGCCGTCACGTCACCGATTTCGATGGCCAGGCTGACGGCCGAGACCCGCAGTCGCCGACTCATCGGCGGCGATTGACTGCGGGTGTGCCGTCGAAAGCGCCTGAGTGGCGCCCGATCTCGTCGATGCGAATGGTGGCGGTGGCCTCGTGTGCCGCCAGACCCTCGAAGGCCGAGATTCGTTCGACGGCAGGCGCCAGCGCTGCCGTCGCCTCGCGCTGGACGCGCTGATAGGTCAGCGGCTTGAGAAAGCGCGACACCGAGAGGCCCGCGTTGTAGCGGGCGGTCTTCCCGGTCGGCAGAACGTGATTGGGTCCCGCAATACCCTTGTCGGAGTATGCGACCGTGCTCCACCGCCCGAGGAACAGCGAGCCGTAGTTGCGCAGTTCCTTGAGGAAGTAGTCGTCGTCCTCGGTCTGTACCTCGAGGTGTTCGGGGCCGAGGACATCGGCGATCGCGGCCGCCTGGCCACGGTCACTGGCGACCACCACCGACCCGTAGTCGCGCCACGCCGCACCGGCGACGTCGCGGGTGGCGAGAACCTCGAGCTGCCGGTCGATGGCTTCGATCACCCTGCGTCCCAATGACTCCGACGTGGTGATCAAGGCGGCGGGCGAATTGGGCCCGTGCTCCGCCTGACCGAGGAGGTCGGCGGCGACCCATTCCGGGTCGGCAGTCTCGTCGGCCAGCACCGCGACTTCGGATGGACCTGCCAACAGGTCGATGCCGACCCGGCCGAAGAGTTGGCGCTTCGCCTCGGTGACGAACGCGTTGCCCGCACCGACGAGCATGTCCACGGGCGCGTCGTCCAAGAGACCGAAGGCCATCGCGCCCAACGCCTGGACCCCGCCGATGGCGAACACCCGGTCGGCCCGCGACAGAAGGGCACCGTAGAGAACGGCGGGGTGGGCACCGTGCTCCCCCGACGGGGGCGTGCACGCGAGCACTGTTGGCACGCCTGCGGCCTTTGCCACCCCGACGGTCATGAATGCACTTGCCAGCAGCGGGAATCGGCCGGCGGGCAGGTACGCGCCGACCCTCGTCACGGGGATGTACTGCACTCCGTTCACGACGCCGGGTGCTACCTCGACCTCGAAGTCCGAGAGGTGCGCGCGCTGCGCGGTGGCGAAGCGATTGGTGCGGTCGTAGCCAAGCTCCAGTGCTGCCCTGACATCTGCAGGGAGGGCGTCGCCGCTCTTGCGAAGCTCGGAGGCGGAGACCTCGATGTCGCCGCTCCACCCGTCGAGGTCCTTGGCATAGGCCCTTACGGCGTCGAGTCCGTCGCGTTCGATGTGCGCAAGCATCTCCGACACCCGTTCGACGACGCGGGGGTCCCGTTGCGCGGGCGGCCCGTCGATGGCGGGCTTCTTCAGCCAGGTGAACGGTCCGAGGGCGCGGGCTTCGTCTGCGGTGATCTGCATGGTCAGGGACGGTAGGCGGATTTTCACCAAAGGACTAGATGGGCAATTCCTTCGAAAGCCACAGGATTATCCGATATGGCGCCTTGAGATCTGGGGGACGACGGAGTGCCCTCGCCCCGCCGCGGTGTCGAGCAGGGCCAACTCACGGATGGTGTCCTCTGCCAGTCGGGCGAACTCCCGGGTCGCGTTCGACAGCGGACGTCCCCGACGTTGCGCCAGGGCGATGGTGTCGTACAGCGGCTCGGCGAACGGCACGGTGTGCAGCCCCGAGGGAAAGACATTACTCTCGATGACCGCACCGCTGACGATCGTGTCGCCAACGCGTCCGGCCACCAACTTCAGGGCCGCCTCGACGTGCTCGATTTCGATCAGGGGTTCCAGCCGCAGGCCGGCGAGCTGAGCGCGCTCGGCGAGCTGCCGTCGGGTCGGGTCCTTCCAGCCGTAGTGCGCGTCGTAGAGCACCAGGTCCGTCGCGGCGAATTGTTGTATCGTGACCGGCTTTTCGGTGCGCGCCGGGTCGGCGCTCACGTAGAAGACCTCGTCTCGCAACAGCGGGCGAACGGTCAGACCCTCGTCGTCGATGGGCAGGATCAGAAGGCCCGCCTCGATCTCCCCTGCCTGAATCGCCGCTGCGGTTTCCGCCGAGTTCTGCCCGACGAGACGAACCCGCACCTCTGGGTACCGAGTGTGGAACGTCTGCACCAGGCTCGACAGCAGGTAATAGTCGGCGTTGCGCGGAACGCCGAACGTGGCGGTCCCGCCTCCCAGCGAGCCCACCGAGCGAACCGCCTGCGCACCCCCGTCGGCGGCGAGAACCGACTGCTGCGCGTACGGCAACAACTCCTCGCCCGCCGCGGTCAGGGTCAGCCTGCGGCTACCGCGGACGAATAGTTGAACGTTCAGTTCGTCTTCGAGGCGCCGCACCAACTCCGAGATCGAGGCCTGCGCCACCTGCAGCGCATCGGCGGCGGCCGTGAACGAGCCCAGCCGTTCGGCCTCGACGAACGCGCGGAGTTGGTTGAGCGTCACCGAACGAGCATAGGGAAACGCGGCGCTCAGGCCAGCGATTCGACCCAGGCCCGGTGCAGAGCGGCGTACCTACCGTCGCTGCGGATCAGCTCGTCCGGCGGCCCGTCCTCGACGATGCGGCCATGTTCGAGCACCAGGACGCGGTCGGCGATCTGAACCGTCGACAACCGGTGGGCGATCACCAACGCCGTCCGATCGGCCAGCACCGTGGCGAGCGCCCGCTGCACCAACCGCTCGCTGGGGACGTCGAGCGACGAGGTCGCCTCGTCGAGGATCACCACCGCCGGGTCGGCCAGGAAGGCGCGGGCGAACGCGATGAGCTGCCGCTGCCCGGCCGAAAGGCGACCCCCGCGTTTGGCGACGTCCGTCTCATACCCCTCGACCAGCGAGGCGATGAAGCGGTCCGCGCCAACGGCCGTCGCCGCGGCGCGCACTTCGGCGTCGGTCGCGTCGGGTCTGCCGAAGCGGATGTTCTCGGCGACCGTGCCCTCGAACATGAAGTTCTCCTGCGTCACCATCACGACGTGGCGACGCAGCTCGGCCTGGGCGACGTCCCGCAGGTCCACACCGTCGAGCGTGACCGACCCGGCCGTCGGGTCGTAGAACCGGGCGATGAGCTTCGCGATCGTCGTCTTGCCCGCACCCGTCGTACCGACCAACGCGACGGTCTGCCCCGCTGGCACGTTGAGATTGAGGCCGGGCAACACGGGACGTCCTGGCACATAAGAGAACTCGACGTCGCGGAATCCGACTGCGCCGTTCACGCGCGGCAGCTCCACGGGGTGTTCCGGGTCCCTGATTCCCGGCTGCGTGGTCAGCACCCCCGCGATCTTCTCCAGCGCCGCGGCCGCCGACTGGAAGGTGTTGAAGAACTGCGAGATCTCCTGCATCGGTTCGAAGAAGATGCGCAGATAGAGCAGGAACGCCGTCAACGTGCCGATCGTCATCTCGCCGTGCAGCACCCGGTAACCGCCGTAGACCAACACCAGGCCGGTGGTGATGTTGCCGACCAGTCGAACGCCAGGCATGAAGATGGCGAGCAGTTTGAACGCCCGCTCGTTGATCGACTTGTACTCGTCGGCAACGTCTTCGAAGATCTCCTGGTTGCGAGGCTCCCTGCGGTAGGCCTGCACTGCCTTGATGCCGGTCATCGTCTCGACGAACTGCACGATCACCAGGGCCGCGCTTTCGCGCACCAACTTGTAGGTCTTCGACGACTCCCTGCGGAACCACCACACCAGAATCACCAGGATGGGGAACGCGCCAAGGCACAACAGCCCGAGCCTGACGTCGAGGACGATCAGCAGGACCGACGTCCCGAGCAGGGTCAGGACCGCGGTGATCAGCCCGTCGAAGCCGGTCTGCAACATGTCCTGGATGGCCTCGACGTCGTTGGTCGACCGGGCCACGACGCGACCGGAGGTGTAGCGGTCGTGGAAGGCCACGTCGAGCCGCTGAAAGTGCCGGAAGATCCTGCGGCGCAACTCCAATAGCACGTTCTGGCCGATGCGTCCGGAGCGCCGCAGGAAGAACATCCGGCTGGTGGCCTGAACCAGCACGACCCCACCCAGCGCACCGACGATGACGAGCAGTTCGCGCGACGATCCGCCGTCGACGATCGGCGGGATGCCCTTGTCGATGCCGCGTTGCACCAGCAGGGGCACCGACAACCTGGCGGCGTTCTCGACGACGACGACGATCGCCAGCAGTGCGACGGCCTTCGCGTACGGCCGCAACAGCGCACCGAGAAGGGTGCGCGCCTCGCGGCGCCGAGACAAAGATTCGTCGATCGGCAGATCGTCGTCCTGCGCGGTGATCGCCTGGCCGCGCCAGTCCGTCCCCGTTCCCGTGCTCCCCGTTCTCGTACTCGTCATCGTCGCTCCGCGGCTTCCCGCTCGCGGACGTCCGCGCGATCCTGCGCCGCTGCCCGCTCGAGGTACTGACGATCGAGCCTGCTGCGGTCCTCGTCGTCCTCCCAGTCGCAGGCGCGCTCGGATCCATCGTCGAGTTCGTCGTCGGCAGCCAGCAGATAGCGGTACTCGGGCGCATCGGCCAGCAGTTCGGAGTGGGTTCCGACGCGCGTGATGGTCCCGTTCTCCAGCAACGCGACGCGGTCGGCGAGCAGCACCGTCGACGCCCGGTTGGCGACGACGATGCCGGTGACCGAGGCCAGCACGCGCCGCAGCGCCTCGGTGACGACGGCCTCGGTGTGCACGTCGAGCGCGGACAACGTGTCGTCGAGAACCAGGATCGACGGCGCGGCCAGCAGCGCCCGCGCTAGCGAAAGTCGTTGGCGCTGACCACCGGACAGGCTCATGCCCTGTTCGCCGATGCGGGTGTCGAGACCGAACGGCAGGTCGTAGACGAATTGGGCGGCAGCCACCTCGACGGCTTCGGCCAACTGGTGTTCCGTCGCATCCGGCCTGCCGAGCCTGAGATTCTCGGCGACGGACATCGAGAACAGCGTGGGGTCCTCGAATGCGGTGGCCACCGCGGCCCGCAGCGCGGGAAGGGACAGCTCGCGGATGTCGCGACCATCGATGCGCACCGATCCCTCGGTCACGTCGTAGAGCCGCGACAGCAAGGTGGTGAGCACCGTCTTGCCAGAACCCGTCGCGCCGACCAGGGCGATGGTCTCCCCCGGCTCGACGGTGAGATCGACGTGGCGGAGGGCCCAGTCCTCGCTGTCCGCGAAGCGAAATCCCACGTCGACGAGTTCGAGTCGACCACCGCGCGGCGCGTCGGCACGGGGGCCGTCGGCGATGTCCAGCGGCGCATCGAAGATCTCGGCAACGCGGTTGGCCGCCGTCATCGACTCCTGGGTCATCGACAGCAGGAAACCCAGTGAGGCGATCGGCCACACCAGCGACAGCATCATCGTGATGAACGCGACCAGCGTGCCCATGGTCACCAGGCCGTGGCCCGCGGCGTACGCACCGAGCCCAAGCACGACGATCAGGCTGCCGCTCGGGATCGCCTCGAGCAGCGTCCAGAACCTCGCCGACACCGACACCTTCTGCACCTCGGTGTCGTACAGCGCCGTGGCCCGCTCGTCGAACCGCCGGAACGCGTACTCCTCACGCCCGAACGCCTTGACGACCCGCAGCCCGAGCGCCTGCTCCTCGACGTGGGTGGCGACGTTGCCGGACTGATCCTGGGCGGCGCGCGACAGCCGGGTGAACTGCCGCTGGAAGTGCAGCACCGTCGCGGTGATCGGCACGATCGACACCACCACGACGACACCGAGCGGCCAATACATCGCGAGCAGGATGCCCGTCACGACGATGATCTGAATGACGTTGAGCACCAAGAAGAGCAGCCCGAAGGACAGAAACTGACGCACGGTGCTGAGGTCGTTCATCACCCGCGACAGCAACTGACCGGACTGCCAGTTGCCGTGGAATGACATCGGCAGGACCTGCAGTCGCGCATAGAGGTCCTTGCGGATGTCGGCCTCGACGCCCATGGTCGCGCGGCTGACCAGCCAGCGGCGGATGAACCACAGGACCGCTTCGGAGATCAGTACCGCGGTGGCCGCGGCGCCGAGCACCCACAAGCCCTGCTGGTCCTGATGTCGAACCGGCCCATCGATGACGGCCTTCGTCATCAACGGGATGGCGACGGTCGCGGCAAGGCTGATGAGCGCCGCGACGAACATCGCGATCCACCTGACCCGGTACGGCTTCAGGTAGGGCAGCAGGCGAAGCAGATCCGACGACGACCGGATCCGCTGCGGCGGCCTGGCGATCGCAGGCACCGAACGGAGTCCCGCACGGTCCTGCGCACGCATCGAGCCACCCTCTTCCGTGCTTGAAATGATCCCACGCCGAGCAACCGAATTTCCGCCCGTCACGCCACGACCTTGGGCCTGTCCTCGCCGAATTGCGTCTCGTAGAGCTCGGTGTAGCGGCCGCGCCTGGCAAGCAGTTTCGCGTGGGTGCCGCGTTCGACGATGCGTCCATCCTCGACGACGAGGATCAGATCGGCAGCGCGGATGGTCGACAACCGGTGCGCGATCACGATCGAGGTGCGGCCCGCCAGCGCTTCGGCGAGGGCTTGTTGGACGGCGGCTTCGGACTCCGAGTCCAGCGACGCGGTCGCCTCGTCGAGGACGACGACGCGCGAACTGCCGAGCAGCAGCCGGGCAATGGTCAACCGTTGCCGCTGCCCACCCGAGAGCCGGTAGCCGCGTTCGCCGACCACGGTGTCGAGACCGTCGGGCATCGCGGCCACCACGTCGGCCAGACGCGCCCGCCCCAGCGCCTCCCAAAGTTCGTCGTCGGTGGCACGAGGGGCGGCCAGAACCAGGTTGGCACGGATCGACTCGTGGAACAGATGACCGTCCTGGGTGACGACGCCGACGGTGTCCTTCAACGACGCGAACGTCACGTCGCGTACGTCGACGCCCGCCAGCCGCACGGCGCCGGAGTCGACGTCGTACAGGCGGGCCACCAGGGACGCCATCGTCGACTTGCCCGCGCCGGAGGAACCCACCAGCGCGATCATCTGCCCCGGCTCGGCCGTGAACGAGATGCCATGCAGCACTTCGTCTCCCCCACGCTCGTCCAACACCGCGACCTCCTCCAACGAGGCCAGGGATACCTTGTCCGCCGACGGATAGGCGAACCGCACGTCGTCGAACTCCACGCCGACGGGGCCGTCCGGCACGGCGACGGCGTCGTCCTTCTCCTCGATCAGGGGGACCAGGTCGAGCACCTCGAACACCCGCTCGAAACTCACCAACGCACTGGCGACTTCGACGTGCGCGTTGGCCAGCGCCGTCAACGGTGCGTAGAGCCGGGTCAGCAGCAGCGCCAGCGAGACGATGGCGCCCGCCTGCAGATGCCCGCCGATCGCGAGCACGCCGCCGAGGCCGTAAACCAGGGCCAGCGCCAGCGCCGACATCAAGGTCAGCGAATTCATGAAGGTGGCCTGCAGCATCGAGGTCTTCACGCCGATGTCGCGGACCCGGCTCGCGCGTGACGCGAACTCGTCGGACTCCCGCGACGGATCACCGAACAGTTTGACCAAGGTGGCACCGGGCGCCGAGAACCGCTCGATCATCTGGGTGTTCATCGTCGCGTTGTAGATCGCACTCTCGCGACTCAGCGCAGCCATCGTGCGACCGATCCGGCGCGCGGGCAGCAGGAACAGCGGCGTCAGAACCAGCGAAAGCACGGTGATCTGCCAAGAGATGCTGAGCATCACGCCAAGCGTCAACGCGAGCGTGACGACGTTCGACACCACGCCGGAGAGGGTGTCGGAGAACGCCCGCTGGGCACCGATCACGTCGTTACCGAGACGGCTGACCAACGCGCCGGTCCTGGTCCTGGTGAAGAACGCGACCGGCATTCGCTGAACGTGGTCGAACACGGACGTCCGCAAGTCCAGGATCAGGCCCTCGCCGATGGTCGAGGACAGCCAGCGGGTCAGCATCCCGACCGCGGTCTCGGCGAGCGCCACGACCGCGATCACGGACGCGATGAGCACGACCGTGCCCGGTTGCCCGCCGTGGACGATCGCATCGACGACGCGCCCAGCCAGCACGGGTGTCGACACGGCAAGCAGTGCACCGACGACGCTGACGGCGACGAATCCGCCGAGTCGGCGGTGATGTCGTGCCGAGAATCGCCAAACCCGCTTCAGCAAGGCTCGGTTGGCCAGCGCGCGGAGGTCGCCCCCGCGCGCTGACTTCTGCCGGTACAAGGCCCGGCTGGCCGCGTATTCCATGCTCATGTCATCACCGTAAAACCTCAACAAATGATGAGGTCAATTCACTCCCCGCGCGTCGCTAACGTGATTTGTGCACGTTTACCCGCGGTGAGGAGATTTCAGACGATGCCGAAGTAGCCGATCACACCCGCAGCGGCGACCACGATCAGCGGATTGACCTTGGAGCGCACGAAGATCAGCGTGCACACCGCAGTCAGCAGGTACGCCCGCCAATCGTGGTCGGCAGAGCGGCTCATCACCAGCGAGGACGCCAGGATCAACCCGACCGTCAACGGGGCGAACCCCTTCTCCACCGCGATCCGCCACTTCGACTGCTCGGCCCGCTGCCAGAACAGCGTGATCGCATAGACCAGCGATGCGGCCGGAATCACCATCGCGGCGGTCGCGATGACGCCGCCGAGAATGCCGCCGAGCACTCCACCAACGGGCAATCCGGCGGCGTACCCGATCATGCCGACGATCAGGATGCTCGGCCCCGGCGCGGTCTGCGAGATGGAGAACAGGTCGGCGAATTGAGCGTTGCTCACCCAATGGTGCTGGTTGACCGCCCGCAGGTGCATTTCGGGCAACACCGCGTTGCCGCCGCCGATCGACATCAGCGACAACGAACCGAACAGGATGACGAGTTGCAGGTAGTTGTTCACGCGGTGACTTCACGCCGCCGGGGCCAGGCCCAGATCAAGGCGAGCGGCGCGACGATGCCAAGAACGCCGAGCAGCGGCCAGCGCAGCACGCCGTTGAGCACGAACGCCAAGCCGAACAGGGCCACCGGGACCACCCCGTTCAGGCACTTCTGTCCCGTCTTGATCACCATCGCCACCGTGAGCGCGACGGCAGCCGCCGACGCCCCGTGCAGCACGCCCTTGACGGCCGGCACCTCCTTGAACTGGAAGTACAGCCACGCCATGACGAGGACGATCGCCAACGGCATCAGGCACAGGCCGACGACCGCCGCGACCGCACCCGGCGCACCCCGCATCTTGGTGCCGACGAACACCGCCATGTTGACCTGGTTGGCCCCCGGTAGGATCCGGCACATCGTCATGGCGGACAGGAACTCCTCCTCGCCCAACCACTCCTTCTCGACTACCAGCACCTCGCGCGACCAGGCCGACAAGCCGCCACCGAACGATGCCAGCGCGATGTGGTTGAAGGTCAAGGCCAATGTCGCGAAGGAGACCCGCTCGGGTGCGGGGGCAGGCCCTTCACTCATGCACGAGTTCCGGGTCGTGCGGGAAGTCGTCCTCTTGATGGGTGGCGGGGTCGAGTGGGTCCGGCGGCGAGTACTGATGCGACAGCGCCCAGTCCTCCTCGAACACCGCCTTGAGCCGCGCGACGACAGCCGGTTCGGTGACGGTGATGCCGAGTTCTCGCCGTAGGTCGAACGCGCTGCGATCGATGTTCATCGAACCGACCAGGGCTCGCTCGTCGTCGACGATCAGCAGCTTGGCGTGCACCCTGAGGTTCTTCTGCTTGTGCACCTTGGCGCCGAACCGGCGCAGCGTGCGCAACGAGGCGAAGGTGTCGAGCACGTCCCCCTCGCTGATGCCGTGCCTTCCACCGCAAAGGACGTGCACCTTCACGCCCCTGCCAATCGCGTCCGCGATGCGATCGAGGATCACCGCGTCGACGAACTTGGGGTGCTGGATGTCGAGGCGATGGGTGGCGGAGTCGATGAATTGCGCCATGTGCCAACGCGAGTTGGAGTTGCTCCACAACAGTCCCTCGTAGACCGATGGCACCCAGTCGTCGTGATTCCAGTCGGCCTCGAAGACCTCGACGATCTGCGCGACGTGCACCGGATCGTCGATGATCACGCCGTAGTCCCTGGTCTGGGTGAAGTACTTGAGGCACATGTTGAACGTCGCGACCAGCGCCGTCTTCCCATCGACCACCATCGACTTCTCGTGCGTCACGTAGAACTTCGGATTGGCCCACTGGACATCGATGCCCGCGGCCGAGAATCGTTCGTAGGTTTCGTCGTTCGCCCTGTCACCGCCGGAACGGGCCGCGTTCAACATCACCCGGACGTCGACGCCCGCCCGCTTCCTCTCGAGGACGGCGTCGATGAGGCTCTCGTCGGTGAAGGTGAACTGTTTGATCAGTAGCGACGTCTGCGCCGATCCGATGAATTCGAGGACAGGACCCAGCCCATCGTCGGGTTGGACGATCAGGCGGGGGCCGTTCGGCTGCACGAGTGTCGAAGCTAGCACTCACACCACTTGTCCGCTCCGCGCCACGCGCCTACTGCATCGATGGTGTGGCATCAGGCAAGATGACCTCATGGACAGCACGCCAGCATCCCCCCGAGTACTCGTGGTGGACGACGACCCCGACGTGCTGGCCTCGTTGGAGCGCGGACTGCGACTGTCGGGCTTCGACGTGACGACCGCCGTCGACGGCGCCGAAGCGCTGCGCAGCGCCACCGAGACCCGCCCCGACGCGATCGTGCTCGACATCAACATGCCGATACTCGACGGCGTCAGCGTGGTCACCGCGTTGCGGGCGATGGACAACGACGTGCCGGTGTGCGTGCTGTCGGCGCGAAGTTCGGTCGACGACCGGGTGGCCGGCCTCGAGGCCGGGGCCGACGACTACCTCGTCAAACCCTTCGTGCTTGCCGAGCTGGTCGCCAGGGTCAAGGCACTTCTGCGGCGACGAGGCGCGACGGCGACGTTCTCCTCGGAGACCATCGCCGTCGGCCCCCTGGAAGTCGACATCCCCGGCCGTCGAGCCCGCGTCAACGGTGTCGACGTGGACCTGACCAAGCGGGAGTTCGACCTCCTGGCCGTGCTCGCCGAGCACAAGACCGCCGTGTTGTCCCGCGCTCAGCTGCTGGAGCTGGTGTGGGGGTACGACTTCGCCGCCGACACCAACGTCGTCGACGTGTTCATCGGCTACCTGCGCCGCAAGCTCGAGGCGGGTGGCGCATCCCGGCTGTTGCACACGGTCCGGGGCGTGGGGTTCGTCCTGCGGCAGCAGTAGGTAATGAACCTCCTGTCGCGCGTCTTCCGACGGACCCCGTCACTGCGGACGCGCGTGGCCTTCGCGACTGCCATCGCGGCCGCGATCGTGGTCGGCATCGTGGGCGCGATCGTGTGGATCGGGATCACCAACGACCGCAAGGAACGGCTCGACCGTCGACTCGACGAGGCAGCGGGGTTCGCGATCCCGTTCCTGCCCCGCGGCCTCGATCAAATCCCCAAGTCGCCCAACGACCAGGACGCCATCATCACGGTGCGCAACGACGGGAAGGTGACGTCCAACTCCGACGTCACGTTGCCGGAACTGCCCGCCGGATACGCCGACACGTCCATCGACGGCGTGCGATATCGCGTCCGCACCGTTGAGATCAGCAGCCTCCAGGGACCGATGACGGCCGCCGTCGGCGCCACCTACGACGCGACCATCGCCGATACCAACAACCTTCATCGCCGCGTCATCATCATCTGTTCGTTCGCCATCGGTGCGGCGGCCGTTGCGGGGTGGTTGCTCGCCGCCTTCGCGGTGCGACCGTTGAAACGCCTTGCGCAACAGACGCGTGCGATCGACGTGGGTGGAGAGGCACCCGACATCGACGTCCGTGGTGCCACCGAGGCAGTGGAGATCGCCGACGCCGTCAACGGCATGGTGCAACGCATCTGGGAAGAGCAGGACCGAACCAAGGCGGCGCTCGTCTCGTCGCGCGACTTCGCCGCCGTGACGTCGCACGAACTGCGCACCCCGTTGACGGCGATGCGCACCAATCTCGAAGTGCTCGCCACGCTGGACCTGGCCGAGGATCAGCGCAAGGAAGTGCTCAGCGACGTCATCCGGACCCAGACGCGCATCGAGTCGACCCTGTGGGCAATCGAAAGGCTGGCCCAGGGCGAACTTTCGACGTCCGACGACCACGTACCGGTCGACATCACCGAACTTCTCGATCGCGCCGCCCACGACGCGATGCGCGTCTACCCCGAACTCGACGTGTCGCTGGTGCCTGCCCCGACGGTGATCATCGTTGGCCTGCCCGCCGGACTGCGACTGGCCGTCGACAATGCGATCGCCAACGCCGTCAAGCACGGTGGCGCCTCGCGAGTCCAGCTGTCCGCGGTCAGTTCGCGTGCTGGCGTTGAGATCGCGATCGACGACGACGGCGTCGGCATCCCCGAGGAGGAACGCAAGATCGTGTTCGAGCGCTTCTCCCGTGGGTCGACGGCATCGCACTCCGGTTCCGGCCTCGGGCTGGCGCTGGTTGCACAGCAGGCCGAATTGCACGGCGGCACGGCGTCGTTGGAGGAGAGCCCGATGGGCGGCGTCCGGTTGCTGCTCTGCCTTCCCGGTCCGTCCTAGGGTTCCCGAGGGTAGAGCTATGGCTCTTCGTCGGCAGTGGCCGCAGATGGCACTTCGCGCGTGACCCGCCGCACGGTGAACGCACCGGTCAGCACCAAGCCGAGCACGAACGCCAGTGCCATCAGCCACGGGTTCACTCGCCCGCTCCGATCTCTTGGGAACCGGCTAGGTCGGCGACCGCCTCGTCCTCGCTGGTGTGCTTGATCGAGACGGCCGCGATCAGCCACGCGACGAGCGAGCCCAACAGAAACGCGAGGAGATACCACGCCCACTCGATGAAGAAGCCCATGTCACATCCCCTTAACCGACGGTGATCTCGACGCGGCGGTTCTGTGCACGCCCTGCCGGCGTGTCGTTGCCTGCCACCGGATTGGCGGCGCCTGCACCCCGCGACGTCACGTCGGCCTCGGCGAGGCCATCCGAAACGAGAGCATCCGCAACGGCTTTGGCGCGGTTCGCACTCAGCGGGACGTTGATCGCGTCGCCGCCGGTGCTGTCGGTGTATCCGACGACCGCCAACTTCACCCCTTGGCACGCCTTGACCTTGTCGGCCAGCTGGGCGACCAGCCGCGCCGAATCCGGCGCCAGGGTGAAGCCGTCGGTGGCGAACTCGATCGGTGTCTTCAGCAGTCCGGTGATGTCGGCCCGCAACGTCGCGCACGTTCCAGCGGGAGCGGGTGCCGTCGGGCTCGCACCCGCGGACCCGACTTGAATGTCGTTGACCACGATGACATTCGGCCACGTCGCCTTGGCAGCTGTCTCGGCTGCCGCCTTGGCTTCCGCGTTGCGCGCCGTCCCGGTCAACGTCACGGTGCTGCCGACGAGGTTCGCACCGAAACCCGGGACGTCAAGGGCGGCGCCGAACAGGGCGCCGAGGCCGGCGACCTCGGGAGCCTTGACGCCCGGCTTGACGGTGAGGTTGTCGACGATGTTCGCGCCAGGCATCGCCTGCCGGATCGTATCGGTCAGCTCCGTCTTGAGTGCATCGTTGGGCAGCTCACCGGTCAGGGTGAAACCCTTGCCAGTCCGCACGATTGACATCGCACCGAACTGACCGCCTGCCTCGGCGGGCGGTGTCGTCACCGGTGGTGGTGCGGTGGGGACGGTCAGCGTGGCCGACGGGTCGACGCTCGGCAACGCGATTTGGACGTCCTTGTCGGACCTGTCCGACGCACCCCACCCGATCAGGGCGAGCAGCAGGGGAACGGCGATCAAGGCCAGCAGCCATCCGATGCCGGGTCGACGCCGGTAATACTTCGAACCGGTACCCGACATGGGATCCCCCTCTCCTCGGAGACTTAGCGGGCGTCGAGGAGGTCGATCACGAAGATCAATGTCTTGCCGGACAGGCGATGCCCGGAGCCGGCAGGCCCGTACGCCTTTGCCGGTGGGATGACGAGTTTGCGGCGGCCGCCGACCCGCATCCCAGGAATTCCGTCCTGCCAGCCCTCGATCAGGCCGCGCAGCGGAAACTCGATGGACTCATTGCGGTTCCACGAACTGTCGAACTCCTCGCCGGTGTCGTACTCCACGCCGACGTAGTGCACGGTCACGGTGCCACCCGGCACCGCCTCCGCGCCGTCGCCAACGACGACGTCTTCGATCACGAGCTCGGCAGGCGCCGGACCGTCGGGAAATTCGATCTCGGGTTTAGTGGCCACGCTTCACACGGTAGTCGGGCAGACTGGACGGGTGGACACGGACTCCAGCATTCTCGCCCAAGTCAACGAACTGGTTGCCGAAGAGAAGGAACTGCGGGCCAAGCTTCGAGACCATCAGATCGACGAGACCGAAGAGCATCGTCGGCTCCGCCGCCTCGAGGTGCAGCTCGACCAGTGTTGGGATCTGCTGCGACAGCGCCGCGCGCTGCGCGAGGCGGGCCAGGATCCCGATCAGGCCAGCGTGCGTCCCGAGGGCGAAGTCGAGGGCTATCTGAACTGAGCCGGGCCCGTGACCTCCGAGAGCGATTACGACGCCGTCGTCGTTGGCGGAGGTCACAACGGCTTGGTCGCGGCTGGTTATCTCGCGAAGTCGGGCTTGCGGGTCGCGGTGCTCGAACGGCTCAACCACGTCGGCGGCGCGGCAGTCTCGGCACACTCGTTCGATGGCGTGGATGCCCGACTGTCGCGCTACTCCTATCTCGTCAGCCTGCTCCCCAAGACCATCACCGACGACCTCGGCGCCCGGATCCGGCTGGCGCGCCGCCGGTACTCGTCGTACACGCCAGATCCTGCCACCGGCGGCCGCACCGGGCTGTTGGTCGGCCCCGGCGGTGACTTCGGCTCCGTTGGAGCCGCCGGTGACGTGCCGGGTTACGACGCGTTCTACCGCCAATGCCGCGCGGTCACTCACCGGCTGTGGCCGACCCTGACGCAACCCCTCCGCACCCGGGCAGATGCACTCCGGCGCGTCCTCGCCGGCGGTGATCCCGAGGCACGCGCAGGTTGGCAGTCGATGGTTGAGCAACCCATCGGAACGGCCATCGTCGACGCGGTACGCAGCGACCTGGTCCGCGGCGTGATGGCAACGGACGCACTCATCGGCACCTTCGCAAGGACCGATGACGCGACGCTGATTCAGAACGTGTGCTTCCTGTACCACCTGCTTGGCAGCGGAACCGGCGAGTGGGACGTGCCCATCGGCGGGATGGGCGCCGTCAGCGGAGCACTGGCTGCCGCCGCGTGCGGCCACGGTGCTGAGATCATCACCGGGGCAGACGTTTACGTGATCGATCCCGAAGGGGCCGTGCACTACCGAGCAGGTGACGTCGAACGTGTCGCCCGGGCCCGGTTCGTCCTGTCCGGGGTGACGCCGACGGTGCTGGCCGGTCTTCTCGGTGACCCAGAGCCGCCCGGCGCGCCGGGCGCACAGGTCAAGGTCAACCTGATGCTGCGCCGATTGCCCCGGCTCCGCGACGACGGCGTCACCGCCGAGCAGGCCTTCGGAGGTACGTTCCACATCAACGAGACCCTCGGGCAATTGGACTCGGCCTACGACTCGGCGGCCTCTGGGCAGGTGCCCGACCCATTGCCGTGCGAGATCTACTGCCACTCGCTTACCGATCCCACCATTTTGTCCGACGAGCTGCGCCGGTCCGGTGCACAGACACTGACCGTCTTTGGTCTGCACACCCCCCATGCCCTCGCGGCGGCCGACCCCGAGACGATGCGCGGCTCGCTCACCGATGCGGTCCTGGAGTCACTGAACTCCGTTCTCGCCGAACCCATTCAAGACGTGCTCATGAACGACGTCCATGGCAGGCCGTGCATCGAGGCCAAGACCACCGCAGACCTCGAAGCAACACTGAACATGACGGCGGGGAACATCTTCCACGGCGCCCTACACTGGCCGTTCGCCGCCGACGACGAGCCGCTCGACAGTCCCGGGCAGCGGTGGGGGGTGGCCACCGCCCACGACCGAATATTCCTGTGCGGATCGGGTTCTCGGCGCGGTGGCGCCGTGTCCGGCATCGGGGGGCACAACGCCGCCATGGCGGTGCTGGAGAACTGGCGCGCTACCGGCGCCTGAGGCGGTCAGCCCGCGGACAGTTTGGCCAGAATCGCATCGAGCGCCCGCAGTTCCTCGGGGGTCAATGCAGCAAAGGGACCTGGCGCGGGGTCATCCACCCCTTCGATACTGGCGACGACGCGGCGGCCCTGTTCGGTCAACGAGATCACCTTGCACCTCCGGTTGCTCGGATGCGCTTCTCGCACAACCAGTCCGCGATCTTCCAGGTCGTTGACCGCGACACTGGTCGCGGGCGCATCCATGGTGGCGGACTCAGCAATCTCCTTGGCTGTCATCGACCTCTTGGCCAGTCTGCGCAGCACCCGGATTCGGCTGAAGGGCAGACCCGAGGTCTCGACGACGTCGCGCTTCCAGGTGTCGCGGTTGTCGAACACCACGGCGGCCATGGTGCGCCAGACGTCGTCGGCGAGCGGGTCACGCGACACTGACGCCAACCTTCGGAGCGGCGTTGCCTGCGATCAGCGGCGCGAGACGCTCGGCCGACCGAACCGCACGATCAGACGTCGCGAACAGTGCGAGCGCCGTGATGACGACCCCAAGTCCGATACACACGAACCACAGTGGCCGCGCCGCGGCCGCGAAGTCGGCTCCCGTTCGGGCGATGGCCGCCCCCGCGACCGAACCACACAGCGCCACCCCGATGCTGACGCCGACCTGGCGACTGGTCGACGTCACCGCCGACGCCGCGCCCGCCCGGTCCAGCGGCATGCCGCTGACCGCGGCGTTGGTGAGGGGGGCGTTGATCATCGAGAACCCGATGCCGAACACCGCGAAGACGACCAGTAGCGCCCACACCGGAGTGGTCGCGGTCAGGAACGTCAGCAGCACGGACGCGGTGGTGATCAGCACCCCAGCCGCAAGCAGCGACGGGCGGGCGCCGAACCGTCCGACCATCCGGCCCGAGATGGGCGAGAAGATCAGCGCGCCAATGGCAATCGGAAGATAGATGAGGCCGGTGTGCATGGCGGAGTAGCCGCGTTCGCCCTGCAGGTACAGCGACATCATGAAGAGGAACGCACCCCACGCGGAGAATGCGCACACCGCCGTCAACGTCGCGGACGCGAAGGGGATGCTTCGGAAGAAGCGAAGATCGAGGAACGGGTCGTGCCGACGCGCTTCGTACCGCAGGAAGGCAATGAAGGCCAGCAACGCGACGACGGCGATGACGACGACCCTCTGGTTGGCCCAGCCGAGGCCGGGTCCCTCGATGAGCGTGTAGACCACGCCGAACAGGAACACCACTGCAAGGGCCTGACCGATGGGATCGATGTTGCGCATCGTCTTCGACTTGTTCTCCGGCACGAAGATCGCGGTGAGGACGACGGCCAGGGCACAGATCGGCAGGTTGATCCAGAACACGGCGCGCCAGCTGACGAGCTCGATCAAGAAGCCACCGACGACCGGTCCGAGCGCCATCGAAATTCCGACGACGGCGCCCCAGAAGCCGAGCGCGCGCGCACGCTCCACCCGCTCGGTGAAGATCTGCGAAATGATCGACAGCGCAACTGGATTGAGCATCGAGCCGCCGACGGCCTGCAGAAACCGGGCGGCGATCAGCATCTCGATACTGGGCGCCAGGCTGCACAGCAGCGAACCGATGGCGAAGACGGTGAGTCCGATTTGGAAGACGCGCCTGCGACCGAAGCGGTCACCCGTCGCACCCGAGAGCATCAGCAGGGATGCCAGCACCAGCGTGTAGACGTCGAGGACCCACTGCAGTTGAGACGCGGACGCCCGCAGGTCGGTGCGGATGGCCGGGATGGCGACGTTGACGATCGTCATGTCCATCGACACGATCAGCAGGCTCAAGCAGCAGGACACCAAGATGATGGCCTTGCGCCGAGTCGTCAGCGTGTCGATGGTTGTATTCACACAACTATTGTTAACTTACAACTGACCGCGGCGCAACCTCTCGTGGCCTACCAGACACGGGGTGGCGAGCTAGCGGCCACCCATGTCGGCATAGTCGCGCTCGGTGTAGCCGGTGTAGATCTGGCGCGGACGGCCGATCTTGCTCGGCGATTCGTGCATCTCCCGCCAATGGGCGATCCACCCTGGCAGCCGGCCCAGCGCGAACAGCACCGTGAACATGCGCGTCGGAAAGCCCATCGCCCGGTAGATGACGCCGGTGTAGAAGTCGACGTTCGGGTACAGCTTGCGCTCGACGAAGAAGTCGTCGGTCAGCGCGACCTCTTCGAGCTGCTTGGCGATGTCGAGCAGCTCGTCGTTCACCCCGAGCTTGCCGAGGATCTTGTCCGCCTGCTCCTTGACGATGCGGGCGCGCGGGTCGTAGTTCTTGTAGACCCGGTGCCCGAAGCCCATCAGCTTCACGCCCTCTTCGCGGTTCTTGACCTTCTTGACGAAGGTGCTGACGTCGTCGTCGCCGGTGCGGATCTTCTCCAGCATCTCCAACACCGCTTGGTTGGCGCCCCCATGCAGCGGACCCCAGAGCGCGTTGATGCCACCCGATACCGAGGTGAACAGGTTGGCCTGCGACGAACCGACCAGCCGCACCGTCGACGTCGAGCAGTTCTGCTCGTGATCGGCGTGCAGGATCAGCAGAAGATCGAGCGCCCGCACGATCTCCGGGTCCACCTCATACGGCTCGGCGGGGAACCCGAACGTCATCCGCAGGAAGTTCTCCACCAGCGTCAGCGAGTTGTCCGGGTAGAGGAACGGCTGCCCGACCGACTTCTTGTAGGCGTAGGCGGCGATGGTCGGCAGCTTGGCCAGCAGTCGAATCGTCGACAGCTCGACCTGCTCCTTGTCCAGCGGGTCCACCGAATCCGGGTAGTACGCCGAGAGGGCATTGACCGCACTCGACAACACCGGCATCGGGTGCGCGTTGCGGGGGAAGCCGTCGAAGAACCGCTTGAGATCTTCGTGAAGCAGCGTGTGCCGCTGAATCTGGGTGGTGAACTTCTCCAGCTCATCGGCCGTCGGTAGCTCGCCGTAGATCAGCAAATAACTGACCTCGATGAACGTCGACTTCTCCGCCAACTGCTCGATGGGATACCCGCGATAGCGCAGGATACCGGCGTCGCCGTCGATGTAGCAGATCGAACTCTTGGTCGACGAGGTGTTGACGAAGCCGCCGTCGAAGGTGGTGTAACCGGTCTTGGCCAACAGCGACCCCAGTGCGATGCCGTCGGCTCCCTCCGTCGCCTTCACGATCTCCAGGTCGATCTCGCCCCCCGGATAGCGGAGGGTGGCGACCTCGTCGGAACTGGAGTCTTCGGGCACGTTAATTCCTTCTACGGTTGGCGACCGGAACGAAGCTGTCCGTCACTAGTGGAAGGTAGTCGCTATCGGTTTCGAGCGCTTGCGGGGGGTTGACCCGCGCGGTCCTAGCCGCTCGTCCACGGTGTCCAGGTACGGCGGAACAGCTCGTATTGGGTGCGGAGACGATCGCACAGAACCCGCGGCTCGAGTGGGTCGTGGCCCGGCATGCCCAAGCCCGAGAACGCGTTTGCGAACAACACCGTCCAGGTGTCGGCAACCATCCGCACGGCAGGGTCCGAGGCAGGCACCCCCATCCGATGACCCATCACCACGAAAGCGGTTCTCTCCTCGACGGTCCGCTGATGCAGAAATGCCGACGACCGCAGGGACTCTGCGTTGTTGATGATTTGGATGAGGACGGCCATCCGCATGAAACCCGGCGTCAGATGGTCCTCGTCAGGGCCGAACACCTCGAGATGAGCGCGGAGCAGAGCCTCGTACTCGTCGATGTCGGTCGGTTGGTCGGTCAACGCGGTGGCGAGGTAGGCGTCCATGTCACCCGTCATCGCGGTGACCACCGATTCCTTGGTAGGAAAGTACCGACTGAAGGTTCGCGGCGACACGTCGGCGGCCGCGGCGATCTGCTCGACGGTGGTCTTGTCGAAACCCTGCTCCACGCACAGTTCGGCCGCCGCTTCGATCAGTGTCGTCCTGGTTCGCAGCTTCTTGCGTTCTCGCAGGCCATGCCCAGTGGGCTGGGGCGGGGCGAATTCAGCCATACACCGGCTCGTAGTCGGCCCCCGCCGGTGGACACTGCAGGTCCTTCGCCATCGACGCCACTTGCGCGAACGCCTCGTTGAGCCGATGCACCATGAGCAGCGGCCCCAACCGCACGGTGTCGGTGTCGGCGATGAGGTCCCCGCACGCGGCCACGATGGTCGCCGAGAAGATTACGTTCACCAGGTGCACGCGGCGGTCGTCGATGTTCACGCCCATGCGCTTGGCCAGGACGACCTGCGTGACGTCGTGCCGGAACTCAAACGAGGCATGTTTCAGGGATTCCGATGCGTTGATGACGCGAAGCATCAGGGTGATGCGGTCGGTGGTCAGTCTGCCGACCTGCCTCGTCGCGACACGCGTCAGAACCGCCACGTGCGCCTGCCGCATGGCCTCGAGCGGACCGACTTGGGCGTCCACCGTCTCGAGTTCGATGGCCACCTCGTTCGCGTAGTCGTCGACGAGGGTTAGGAATACCGCGTCCTTCGTGGGGAAGTAGCGGCTGAACGTCCGCGGTGACACGTCGGCCGACGCGGCAATCTGCTCGACGGTGGTCAGGTCGTAGCCCTGCTTCAGACACAGATCCATGGCGGCGTCGATGAGGACGGCCCGCGTCCGGAGCTTCTTGCGCTCACGGAGGCCGAGATGCGACTCACTCGACACGTCGGCCACGAGAAGATGTTAACCCGCTTGCGCACGTGCACCGCGAAGCGGCGAACTCACACCCGGTAGCGGATGAATGCGGGCACCAGCAGCGCCGCAATCACCACGCCGACCACGACGAGGGCACCGCCACCCGCCGCGGTCAGCGTCGTGCCGACGACGGCTGCCGACGCACCGTGAACGGCGTCGGCCATCCGCGGCCCACCTGCCACGACGACGGTGAAGACGCCCTGCAGTCGACCGCGCAAGTCGTCGGACGCCACCTGCTGCAGAATCGTCGAACGGAACGCCGACGACACCATGTCGGCGGCCCCGCCGATGGCCAAGAACGCCAGCGCGACCCACAGCAAAGTTCCGGCATGCCCGCCCGCGAATCCGGCGGCCAGCCCGAAGCCGACCATCGCCACGCCCCACACGACGATGGCGACCACCACCGCGAGTCCCTGGCGGGTGATCCGCGGCAACCAACCCGAGAACACGCCGCCCGCGACGGCGCCAACCGCGATGGCCGCGGAAAGGTACGCCATCGCAGAGCCTCCCTCCACGGGGCCGCCGAAGCTCTCGTGCGCCATCTGCGGGAAAAGCGCCCTTGGCATGCCGAAGATCATGGCGATCAGGTCGACGACGAAGGACATCAGCACCACCCGGTTGCCCGCCAGGTAGCGGAAGCCGTCGAGCACCGCAGCGAGACCCCACTTCGCGGAGCCCTGCGCAGTGCCGGTCGGAGGCATCTTCGCCAGCCGGAAGGTCGCAACGATCGGCGCAATGCACGTGATGGCGTCGATCAGATACAACGTCGACAGGTCGACGAAGTGCAGCAGCACGCCGGCCAGTAACGGTCCGACGATGGCGCCGAACTGCATGACCGTCATGTTCAACGAGTTCGCCGCAGGCAGTTGCTCCGAGGGCACCATCCGCGGGATCGCAGCCGACCGGGTCGGGCTGTTGATCGCGAAGAAGGCCTGCTGCACCGACAGCAGGCACAGCACCACCCACACGTTGTTGAGGTTGAGCGCCGCCTGCAGCCACAGCAGCACCGACGACACCGCTAGCCCGATGGACGCGATGACGAGCAGCAGCCTGCGGTCCATCGCATCGGCCCATGCGCCGCCCCACAGGCCGAAGACCACCAGCGGGACCAACGCGAAGAGGCCGGACAGCCCGACGTAGGCGGAGTTCTGCGTCAAGGCATAGAGCTGGACGGGAACGGCGAAGATCGTGAGATTCGCGCCGATGACGGTGACGATGCCCGAGAGCCACAGCCTGCGGAAGTCCGGTGTCCGCAGCGGTGTGGTGTCGGCGAAGAGCCCCGCCACCCTCAGGGCTGCAGTCGCTCGACGACCGCTCCGGTCACGCGGATCCGGTTGTGCACGCGGTTCTCGCGGCCCTGCCAGAACTCCACCACGTCGGGCCTGATGAGATAGCCACCCCAGTTCGGCGGCACGGGAACCGACTCGACGTCAGCGAACCGCTCGGTGACGTCGGCGAGCTGCTGGCGCAAAGCCTCGCGGGAGGCGATCGGACGGGATTGCTGCGACGCCCACGCCCCCAATTGCGAGCCGCGGGGACGCTTTGCCCAGTAGTTCGCCGTTGCGTCGGGCGTGACCTTGGTGACGGCGCCGCGGACGTGAACCTGGCGCCCGAGAGCGAACCACGGAAAGGTCGCCGACGCATAGGGCATCGCGGCGAGCTGCTGGCCCTTGTCGGAGTCGTAGTTGGTGTAGAAGGTGATCCCGGCGTCATCCACGCCCTTGCACAACACCGTTCGGGTGACGGGTCTTCCCTCGGCATCGACCGTGCCGACCACGATGGCGTTGGGCTCCGCGAGCCCAGCCCGTTCGGCATCGCCTAACCACTTGCGCAGCAAGACGATCCATCCGTCGGAGAGCCAGTCGGCGTCGAGATCTGAACTGCCATCCTTCTCGGGAGAGCCGTACTCCACGCGCATGCGCGCCAGGCGCTCGCCGTCCTCTGAAACCACGACGGCGACGCTACGCCCACCTCCAGCTGGCCCGGTTACCGACCGGTAGTGATGGTCGGTGGCCGTGGTGCGAGAATCTGCTCATGACTAGCGCGTCAACGGTTCCAGACGGCATACCAGACGGCTTCGTAGAGGGTCTCGAAGGTGTCGTCGCCTTTACCACTCAGATCGCCGAACCGGACAAGGACGGCGGCGCCCTGCGCTACCGAGGCGTCGACATCGAAGCGCTGGTGAGGCAGCACGTCACCTTCGGCGATGTGTGGTCACTGCTGGTCGACGGAAGGTTCGGCGCGGGTTTGACGCCCGCAGAGCCCTTCCCGCTGCCGATTCACACCGGTGACGTCCGGGTCGACGTGCAAGCCGGCCTGGCCATGCTTGCCCCGATCTGGGGTTACCAACCGCTCCTCGACATCGACGACGACACCGCCCGCAATCAGTTGGCGCGCGCCTCGGTGATGGCGCTCTCCTACGTCGCGCAGTCGGCCCGCGGCATCTATCAGCCCGCGGTGTCGCAGCGAACCATCGACGAATGTGCCACCGTGACAGAGCGTTTCATGACGCGATGGAAGGGTGACCCCGATCCCAGGCACGTCGAGGCCATCGACGCGTACTGGGTCACCGCGGCGGAGCACGGCATGAACGCGTCCACCTTCACCGCACGAGTGATCGCGTCGACGGGGGCCGACGTCGCGGCGTCGCTGTCCGGCGCCGTCGGCGCGATGAGCGGTCCACTGCACGGCGGCGCGCCTGCCCGCGTGCTGCCGATGATCGAAGAGGTCGAACGGTCTGGCGATGCTCGCGTCGTGGTCAAGGCCATCCTGGACCGCAAGGACAAGCTGATGGGCTTCGGACACCGCGTCTACCGCGCCGAGGACCCGCGGGCCCGGGTACTGAGGGCGACCGCCAAGCGCCTCGACGCGCCGCGCTTCGAGGTAGCTGCCGCGCTCGAGCAGGCCGCGCTCGCCGAACTGCGTGAGCGCCGCCCCGACCGCGCCATCGAGACCAACGTCGAATTCTGGGCCGCCGTGATGCTCGATTTCGCCGGGGTTCCTCCGAAGATGATGCCTGCCATGTTCACCTGCGGGCGGACGGCGGGTTGGTGCGCGCACATCCTCGAGCAGAAGCGACTCGGCAAGCTGGTCCGCCCTGCGGCCATCTACGTCGGCCCAGCACCACGTAGCCCGGAATCCGTCGAGGGCTGGGACCAGATCAAGGCCGCGTGAGATCCCGGTGACGACCGTAGCGACCTACACCTCGGCGGCGCGCGCGTTCGCCGGTCTCGTCCGCGCTATTCCCGAGTCTGCTTGGGAAGGGCCAGGTCTCGGCGAATGGGACCTGCGCGCCCTCGTCGGTCACATGTCGCGCTCGCTGATCACGGTCAGCATCT
>NZ_JAVRQA010000058.1:0-4828 GCF_032161845.1 Mycobacterium sp.
CACCGCACCGCCGACGCCGAGCGCCACCACCGCGCCAAGCACCTCGGCCGAAGCCTCCACCTCGGCCGCGCCTGCTCCTAGCGCATCGACCGCCCCTAGCGGAACGGTGTCCACCGGCACCGCGCCCACCGGCACGGCACCCAGCGGCACCGCGCCCAGCGGTGGGACCACTTCGGGAGGCACTGCGTCGGGAGGAACTGCGTCGGGAGGAACGGCGTCGCCGTGAACCATCAGTGGCGCTAGTTTGCGCAGTCGGCAGTACGTCATGTTCATCGGTGCCCAAAACGTCGAATGGGTGATCGCGGCCGTTCCCGACTACCCGCAATCTGCGATCGAGTCGCAGTGTGGCTGAGCGTTACCCGACGCGCACGACGGGTGGCGGAGTCCAGCGGCCGTCCCGAACGGCGGCTTTCGGCCAGTACGCACGGATGTAGAGGGTGAAGTCGGCGCCCGCCGGACTGGGCAGCCAGTTGTCGTGAAGTTCGTCCTCGGGCGGGTCGGCTCGGACGTGAAGGGCAAGGCTCCCATCGGCGCCGCGCCGGAGATGAGTGTTCTTGGTACCCAACGAGAAACGGCCAATGTCATTGGTCGCAAAGAAATGGTGCGCGTTGTAGAGCGTCAGCGACCAGAAGCCGTCGACGGGCGGAGTGCCGTCGGGCGGGAAGGTGACTGTGTAACCGTTGGCGCCGTTGAGTCGGACTCCGTCGACGTCGAGATCTTGGTAGAAGTACTTCGTCTCCTTCGCCTGGTTGACGAAGATGTTCGATTTGGCCACTGCCGTGCGGGTGAAGTAGTCGGTTCCGAAGGCTGCTGAGTTGTCGACCGTGCTCCAGTGATGGGGCAACTGCAGCCCGTAGTTGCGAAACTCGAAGAGCGGCCGAACCAGTTGTTCATACGACTCGGCTGCGGCCACGTCCATCGCGGCACGCATGGCGGGGTCGGAGGCGGCCGCCTCGAGCACGGCGAGTACCTGCGCGTAACGGGCCTCCTCCCCGGGAAGGGGTGGTGCGTCGGCCAACGCGTGCGGTAACACGTCGAAGAACGTTTCCGGCGGAACCGCTTGCGTCTCTTGCTCCCCCGAGTCGGGAAGGGGCACGACAGGCAGCGTTCGCCAATCCGTACGTTTCATGGTGCCGTCGAACTCCGCAATCGGGTACGCCGCAATCCGTTGCAGGACATCCTGAATGGCAGCGCGGTCGGCGTCGTCGTCGTTCAGAAAGACACGCGGGATGACGTTGCCGGTGCTGGTCGAGGAGCGGAATACCTCGGTGATTCCGGCCGGAACGTCGCCATCCCACGTCGGGCCGACAAGCAGGTAGAAGCCTGGTGTCGTGCCGTACATCGCGCCCAGTTGGGCGAACCCATCCGTCCGGCTGTCGACCACCTGGTACACCCAGAATCGGTCGCCGAAGTCCGGTACCTGAAGGACCACAGCCGACTGGTCGAGTGCCAGAAAGCCCGCCCCGTAGACGACGTCCTGATTGGGGCAAGCGACCAGACGTTGCTCGGGTGCGATGTAGTCGGTGAGCATCGCGACGTTGTTCAGCGGCGCCCTCGGCACGGGCCCCGCCCGCACCGGTTGGGTCACCCCGGCAAAGGATGATCGACGGTTGATCATGTTGACCAGCGGCCACGCCCAGAAGTACGCATCCCTGGCGACCAATTGGACGTACTGCTCGGTGAGCTTCGTGCCCGCTGCCGGCCCCGACCTGAGGGCAACGCCCCAGCCCGGCGACGGTGCGGTGGGCCGTGACGCCTGTGGCATCGGTGGCACCTTTCGATCGCGGCCTTGCGGCGGTGACGACGCAACACTAGTTGACGGTTCGACCGATTTTGGTGCTGTTGCCCACCGGGCGAGCACCGGAAGCGACCGGTCTCGTCCTGAAGCTCATCAATGACGTTGGAACGCACGCGAAATAAGCTGCGGCACTTCATATTACGGTGATCATGGGTGACACCAAAATAATCTGACTAAGCCACCTTGCCGTCAAGCTTTCCGACGATCACTCCATCGGGCGATTACCTGGCCGGCGAAGTCAAGCGTCTGGTCAAGGGTGGGGAACAGTGCGAAGGCATCCACGATCGCCTCATCGGCACCGGACCCGGCGAGGCGCTCGAGCCTGTCGACTACCGAGTCAACGGACGTGCCCGCTTCGAGGTTGATCCGCATGGCGGTCTTCAGCGCGTCCGGATCGCGGCCGGCGTCTTGCGCCGCACGGCGGGCAATCGACCACATGTGGTCCGACGAGTCCTGCAGCCCGTCGACCCCGAGCCAGCCGGTGCCGATGCGGCCGACCCGGCGCATGGTGGCCTCGCTGGCACCGCCGATCCAGATGGGCGGACCGCCAGCCTGGACCGGGCGCAGGTCGGCGTGGACCGGCGGCAGGGAGAAGAATTCGCTGTCCCAGGACACCGGGGTGGTCGTCCACCACCGGTGCAGGAACGCCAGCAGGTCATCGAGCATCCGCCCGCGCCGACGCCAGTCCGCGCCGCGGGCGATGTCGAGTTCGTCCTTCATCCATCCGACTCCCACGCCAACGTCGAGGCGGCCGTCGCTGAGCACGTCGAGCGTTGTCAGCTGCCGGGCCAGGTGCGTCGGTTCGTAGTAGAACGTGTTGAGCGTGCTGGCGTTCAGCCGCACCCGGCTGGTCGCCGTCGCGGCGACCGTCCACAGCAGCACCGGATCGAGATTGCGGGTCATCTGCGGCGGATACGGCTGCTCCTTGCCCGGATAGGTCGCCTGCATGTTCACCGGCGTGAGCAGTCGATCGGCGACCCACAGCGTGTCATAACCAAGGTCCTCCAGCCCGCGGCAGAACGCGCTCAGGCCAACGGCACTGGTGACGGCGGGCCCGACTGAGGGAATGGCGAAACCAAGCTTCATCGCGCGGCTCCTCTGTCCTTCGGTGATGGTGGGTGCGGCTCAGGCGACGACATCCGTGGCGCCGAGAGCGATGTCGAAATTCCCCGCTCCGTGACGGGCGAGACCCATCAGGACCAGGCCCGTGCCCTCCAGCCAGTGCGCCATGTTCAAGCCGCCGACGTCCAACGGGCGCAGCTTGAGGCTCGTGATGAATTCCGCCACGCCCGCCTTGGCCTGCGCGTCGTCGCCAGCGAAGAACACATCCAGCGTCCGACCCTTCTCCAGGACATGGCCGAAGACGGTGTTGAATGCCTTCACCACGTGGGCGCCGGCCGGGGCCGCCTTGGCGACTTCTTGGGCGACCGAGGTGTCGTCGGGGATGGCGAGCCCGTCGGCATCGGCATTGAAGGGGTTGCTGATGTCGACGATGACCTTGTCCGCCAAAGCATTTCCGTATTTGGCGACGACCGGAACGACATCGGCGTACCTCAGGGCCACGATGACGATCTCCCCGGCTGGCACGGCGCCGAACTCTCCCGTCGTGGCGCTGCCGCCGAGGGCCCCGGCCAGATCAGCGGCCTTGGCCTGATCGCGGCCGATCACCTCGACGGTGTTGCCGCCCGCTACTGCCAGCGCCCCGATGGCGCGGGCCATGTTACCGGTGCCGATGATGCTGATGATGCTCATGTGGTGTCCAATCTTGGCTTGTGAATCAAAAGGTTGACTCCTCCACCTTAGCTCGGTTGGTTGTCCTGTCAACCAACCGAACGGCGTGGAAGAAGGGCGGAGCCGAACTGGCAGAGCCGGGTTTCGCCGTTACTCCCTTTCGGTGCGTAATTCCCAGGGCGGCATGCCGATTGCCTCGGCGAGGTTGCGCTGCAGTGCGACGCCGGCCGGCAGCGTGCGGTAGAAGATGGATACCTCGGCGATCTTGCCGTCCGCGTCGAGCAAGACGAAGAAGATTCCGTTGACTGCGGCGTCCCCGACTTGCAGCCGGAAGTGCGCGGCGTGGTGGGTCTCGCCGCTGAGCACCTCCAGGTAGGTGTCGTCTGAGGACAGTCCGTTGACTTTCTTGATGGTCTCCACGGCGGCGGCGCGGCCGACGACTGGGTCATCGCCGAACGGGCCGTATAGCATCACGTCCTCGGCGAGTAATCGGGTGAGGACGTCGATGTCGACGCCACCGTGGATGCAGTCGACGAAGGACTCCAACGTGTCACGGTGCGGGGCGAACGTGGTCATGCGCCCGCCACCGGGAAGTAGTGTCCGTTGTCCAAGTCGGCGAACAGGTTGGGCTGAAAGGGTTCCCAGCCCACGGTTTGGCGGGTGATGAGGCTGGACGCTGGGAGGTCCAGCGTGACCAGATTCGTGAACATCCCGAAGTATCCCGGCAGCATCAGTGCATCCACGGGAACGCTCACGGCGGGCAGATCCAGACGGCTGCCAATGGCCTCGGCGATCTCGCGGAACGGGATGCCCCCATCCTGAACCGCGTGCCAATATCTACCGGCCGGACCCTTCTCCAACGCCAGGCGGAACACGGAGGCGACATCGCGGATGTGTACGGCGTTCCACGAATTCATGCCGTCTCCGGGGTAGCCGGCGAAGCCCTTCTCCCGCGAGAGCGCGATCAGCCCCGGGAGAAAGCCGGCACTATCGGTCGGGCCGTGCGCGATGAGCGGAAGCCGCACGATCGAAGACCGCACTCCCCGCTCGGCGAGGCCAACGACAGCCCGTTCCACGACGTTGCGAACACGCAGCGTGCCCTTGAACTCCTCCCCGCTGGGAAGGGCCGGGTCGTCCTCGGTGGCCGGCCGGCCCAGGTTTCCAGGCGAGCCGATACTGCCCGCTGCGACCAGCGGCTTGCCCGTCCCTTCCAGTGCCTCGCCGTAGGCGAGCATGATCGGCAGCTCCGCGGCGGCCACTGCGTCCATCCCGCCGGAGGGAAGCAGGTCTTGCCTGTGC
>NZ_JAVRQA010000059.1:0-28949 GCF_032161845.1 Mycobacterium sp.
AAGCGGCGCCACCACTGCACCCCGACCGTCCACGCGTCCCAGACGAATGGCGCTCCGGAGTGGATGCCGACCAGCAGCACGGGTGAGGGCGGGAGGTTCTCCCAGCCGTCCATCTCCATGCGGAACCAGTAGTCGACCAAAACGTTCCACAGGAACTTCTGGCGCTGCATTGTGGTCTCATCTTGGCCGGACAGGTCCCAGTCCGCCGCGCGCTCCGCGATCCACCCGGCGAGTCCGTCACCAGCTTCGCGTCGTTTGGCGTCCATGGCGTCACGAGCCGCTTCGGCGTGCTCGTATGCCTGCGCGCGAATCTCGCGCGATCGATCGTTGGTGGTCGTCATGAGCGGTTGGTTACCCAGACTGTGCCCCGGGTCACACGTCTAGGCCGGTTTTGGCCGGATCGGCGTGTGCTGTCCCGCGGCGAGCCACCACTGCCCGCCCCGCCTGACGAGCACGAACGTGGTCATCTCCGAGAACGTCCTCGGATCGGTGTCGGCGACCGTGGTGCCCGCCGCGTCGAATGCGATCCGGCGCACCTGCGCGATCGCGACGTCGGGTGCCGGAGCGCTGACCCGGACCGTCTCGTAGCGGGAGGCCGCGCCACCCTTGGCCGCGGGAAGCATCCTTTGGTGCACGGCGTGCAGGGTGTCGTAGCCGACGACCGTGTCGCCGTAGGGAGTTCCCCACAGCACGTCCGCGGCGAAGTCCGCGTTGAACACGTCGGCGTCGCGGGCGTCGGCACCTGCCTGCAGCCCGGCGACGAAGCTCGCGACGGCCCGCCGCGCTTCGCTCAGCAGGCCGTCATCGTCGGAGAGTTCGGGGCGTTCGTCGCTCATGCTGCCCACGGTAGGAGCTCAACCTGCCTTCAGGTCAACCGCGGGCGCTCGCTAGGCCGCGTTGTCGGCGCCGACCTCCGAGCCGTAGCGGCCCGGGTTGAACAGCGATGCCACCGCACCGAGCAACATCATCACCGCGGCCGCGATGAACACCACGGTCAGCCCGGAGTGGAACGGCTCGGTGATCAACTGCGGGAAGAACGTCTTGCCCGTCAGCACGTCGGCGTTGACACCGGGTTGGGTCAGAGCACCCGACGGCGCGAGCAACTCGCCCATCGGGTTGTAGCCGAGGAAGGCCGCGAACAGGCTGCCGACCGGTGGCAGGTTCGCCACGTCGTGTGCGACCGATGACGAAACACCTTGCGCCTGTAGGCCACTGCTCATCGCCGACGGCAAGGTGTTGGCCAGTCCGATGATCATCAGCGAGAAGAAGACGCCGATCGACAGCGACGAGCCCGCGTTGAAGAACGTCGCACGCACGCCGGAGGCCGCACCTCGTTGGGCGGCAGGAACGCTGGACATGATCGCCGCCGTGTTGGGGGCGGTGAAGATGCCGCCGCCGAGGCCGTTGAGGAACACCAGGACGGCGAATATCCAGTAGTTGAAGTTGACGGGGATCATCACCAGCGCAATGAAGGTGGCCGCCATCAGCAGCATGCCGCCGACGGTGAACGGGCGCGCGCCGAAGCGGTCGGACAGCGAGCCGGCGATGGGACCGGCGACCAGGAACCCGACGGTGATGGGCAGCAGATAGATGCCCGCCCACAGCGGGGTGGACTCGAAGCTGTAGCCGTGCAACGGAAGCCAGATGCCCTGCAGCCAGATGATGAGCATGAACTGCAGACCGCCGCGCCCCATGGAGGACATCAGCCCCGCGAGGTTGCCCATGCCGAACGAGGCGGACTTGAACAGCCGGACGTCGACCATCGGCGAATCGACGTGCAGTTCGATGAAGCAAAACGCCACCAGGGACAGCAGTCCGAAGGCGATGGCGCCGAGCACCAGCGGGTTGGTCCAGCCGGTCGTGGCGTCACCGTAGGGCTGGATGCCGTAGGTGATGCCAGCCAGCAGCACGGTCAGGCCGACGCCGAAGGTCAGTGTGCCCGCCCAATCCAGCTTGCCCGGCGTGCGCGCGCCGAGCTCGCGCAGGGACCGGATGCTCCAGATGGTGCCGAGGATGCCGATCGGCACGCCGACCCAAAAGATGGCCTTCCAGTGCCATTCGGACAGGAAGCCACCGATCAACAGCCCGAGGAACGAGCCCGCGACGGCGGCCACCATGTTGACGCCGAGCGCCATGCCACGCTGGTTGGCGGGGAACGCGTCGGTGAGGATGGCCGACGACGACGCCATCAGCATGGCGCCGCCGACGCCTTGGAGCACGCGCCAGCCGATCAACCACAGGGCGCCGCCACCGAGGTGGAACGGGTCGAACGACAGGGCGACAGCAGCGACGGTGAAGACCACGAAGCCCCAGTTGTAGATGCGGACGCGGCCCAGCATGTCGCCGAGGCGACCGAACGGGACCACCAGCACCGCGGTGACCACCAGATAGCCCATCAGCATCCACAGCAGGTAGCTGACGTTGCCAGGCGCGAGCGGGTTGAGCCCGATGCCGCGGAAGATCGCTGGCAGCGAGATCAGGACGATCGACGCGTTGATCGTGGCCAGCAAGGTGCCGAGCGTGGTGTTCGACAGCACCACCCACTTGTAGTGCGGGTGGTCGTGGTCCATCGTGCGACGCCGCTTGGCGGTATCGGCCAGCGCGGTGTCGGACCCGCCGCCGGAGGGCTCCGTCGTCTCAATCTCAGTCGTCATCAGCTTCGCTTCATATCGAAAATCAGTGCATAGCGGGCGGCACCGCCCAAAAAGCATATGTTAGCTATACAAAACATCTCGAGGCAATTCCTATTCCCCTCGATTGCCTCACACCCGCCACTCGGCCCTGGGGTAGGTTGAGACCCGTCCGCGCGGGAGCACACACCAAGTGCGCTGAGAGGACGGCTGCTTGGCCGATTTTATCGGCCCCATGGTGCCGTCGACCGTATGAACCTGACCGGGTAATGCCGGCGTAGGGAGTACTGAGATGAATCCTGTTGTCGACCCTGTTTCCGTCACCACCGGTGTCATCACCGGCAGCACGAAGAACCATCGAGAACTCCCCGACGGCGGGCGGGTGCCGTCGCGAAGGGTCCACCTGACCAATGGCGAGCACCTTGACCTCTACGACACCTCCGGGCCGTACACCGACCCGTCGGCGGTCATCGATCTGGCCGCCGGACTGCCGCCACGACCCGGCGTGACGAGGGACCGCGGCACCCAGTTGCAGCGTGCTCGCACCGGTGAGATCAGCGCCGAGATGGCCTTCATCGCCGAACGGGAGGGCGTCTCCGCCGAGCTGGTCCGCGACGAAGTCGCTCGCGGCCGTGCCGTCATCCCGGCCAACCACAACCACCCCGAGAGCGAGCCGATGATCATCGGCAAGGCCTTCGGGGTGAAGGTCAACGCCAACATCGGCAACTCGGCGGTGACGTCGTCGATCGCCGAAGAGGTGGAGAAGATGGTGTGGGCCACCCGCTGGGGCGCCGACACCATCATGGATCTCTCGACCGGCCGCGACATCCACGCCACCCGCGAGTGGATCCTGCGCAACTCGCCGGTTCCCGTCGGCACCGTGCCGCTCTACCAGGCACTGGAGAAGGTCGACGGCGATCCCACCGCGCTGACGTGGGAGGTGTACCGCGACACCGTGATCGAGCAGTGCGAGCAGGGCGTCGACTACATGACCGTGCATGCAGGCGTGCTGCTGCGCTACATCCCGCTGACGGTGCACCGGGTCACCGGCATCGTCAGCCGCGGTGGATCGATCATGGCGGCCTGGTGCTTGGCCCACCACACCGAGTCGTTCCTCTACACCCACTTCGACGAGCTCTGCGAGATCCTTGCCCGCTACGACGTCACGTTCTCCCTCGGCGACGGCCTTCGCCCCGGGTCGATCGCCGACGCCAACGACGCCGCGCAGTTCGCCGAGCTGAGCACCCTCGGCGAGCTCACCAGGATCGCCAAGGGCCACGGCGTTCAGGTGATGATCGAGGGTCCTGGTCACGTGCCGCTGCACAAGATCGTCGAGAACGTGCGCCTCGAGGAAGAGCTGTGCGAGGAAGCGCCGTTCTACACGCTTGGCCCCCTTGCGACCGACATCGCGCCCGCCTATGACCACATCACCTCGGCGATCGGCGCCGCCATCATCGCGCAGGCGGGCACCGCGATGCTCTGTTACGTCACCCCCAAGGAGCACCTGGGGCTGCCGAACCGCGACGACGTCAAGGTCGGCGTCATCGCCTACAAGATCGCCGCGCATGCCGCCGATCTGGCCAAGGGACACCCGCGCGCCCAGTTGCGGGACAACGCTCTGTCCACGGCGCGCTTCGAGTTCCGGTGGGAGGACCAGTTCGCCCTTTCGCTCGATCCGGACACCGCCCGCGAGTACCACGACCAGACCATGCCTGCCGCGCCGGCCAAGACCGCGCACTTCTGTTCGATGTGCGGGCCCAAGTTCTGCTCGATGCGCATCAGCCATGACGTCAGGGAGGCGATGCAACGGAAATCCGAGGAGTTCGCCCAGCAGGGCAACCGCGTCTATCTACCCTTGTCGACGTGAACTATCTACCGCTCACCCCGGCGGGGCAGACCCCGCTGCGCGTGCTGACCATCGCGGGAACGGACTCGGGCGGCGGCGCGGGCATCCAGGCCGACCTTCGGACCTTCGCCATGCTCGGCGTGCATGGCTGCGTCTCGGTGGCCGCGGTTACCGTGCAGAACACCGTGGGCGTCAAGGGCTTTCACGAAATCCCCCTCGACGTCATCACCGGGCAGATCCGGGCCGTCGTCGAGGACATCGGCA
This sequence comes from Mycobacterium sp., assembly GCF_032161845.1. Taxonomy (GTDB): domain Bacteria; phylum Actinomycetota; class Actinomycetes; order Mycobacteriales; family Mycobacteriaceae; genus Mycobacterium. The sequence continues at coordinate 4,741 of NZ_JAVRQA010000059.1, forward strand.
TTCAGGCCGCCAAGACGGGGATGTTGGCGTCGTCGGACATCATCGAGGCGGTCGCCCAGACGTGGCGCGGCCTCGGGATTGAGGCGCCGCTGGTCGTCGACCCGGTGTGCGCGTCCATGCACGGCGATCCCCTCTTGCACCCGTCGGCGCTCGATGCCCTTCGCACCCAACTGTTTCCGCTTGCCACGCTGGTCACACCGAACCTCGACGAGGTGCGGCTCATCACCGACATCGATGTCATCGACTCGAAATCGCAGCGCGACGCGGCGCGGGCGCTGCACGCGCTGGGGCCCCGGTGGGCGTTGGTCAAGGGCGGCCACCTTCGTTCGTCGTCGCACAGCCGCGACGTGCTGTTCGACGGCAACGAGTTCCACGAGTTCGACGCCGAGCGCATCGACACCGGCCACGATCACGGCGCAGGCGACACGCTGGCGGCCGCGACGGCTTCCGCGTTGGCGCACGGCTATTCAGTGCCCGAGGCAGTCGCCTTCGCCAAGAAATGGGTGACCGAATGCCTGCGCGCCGCCTACCCGCTAGGCCACGGCCACGGCCCCGTCTCGGCCCTATTCAGGCTGACCACCGACGAGCGCTTGCGCGAGGAGCATTGACCGATGGACTTTGACGCCATCGCAGGTGTCTCACACGCCCCCGTGGGGGAGCCGACCGGCATCGTCCTGCTGACCCACGGCGCCGGCGGCAGCCGCGACTCCCCCATGCTGGTCAAGCTGTGCGACCAGTGGGCAGGACGCGGCTGGCTGGCCGTGCGCTTCAACCTCCCCTACCGTCGGCGCAGGCCGAAGGGGCCGCCATCGGGATCTGCTGCCGCCGATCAGGCGGGCATCGTCGAGGCCGTCGCCATGGCACGGTCCATGACCGACGGGCCGGTGCTCGCGGGCGGCCACTCCTACGGGGGCCGGATGACGTCGATGGCGGTTGCCGATGGGCTGGCGGTCGACGTCCTCACCCTGTTCTCGTATCCGCTGCATCCGCCGGGAAAGCCCGAACGCGCCCGCACCGAGCACCTGCCGCGCATCACCGTGCCGACCGTGTTCACCCACGGCACCTCCGACCCGTTCGGAACGATCGACGAGTTGCGAGCAGCGGCCGCGCTGATCTCGGCGCCCTCCGAGGTCGTCGAGGTGACCGGCGCCCGCCACGATCTCGGTTCCAAGACCCTCGACGTCCCCGCATTGGCCGTCGATGCAGCACTGCGGTCGCGACAGCCCTGATCCTGCTATCTTCCGGGGATGACCTGGCCGCCGGGAGACCCGAATCAGCCGCCTGCGTACCAGCCGCCCGGCGCGCAGTACCCCCCGCCGCCGCCCCCGATGCCGTATCAGCAGGGCCCGTATGCGCCGCAGGGCCAGTACGGCCAGCCGCCCCCCGGATACCACTACCCGGCGCAGGCTCCACCGCCTACGAAGAAGTCGCGCAAGGGCCTGTTCATCGGACTCGGCGTCCTCGCGGTCGTGCTGCTTGGCGGCCTGGTCGCCGCGGTCGTGTTCTTCATGGTCGCGACCAAGGACAAGGTCATCGCCACCGATCTGGCCGTCGGCGACTGCCTCACCGACATCCCGGACGCCGCGCTGGTGCAACTGGTGCCGAAGACGGACTGCAATCAACCGCACGCCGGTGAGGCCTACGCGGTGCTGACGATGCCCGACGGCGGCTATCCCGGTCAGTCGACGATCGACGAGTGGCAGAACAAGTGCCCGGCAGAGTTGGAGTCGTACTCGCCGGACGCCATGACGGACGACTCGATCGGCGTTTTCGTGCTCTACCCCACGGCGGAGACGTGGGGTCAGGGCGACCGCGCGATCGTGTGCATCGCGACGACGGAGGACAAGCGGAGCGGATCGCTCAAGGGCTAGCGGCAGCCGTGCCGGACGCTACCTAGTACCTGAGGTACCGTTTCGGAATGACTACGGAGCAATTCGACGCGGTCATCGTGGGAGCCGGGTTCGCGGGGATCGGCGCAGCGATCCAACTCAAGCGGAATGGCCTTCACGACTTCGTCATCCTTGACCGCGAGGACGACCTTGGCGGCACGTGGTACGTCAATCACTACCCCGGCCTGGCCGTCGACGTGCCGACCACCACGTACTCCTACTTCTTCGAGCCCAACCCGAACTGGTCGCGCCTGTTCACCCCTGGCCCGGAGATCAAGCAGTACGCCGACGACGTCGCCGACAAGTACGACGTCCGCAAGCACATGCGCTTCAACACGACGGTCGAGGGCGCACGCTGGGACGAGGACGCGAGCGTCTGGCGGATCGCCCTGGCCGGTGGTGAAACGCTCACCGCGCGTTACCTGATCACCGCGACGGGGTTCCTGTCCCAGCCCGCGATACCCGACATCCCCGGCATCGCGGACTTCGAGGGCAAGGTCATCCACACCACGAAGTGGGAGGACGACTTCGACGCCTCCGGACGCCGCATCGCCGTGATCGGAACCGGCGCGACGGCCGTGCAGCTGATCCCCGAGCTTGCCAAGGGGGCCGCCGACCTCACCGTCTACCAGCGCACCCCGATCTGGGTGGTCCCGAAGATCGACCCGCGCTTCGGCGAACGGGCCAAACGGATGTTCGCACGGATCCCGTTGACGCAGCGCGTACTTCGCTGGTTCACGGATTCGATCTACGAGGTGATGGTCTCGGTCGGCGTGCGGCACTACAAGACCTTCCGCGGGCGGTTCAACGTCTCGGCTGCCGGTCTGTCGAGGCTGCACCGATTCGTGGTCATCCGCGACGCCGACCTGCGTCGCCGCCTGACTCCGGACTACGACTTCGGCTGCAAGCGCCCGACGTTCTCCAACGGCTACTACCGCGCGTTCACCAAGCCACACGTCCACCTGCAGGACGCGGGCATCGACCACGTCGAAGCCGACGGCCTGGTCGGCAAGGACGGCACCAAGAACGTCATCGACACCCTCGTGCTGGCCACGGGTTTCGATCTGTGGCAGGCCAACTTCCCCGCCATCGAAGTGATCGGTCGCGACGGCCGGGATCTCGGAAAGTGGTGGCGGGACACCAGGTTCCAGGCATACCAAGGTGTTTCGATGCCGTACTTCCCGAACTACCTGAGCCTGGCGAGTCCGTATGCGTTCCTCGGGCTGAACTTCTTCAACACGATGGAGTATCAGATGCGGCTGATGGACCGGCTGCTGTCGGAGGTGAAACGGCGCGGTGCCACGACCTTCGAGGTCACCGAGGAGGCCAATACGGCGTTTCTCGACAAGATGACGGAGCTTCTCGGCGACTCGTTGTTCACGACCGGCAACTGTGCAAGTGCCCACTCGTACTACTTCAATCCGGCGGGTGAGCCCACGCTGCTGCGGCCGTCGTCGACGGAGGCGGCCATCAAGGAAGCGTCCGAGTTCCCACTGAGTGATTACCAGATCGCGTGACTATCAAATCGCGTGACCATCAGATTGCCTGATCAGAGAGGATCGGTACGTGCCGCAGGAGAGTAGTTCGAAACTGCCAACGCTCGTCGGATTGGCCTTGGCAGGAACGGGTGTGGCGCACTTCGTCCGCCCCGCGTTGTTCGTGGGCATCACGAAGTCGGCGTTCCCGAAGGACACCGACCGGTACCTCAAGATCAACGGCGGCCTCGAGACGGCGCTGGGGCTGGGGTTGGCCGCGCCGAAGACGCGGAAGCTGGCCATCGCGGGCCTGCTCGGCTACGGCGGCTATCTGGCCGCCAACGTGGCCCGCAACCGGTAACGCTCGCCTTCGTTCCCAGGCAACTGACGGCAAACACCAAGCGCCGACTTTCCGACAGTCACGCCAGCTTCCCCGGTTGAGGGCCGCTCGGCAGTTACTCTGCTGAGCGTGCCTGCTGTGACCAGAGTGACGGATGGGACGATGCTGTCCCGACGCAACGTGCTCATGGGCGTGGTCGCATCGGCTGCCGGCATCGCCCTGGTCCGCTGTGGCGCGGATGCGTCGAGCCACGCTGCGCAGGTTCCCACCCCCCCGACGCCGGTCGGACCGCCGCCCCCACCCCCGTGGCCCGAGCTGTTGCCACCACCGCAGGCGCAGGCGCGGATGCTCATTCCTGGCGGCGGCGTGCTCAGCTCGCTGCCTGGCCCCGGCGACCTGATGTCGCTCACCCTCGACGACGGGGTCGACACCGGCGTCGTCCGGGCGTACTGCCAGCTGGCGAAGGACACCGGCATCCGCCTCACGATGTTCGTCACCGGGGTGTTCTCGTCGTGGACCGACAACCGCGACCTGCTGATGCCACTGGTGGAGTCGGGTCAGATCCAGCTGGGGAATCACACCTGGATCCACCCGGATCTGACCAAACTGACCGGCGCCAGGATCGCCGACGAGCTGCGGCACACCCATCAGTTCATCACCGACACCTTCGGCGTGGACGCCACGCCGTACTACCGACCGCCGTACGGCGCCTACAACGACCTGGTCCAATCGGTGGCCGCCGACCTCGGCTACACCGAGACCGCCCTGTGGAACGGCAACCAGGGTGACGACCAGATCCTGGCCCCGAGGGACATCGTGGCCAACGCCGACAAGTACTACGTTCCGCAGTCGATCGTGATCGGTCACCTGAATCACCCGCCGGTGCTGAGCGTCTACCGCGAGCTGGTCGACATCATCCACGACCGCAACCTCCGCACCGTCACGTTCAACGACGTCTTCCTCAAGCCCGAGGCGAGCCGCCTGACGTCGGCCTATCCCGACTAGCCGCTACGCTCGACCGCGTGGCTGGCCCTGAACCACCCGCGCTCCGGCGCAGCCTCGGCACGCCGGACGCCGTCGTCATCGGACTCGGGTCGATGCTCGGCGCCGGCATCTTCGTGGCCCTTGCCCCCGCCGCAGCGGCCGCCGGATCGGCGCTTCTGCTCGGCCTCGCCGTCGCGGCGGTCGTCGCCTATTGCAATGCGACGTCGTCGGCCCGCCTCGCCGCGCTCTACCCGCGGTCCGGCGGCACCTACGTGTACGGCCGCGAGCGACTGGGCCCGTTCTGGGGCTACACCGCCGGGTGGAGCTTCGTCGTCGGCAAGACCGCGTCGTGTGCCGCGATGGCACTCGCGGTCGGCAGCTACGCATGGCCGACGCACGCCCACGCGGTGGCCGTCGCCGCGGTGGTTGCGCTGACGGCGGTCAACACCGTCGGCGTCCAGAAGTCGGCATGGCTCACGCGGCTCATCGTCGCGGTCGTCCTGGGAGTGCTCGCCGCGGTGGTCGTCGCGATCATCGGGTCCGGTGACGCCGACGTCTCGCGTCTGGCGTGGCACGACGCGAGCCTGCTCGGTGTCCTTCAGGCGGCGGGGTTGTCGTTCTTCGCGTTCGCCGGTTACGCGCGCATCGCGACGCTGGCCGAGGAGGTGCGCGATCCGTCGACGACGATCCCGCGTGCGATCCGCATTGCGCTTGGGCTGGTGCTGGTGATCTATGCGGTCGTCGCCGTGGCCGTCCTCGCGCAATTAGGCAGTGCGGCAATGGCTTCCGCTACGGCGCCGCTCGCCGACGCGGTGGCGGCAGCAGGCCGCCCCTGGCTGACGCCCGTCGTTCGGGTCGGCGCGACGGTCGCGGCCCTCGGCTCACTGCTCGCCCTGATCCTCGGGGTGTCGCGGACGGTGCTTGCGATGGCCCGCGACCGCCACCTGCCCGGTCTGCTGGCCGCGGTGCAGCCACGGTTCGACACCCCGTACCGCGCGGAGCTCGCCGTCGGCGCGATCGTTGCGGTGCTCGCGGCAGTGCTCGACCTCCGCGGCGCGATCGGCTTCTCGTCGTTCGCGGTGCTCGTGTACTACGCGATCGCCAACGCCTCGGCTCTGACGTTGGGCGCCAGGCTGATTCCGACCGTGGGCCTCATCGGCTGTGTCGTCCTTGCCTTCACGCTTCCGGTGACGTCGGTGGCGGTCGGGGTAGCCGTCGTGCTGTTCGGTGCTGCCGTCTACGCCGTGCGCCGCCGATTCGCGCGATGACCGGCGATGGTGTGTAGTCGAGAACCGTGATTCCACTCAGCTGGAAACCCGTCCCCTCCGACGCACACGTCGTCGCGCCCGATGAGCGGCTGAGCTGGCCGCGCACCATCGGCATCGGCGCGCAGCACGTGGTGGCGATGTTCGGCGCGACGTTCCTGGTGCCGGTGCTGACGGGCTTCCCGCCCGCCACCACGCTGCTGTTCTCGGGCATCGGCACCGTGCTCTTCCTGATCATCACGGGCAACCGACTACCGAGCTATCTCGGCTCGAGCTTTTCGGTCATCGCGCCGGTCACCGCGGCGGTGGCCTCGAACGGGACGGGCAGCGCCCTCGGCGGTCTCATCGCGGTGGGTCTGCTGCTGATCGCCATCGGCGCCATCGTGCACTTCGTCGGCACCGGCTGGCTCGACGCCACGCTGCCACCGGTGGTGACGGGCGCCATCGTCGCGCTGATCGGGTTCAACCTCGCCCCCGCGGCCAAGTCGAACTTCGAGAAGGGTCCGCTCGTCGGGCTCGTCACCCTGGTGCTGCTGGTCGCGATCCTGGCGTTCTTCCGGGGCATCATCGGCAGGCTGGCGATCTTCCTGGCCGTCGTCATCGGATACCTGCTGGCGCTCGCCCTCGGCGACGTCGATACGTCCGCGATCGCGTCCGCGCCGTGGATCGGCCTTCCCGAATTCCAGGCACCGTCCTTCAGCCTCTCGGTGCTGCCGCTGTTCCTGCCCGCGGTCATCGCGCTGGTCGCCGAGAACATCGGCCACGTGAAGTCGGTGGGCCAGATGACGGGAACCGACACCGACCCCGTGATGGGTCGCGCGATCGCGGCGGACGGGTTGGCGACGACGCTCGCCGGCTTCGGCGGCGGGTCGGCCACCACAACGTATGCCGAGAACATCGGCGTGATGGCGGCGACCCGCGTGTATTCCACTGCGGCGTACTGGATCGCCGCGGCCGTGGCCATCGTCCTGGCGATGTGCCCCAAGGTCGGCGCGGCCATCTCCGCGATTCCGCCTGGCGTGCTTGGCGGTGCGACCGTGGTGCTCTATGGGCTGGTCGGCATTCTCGGTGTCCGCATCTGGCTGACCAATCACGTCGACTTCAGTCTGCCCGTCAACCAGATGACCGCCGCCATCCCCTTGATCATCGGGATTGCCGACTTCACTTGGCAAGCAGGTTCTTTGGTCTTCACCGGCATCTCGCTGGGGTCGATCGCGGCATTGGTCATCTACCACGGCATGCGATTGCTGGGCCTCCGGACCGCAAAGGCCGAAGGCGATGGAGCCGACGGACTTGCCGAATCGCCGATCGTCGCCGCTGACCCGCGCGATAATGGCGCCGAGTCGGGCTAGCAAAAGGATGTATGCGATGAAGAAATTGGCAGCAGGACTGCTGGCGACTGCCGCGCTGGCGGCGCTACCGTTCGCCATGGCGCCAACGGCTCAGGCCGACATCTGCGGCGGCGTCGGCGGACGGCACGTGGCAGTGGGCGGTTGCACCAACGTGGCCGGAGACGTGGCAAGGGGCGTCGCGATCGCCTCGGCTGACACCCCATACGTCTGGGGCGAGGTCCCCTGTTACACGGTCGAAGGGGTGCCGTACTACACGCCGCCCGGCGACCCCTGCTAGGGGCTAGTTCGTCACCCGTGTTGCCCGTTCGTACCAGGGCCGAAATCGTGTTGCTGCGGACGGGTCGGTGTGACGGTCACCGTTTGAGTCGACGTCTGGGTGTCGGTCTCGATCGACGTCGCGACGGACGTCTCCGTTGACGGCGCGACTGGAGCCTGCGTTTCGGTCTCCGTCACCGTGCCCGGCGCGACGGTTTCGACTGGCGCTTGACCACCGCCCGACGCGTGTTGGCGATGGGTCGTGGTCGTCGATGTGGTCGTCGGTGTCGTGGTCGTCGTGGTCGTGGTGGGCGAGGTAGTGCCGGTCGAGCTACAGGCCGCCGAGAGGGCTCCGAGCGCGATCGCACCGACTGTTCCCGCCACTGCGGCCCATCGCCGAGAAGTGTTCTTCACGAACGATATTCATACGCACTACAGCTGTGAGAACGCTGGAGTTGCTGTCAACCCCGACTGGGAACTCCGTTGGGGCCTTCGGTCGACTGCGCGTAGGTGCCGACGGCGAAGGCCACGGCCGGACCGGTGATCGACAGAGTGGCGCGGTCGACGTTGGCGATCGTGTCGCCCGGCCCCAAGTAGTTGGGGTCGAACGGCGTCCCGGCCGCACCGCCCCACAGTCGGGCCTGCGTCGCCGTCTTGCGTCCCGACGATCCCGTGGTGATACCGCCGATCGGTACCCCGGCGCGCAGGAACGCGCTGTAGTCGCTCGCCAAACCGAGTGGCATGTCGGCCGGTCGCACTCCGGCCAGATTCAGATACCCGGCCAGCGTCCGCTCGATGCCCGCCGACCCGACGGGCACCTTCGCGGCGGGCACGTCCGGATTGGGTTGACCGGATTGGTCGCCGTCGTAGGTGAAGTAGCCCGCGTTCGTCGAACCCAGCAGGTCGAAGTCGAGATAGAGCGCGATGTCGTCCAGCCCGCCACGGCCCAGGCTGGCCACGTACCTGGTCGAACCCTGGAGCCCTGCCTGCTGCGCTCCCCAGAATACGAACCGCACCGCGTTGGTGACGGTCGGCGAACTACCAAGCTGCACAGCGGTTTCCAGCACCGCAGCGACGCCGGTGCCGTCGTCGTTGAGACCGGGGCTGCTCGTCGCCGCGTCGAGGTGCGCACCCGCGACGACCACGTTGTGCGGATCACCGGTCTTGGTCTGCGCCACCACGCTCCGCGACTTCACGACCACACTCTTGGCGTCCAGGGTCAGCCGGACCGGCGCCGACGTGCGGCGCAGTTGTGCATCGGCGTCCTCGTCGATCACGGCGACCGGCGAGGTGAGCTGCTGGTAGTACCCGGGGGTGAACAGACCCGCCGGACTGCCGGTGGCCCCGGAATCGCTGACCACCAGCACTCCGACCGCCCCCTTGCCGACGGCCGCGTTCTGCTTGTCGACCACGGAGCAGTCCTTGTCGTCGACGATCGCGATCGCGCCACGGACGTCGACCGACCCGTAATCGCCTGCGCTGCAACCGGATGGGCGCTGAGGCCGCAGCGTCACCGCGCTGAGCCCTCCCGGCGCGGTGGTCACCAACAACGACGCCTGGTCGACGGCGAAGCTGCGGCCCGATGCGACGAGCGTCGGCTTTCCCGGCGCGGACATGGCGAGCCGTTCGACCTCCGGCGTCTGCACGTCGAAACCCTTGTCGCGCAACACGCCCGCGACGTAGTCGACGCTGGCGTCGTAGCCGGGTGTGCCGTCGGCCCTGCTGTTCCCGTTGGCCGTCGCGATGTCGGACAGCTTCTCCAGGTGCGCGTACATGCCGTCGGCGGTCACCTTGCCCGACAGCTCGCGCGCGGACTGTGCGGCGGGTGCGGGCGGCGGCTCCTGCGTCGACGAACACGCGGCCACCACCAACAGGCCCGCCAGCGCGAGGGGGCAGGCCCTCACGATGCCGTCACCACGTGGCGGGTGCGGTCGGCACGGACGGGCACGCCGTTGCGGCCGCCTTCGTCCTGGGCGTACACGCCGATGGCGTAGGCGACACCCTTGCCCTGAACGTCGAGCGCCGCGTGGTCGAGATGGTCGAAGGTGTCGGAGCTCTTGTGATAGTTGGGATCGAACGGCTCGTTGGCCGCTCCGCCCCAGATCTTCGCCTCGTCGTCACTCTTCTTCTCCTCGGCGCCGGCGAACAGCCCGCCCGCCGGGATCCCCGCCTGGGTGAAGGCGTCGTAGTCGGAGCGCCCGTCGAAGTCGGTGTCGCGAGGTTCCTTGCCCGCACCGCCGAGATAGGCGGCCAGCAGCCGTTCGATGCCTGCCGAACCCTCGGGGACCCTCGGCACGCTGTCCGAAGGGGGCGCGGACTGGTCTCCGTCGTAGGTGAAGTAGCCGGGGTTGGGCGAGGCCAACATGTCGAAGTTGAGGTACAGCGCGATGTTCTTGAGCCCCTCGACGTCCAGGGTCTGGATGTACTTGGTGGACCCCACCAGACCCTCCTCCTCGGCTCCCCAGAAGGCGAACCTGACGGCGTTCCGAACGTCGGGCGAACTGCCAAGTTGCACAGCGGTTTCCAACACTGCCGCTACGCCCGAGCCGTTGTCGTTGATACCCGGCCCCTCGGGGACGCTGTCGAGGTGTGCGCCCGCCATCACGACGTTCTCGGGTGAACCCGTCTTGGTCTGGGCGACGACGTTGTGGGTGCGGTCGACGCGGACGCCGGCGTTCAGTGCGATGGTCGTGGCGGCGGGATTCCCCCTCAGCCGGGTGCCATCCGCCTTGGAGATGCTGACCACCGGGATCTTGACCTCGGTGCGCTCCCCCAGCGTTCCGCCGCCGAGGTCGTCGCCGTCGACGTTGTTCGCCACGATCAGCGCGACCGCCCCGCGTTCGGCCGCCACCGTCTGCTTGTCGCCGAACGGGCACGCACCGCGATCGACCAGGACGACCGCTCCCTTGACGTCCATGCCGTCGTAGTCGGACACCGCGCACCCAGGCTTGGGGCCGGTGCGGGCAGGCACCAGGCGCCCGTCGACCCCGCCGTCTCCGGTACCGACGGTGTATTTGAGCGGCGCGGCCTTGACCCGTTGACCACCGACCGTCACGACCGGCTCGTCGGCGAATGGGATCCGGACGTCGAAGTCGTTGGTCTGCACGTCGAAGCCCTTGTCCCGCAACGTCTGAGCGACGTAGTCGGCACTGGCGCCGTAACCGGTCGAACCGAGGGCCCGGTTGCCACCGTTGGCGTCGGCGATCTCCTGCAGCTTCTTGAGGTGTGCCAGCATCGCGTCGGTCGTGACGCGGCCCTTCAGCGCCACCGCGAAGTCATCTGCCGGAGTCGCCGCGGCACTGGGCGACGCCGAGGGGGTCGGCTTCGCGGACTCCTTGCCGCATCCTGCGACGCCCGCCGCACACACGATCGCCGTCAAAGCCGCCAGTACCGTCCGTGATCTACACCGCATCGGCACAACGTTAGTCACGCGTCGCGCCGCGAATTCGACGCGCCGCCGATTGGTTGACATATCACGCAACATCGGGCACGCTGAAATCAAGTGATAGATCACGCAAAAGGGAGAATCATGGGATCACTGGACGGCAAGAACGCGCTCGTCACCGGCGGCACCGCGGGCATCGGTCTCGCATCCGCACGCGCGCTGGCCAAGGCAGGCGCGCACGTCTTCCTCACCGGTCGCAACCAGTCGACGATCGATGAGGCCGTGGCATCGATCGGGTCGGCGGCGACCGGAATCCGCAGTGACGTGAGCGACCTGACTCAATTGGACGCCATCGTCGACGCAGTGCAGTCCCACGGCGGCGGCCTCGACGCGGTGTTCACCAACGCGGGCGGCGGCGAATTCGCGACCCTCGAGGACGTCACGGAGCAGCACTACCTCGACACGTTCAACCGCAACGTCGCTGGAACGCTCTTTACCGTGCAGAAGATGCTGCCTCTGCTCAACTCTGGCGCGTCGATCATCCTGTCGGGATCGACGTCGGCGTCCAAGGGCATTCCCTCATTTGGCGTGTACGCCGCGTCGAAGGCCGCCGTCCGCTCGTTCGGCCGAACCTGGGCGGCGGAGTTGGCGGGCCGGGGTATCAGGGTGAACACACTGGTACCAGGGCCGGTGGAGACGCCCGGTCTCGTCGGTCTCGCGCCAAGCGGTGGCGAAAGGGAGTTGTTGGAGAGCCTCACCGCCGACGTGACGCTCGGTCGGATCGGCCAGCCCGACGAAATCGCCGCCGCGGTGGTGTTCCTCGCCTCGTCGGCTAGCAGCTTCATGACGGGAAGCGAGATGTTCGTCGACGGCGGCGAAGTCCAGACGTAGTCATTCAGTCCGGTGATTCAGTCCGGTCGCGGCAGGGTGCCTTCGCGCAGAATCGTCTGGTAGACCTCGTCAAGCAGATCGCCGAGAGCCACGATCCGGCCTTCGTCGAGGTCGGAGAAGAACGTCTTGCGTACCCACGCGACGTGCTTGGGCGCAGCCGCCCGAAGGGCCTTCCAACCCGCATCGGTCAGCACGGCATCGGTCGCCCGGCCATCGGTGTCCGACTGCACCCTGTCGACGAAGCCGCGCCGGGCCATGCGTAGCAGGTGATGGGACAACCGACTGCGCTCCCAGCCGATGGTGGTGGCCAATTGCGATAGCCGGAGCCGACGTCCTGGCACCGCGGACAGCGCATTCATCACCGTGTAGTCGGCCAGCGAAAGTCCGGACTCGGCCTGCAGCTGCCGGTTCATCTCGAATTCCATCCGGTGATACACCCGCATGTAGTGCAGCCAGGTCCGCCCTTGCGACGGGGTCAACCACACCTTGTCGGCCATGCGTACATCATCGGCAGTGGATGACACTTCACGCAAATGTCACCGTGAATATCAAGAGGTCACGCGTCACGCCGGGAGAGCAGCACGACCGCCGCGACGAGCACGACGCCGACGACCACCACGAAGTACAGCAGCGATCCGAACGGCCCCCACGGCATGTCGCTGCCCGGGTACAGCCAGTCGACGCCGGTGAACAGGAAGACGTTGGCGAACGGGAGGTAGGGCCCGACCGTTTCACCGACGTCGGGCAGGTTCGCCACGATCGGCTCGACGACGAGCGGCCACAGCAGCAGTGCCGTGACGGCACCTGCGGTGTGTCTCAGCAGCGCGCCGACCCCGACGCCGAGCACCGCCGCCAGCGCCGCGTACGTCGCCATCGCGAAGACCAGGCGCCACACCCCGCCGTCGGCCAGTGACAGCTCCGTGCCGAGCAGGGGGTCGGAAGACAACCGCGCCACCACCACCGCGGCGATCGTCAGCAGCACCGTGTACAGCGCCGAAAAGACAGCGGCGACAACGGCCTTGGCCGTGAGCACCATGGCGCGGTTCGGGTTGGCGATGAACGTCGCACGGATCATCCCGCTGCGGTACTCACCGGTCACCGACATGGCGGCGAGGACCATCAACACCGGCACCCCGAACAGCGCAACTCCGATGACGGCGCTCTCCGGCGACAGGCTTGCCGCGCCGTAGGCCGTGCCGCCCTGCATCGAGGCGATGCCAAGACTGCACACGGCCGCGGCGATGCACGACCAGAGCGGTGACCGGATCGTCGACAGTTTGATCCGTTCGGCGTTCAGGGCGGCGAGCGCGCTCATCGGTCCACTCCGCTCTTCGCGCAAGCGCTCATCGGCCGGCCGATCGGTACTCGACGTCACCATCGGTCAAACGCAGGTAGGCATCCTCAAGCGAGGCCTGTCGGGTGCTGAGCTCGTGCAGGGTGATCGCATTGCGGGCGGCCAGTTCACCGATCACCTCGATCGCCGCGCCGCGCACCGAAAGGGCCGAACCGTCGGGTTCGGCCTCGACGTCGATACCCGCGCCGACGAGCAACTCCGACATGGTCTCCAGTTGGGGACTGCGCAGACGGACCGCGTCGGCGCCGGACCTGCCGACGAACTCGCTGACCGTCGTCGAGGCGATGAGCCTGCCCCGGCCGATCACCACCAGTCGGTCGGCGGTATTGGACATCTCGGCAAGCAGATGGCTCGACACCAGGACGGTGCGACCCTCCCCCGCGAGCGCGCGCATCAGCGTGCGCACCCAGCGGATGCCCTCGGGGTCCAGCCCGTTGACCGGCTCGTCGAACAGCAACACCGGCGGATCGCCGAGCAGTGCCGCAGCGATCCCCAGCCGCTGACTCATGCCGAGCGACAGGGTGCCCGCGTACTTGTCGGCGACCGCCGTGAGTCCGACGATGTCGAGCACCTCGTCGACCCTGGTGAACGGGATCTTGGCGGTGGCCGCGAGCCAGCGCAGATGATTGCGCGCCGTCCGGTTGGGGTGCACCTGTTTGGCATCGAGCAGCGCGCCGACCGTGCGCAGCGGGTCGGGCAACTGGCGATAGGTTCGGCCGTCGATCGTCGCGGTACCGGATGTGGGGTGATCCAGCCCGAGGATCATCCGCATCGTCGTGGTCTTGCCCGCCCCGTTGGGGCCGAGGAAGCCGGTGACGACGCCCGCCTCGATCGAGCAGGTGAGATCGTCGACGGCGCGGGTTCGGCCGACGCCCCGCCCGAAGACCTTCGTCAGTCCGCGTAATTCGATCACCTGGACCATGCTCTCAGCTCAACTGGCGCACGATCAGATCGGCGACCGCCCGCATCCCCGTCGCATTGGGGTGCAGCGGCATCACCCGCCCGGGCAGCGGTAGCCCGAACTGCGACATCCATGGGTTCTCGGACCAGGGGTGATGTCCACGACTGGCCGCGCTCGCACGGACCAGTTCGCAGCCGGTGCCCGTCGCCGCTTCCTCCGTCAGCCGCTCCAGCGTGTCGGCGATCCGACGCGCCGTCTCCAGGTGCTCCTCGGAGAACGGCGGAGCGGGTGTGCCCGGTGGCGGCAGCAGCGTCAAGTAGTCGACGAAGAGCACCCTGGCCGACGGCGCCCGGTTCGTCACTTCGCGGCCCACCGACCTGAGCGACTCACCGACCTTGGCCAGGGCCGCATCCCGCGCGTCGACGTCGAGTTGCTGGCGAAGCATCCCGCCGAGGACGGGCACCGATCGCGTCCATCGCGGCAGGCCCGCTGCGAAGAGCATCGAAAAATAGCCGGCGTCGTTCCCGCCGATGGTCACCGTCACCAGGCTCTCGTCGCCATTCAACGCGGCGAGCTGGGGCGGTGCCCCGCGTTGTCGTTCGGTCAGGATGTTGGCGGTCGTGGCACCGGAGAACGTCACGTCGACGAGGTCGTGGGACAGCTGGGCGGCGACGAGGTGTGGGTAGTTGACGGCTGACCGTCCGGCGCCTGCCGGTGCGTCCGCCGCCTTGGGCTTGATTCCCGGGCCTGCCGCCATCGACGAGCCGAGCGCGACGTACCTCCCGGTCACGTGCTCGGGCTCGAGGCCTGTGCCCAGAACCGCTTCGGTATCCGGCCGGCCTGGCGGGCCAGCCTGCCAGCCGTCACCGCGGCTGCCATCGCGGCGGCCATCAGGGGCGGATCTGCGGCCCTCGTCACGGCCGTCGCCAGCAGCACCGCGTCGCACCCGAGTTCCATCGCCTGCGCGGCGTCACTCGCGGTGCCGATCCCCGCGTCGAGAACGACCGGCACGCCGGCCCGTTCGACGATCATTTCGATGTTGTGTGGATTGGCGATGCCGAGACCGGTTCCGATCGGCGAGCCCAGCGGCATCACCGCGGCGCACCCGATGTCCTCAAGGCGCCGCGCCAGTACCGGGTCGTCGTTGGTGTAGGCCATCACGACGAACCCGTCGTCAACCAGTTGTTCTGCCGCCCTGACCAATTCGATGCCGTCGGGCAGCAGCGTGCGCTCGTCGGCGATGACCTCGAGTTTGACCCAATCCGTCTTGAGCGCCTCACGGGCCAACTGAGCGGTCAGCACCGCTTCGGCCGCACCGCGGCAGCCCGCGGTGTTGGGCAACGGTGTGATGCCCAACCGGTTCAGCAAATCGAGCACGCCGGTGCCGCCGTCCGCGTCGACCCTCCGCATCGCGACGGTGGTCAGCTCGGTTCCCGAGGCGACGAGCGCTTCCTCGAGCACCGCGAGGTTGGCCGCCCCGCCCGTGCCGAGGATCAGCCGCGACCCGAAGCTTCGGCCCGCGATGGTCAACTTCGAGTCAGCCACCCTGCACCGCCGTCACGACTTCCACCTTTGCCCCGTCGGAGAGCGCATGGTGCCACTCCGAGCGCGGGATGACCGCCCAGTCGACCGCGACGGCGATGCCCTTGTCGGGAATGCCCAATTTCTCCAACAGGTCGGCGACGGTTGTCCTGTCGTCGATCTCGACGGATTCGTCGTTGACTATCACCTTCACGCCGGCACCCCCACCTTCAGCTCGGCCGCGATCGTGGCAGCGGTCCACGGCGCCAACAGGAAACCCGACCGGCCATGGCCCGCGGCAACGAGCGTGCGGTCGTCCAGCCTTCCGACGATGGGCACGTTGTCGGGGGTCATCGGGCGCAGCCCCGCCGCACATTCGGCAAGCTCGTAGGAACCCAGCGCCGGCATCACCTCGCAGGCGTCGTCGAGCAATTCCCGGACTCCGGCGACGGCGGGTGCGGTATCCCTGCCGTGCTCGTACTGCGTCGCCCCAACCACCACACCGTCGGCACGTGGCACCAGATACACCTGCCTACCGTGCACCCTGGCCCGAATCACCCTCTGCGGCAGCGGCATACATCCGCGTCGCCAACGTAGCCGGAGCACCTCGCCCTTGACGGGGCGGATCGGCAAGCCGGGCCACAGCGATGGCGCGTCGATGCCGTTGGCGATCACGACGACGTCGGCGTCGCGAGCCTCGTCCAGTGACCGGACCGGCAGCGCCCACGTGACACCGAGAGTCTCGCACTGCGCCGCGAGCGCCGCGACCAGCGCCCGATTGTCAACGGCCAGTTCGGTTTCAGCTCGGAAGCCGTGCCGGATGCCCTGCGCCAGCAACGGCTCGAGGTCGCGCGCCGTCCTAGTCATCGTCACCGGATGCCCCTGGGCGGCCAGCCATTCCCCCGTCGTGGCCAGGTCCGCCGCGTCGGCACGGTCGACGGCGACCACCAACGACTCGCGGGCGGTCACCACCTCAGGGGGCACCCCATCCAGAAAGTCCGTGTGCCACATCTGCAACGAGGCCAGCCCGATCTGCAGCAGCTGCTCCTCGCCTGGCCAGCCCTCGCTGTGGGGAGCCAACATGCCGCCCGCTACCCAGGAGGCGCCGTGCGCGTCGGTCCGGTGCACGCGCACGGTCCAGCCGTCGAGCGCCGCGCGGCGCGCCACGGACAGCCCGATGACACCGCCACCGATGACGGCCAGCGATCGTCCGATCTGGTGCGTACGCAATACCTTTCCTTCCTACGCCGGCATGACCCGGATCAGGTGTGACGGTAAGGGTGTCATCGCACCCACTCTCAGCCCCCGGTCCCGGGACTCCCGTGTCGCGTGTTCGAGGGTACTCGCCGGTCGCTAACCTTCGCGGCATGGTTGAACCCCTGGGTGACCCTCGTCAGCGCCTCGCGGCGGCCCGGCTCTACTTGTGCACCGACGCCAGGCGGGAGCGTGGTGACCTGGCCGAATTTGCCGACGCGGCGCTGGCCGGAGGGGTCGACATCATTCAGCTCCGCGACAAGGGGTCCGCAGGTGAGAAGCAGTTCGGCGCGTTGGAGGCCCGAGGTGAGCTGGCCGCGCTCGAGGTGCTCGCCGACGCGGCGCGAAGGCATGGCGCCCTCTTCGCCGTCAACGACAGGGCCGACATCGCGAGGGCTGCCGGTGCCGACGTCCTTCACCTCGGCCAGGACGACCTGCCGCTGAAGGTCGCGCGCGACGTCATCGGAGCGGGCCCGCTGATCGGGCGGTCCACGCACGACGCCGACCAGGTCCGCGCGGCCGCAGCCGAGGACGTCGACTACTTCTGCGTCGGCCCATGCTGGCCAACCCCGACCAAGCCGGGGCGCACCGCACCCGGGCTCGACCTGGTCCGCACGGCCGCCACGCTAGACACCGCGACGCCGTGGTTCGCGATCGGCGGCATCGACCTCGATCGTCTTCCCGAGGTGCTGGAGGCGGGCGCCCGTCGAATCGTGGTGGTGCGGGCCATCACCGCGGCCGAGGACCCCGCCGCCGCGGCTCGAGAGTTGAAATCGCGGCTTACGTCTCGCGAATGACCTGGAACGGCAGCGCCGCCGACTCCGTGCGCAACAGCTCCCAACTGGCGGCGAAGCCGGGGTGCAGCGGCATGTCGGCGACCTCGTCCACCGGCACCCAGCGCAGTTCGGAGCTCTCGCGATTGGGCACGGTGTGCAGGGGCTCCGGCGCGTCGGCGATCACCGTCGTGTAGGTCCACCGCCCGCCCTTCGCTTCGGCGGTCACCACCGTTGCCCGCACCACCAGCTGGTCGGCAGTCAGGCCGGCCTCCTCGTGCGCTTCGCGGACGGCGGCGTCCTCGACGCTCTCGTGACTGTCGCGGGCTCCGCCGGGCAGGCTCCACGTATCGCCCTGATGGCTCCATGGCGCCCGATGCTGGAGGAGCACCGCGGCGCTTCCGTCGGGTCGCGGCGCGCGCAACAACAGGCCCGCTGCGCCGTGCAGCCCCCAGAAGGGCACGCCGTCCTCCGACAACACCCAACCGTCTCCGTCGCCACGCACGGGTTCAGGATAGGGCCGATCTACATGCGTCCCCCGATTGTCCCGCGCGTCCCGCCCCCTTCTCTTAGAATTCCTTTACAGTTGAGGAGTCGGGAAAGAAGCACCGAAAGCAGAGGTCCGCGCACAGGTGACTGTGGAGTTGGCGCACCCTTCTACCGAGCCCCTCGCGTCGCGCTCACAGACCAGACCAGCGCATCCGCGGTGGTGGTTCCTCTGGACGACGCCCGGCCGCATCCTCACGATCGGCTTCGTCCTGGCCGCCCTGGTGATCGCATGCGCCTTCGCGACGTCGACGACCATCAACGACCGGCAGCAGGCACTGTCCAACGTGCTCGACCACACCGAGCCCCTCTCGTTCGCGGCGGGTCAGCTCTACACGACCCTCTCGGTCGCCGACGCCGCTGCCGCCACGGCCTTCATCTCGGGGGCCGAGCCGCGAGCCGTCCGGCAGCGCTACGAACAGGCCATCACCGACGCATCCGTCGCGGTGACACGCGCCTCGAGCGGTCTCACCGACGACGAGATGGTCCGGCTGCTCGGCAGGGTCAACGCGCAACTCGCCGTCTACACGGGTCTGGTCGAGACCGCGCGCACCAACAACCGGGCCGGGAACCCCGTCGGCTCGTCGTACCTGTCCGAGGCGTCGTCGCTGATGCAGACGCAAATCCTCCCCGACGCGCAACGGTTGTACGGAACGACGAGCGAGCAGGTCGACACCGAAACGACCACGTCGACCAGGATCCCGGCCCCCGTCATCCTGGTGGTGCTGGCGACACTGATGTTCGGGGCCTTCGCGAACCGGTGGCTGTCCCGACGCACCCGCCGCCGCGTCAACATCGGCTTCGTCGCCGGCGGTCTCGCGGTCCTCATCATGATCGTGTGGGTCGGCACGGCGCTGACGATCTCGACCGCCGACAGTCGCAGCGCCAAGAGCACGGCCGCCGAATCCCTCAAGACCGTCACCACCATGGCGATCACCGCTCAGCAGGCACGGGCGGACGAGACGCTGTCGCTGATCCGTCGCGGTGACGAAGGCGTCCGCAAGCAGTCGTACTACCAGCGCATCGACACCATGCAGCAGCAGCTCGCCGACTACCTGGGTCGCGACGACGCGATCGACAAGGCCGATCTTGCCGACGCCGAACAACTGCTGCGGCGTTGGCGGGCCGCCGACGACCGGATCAACGCCTACATCGCGGTCGGCAACTACCAGGCCGCCACCCAGGTGGCTCTCGGCACCGGCGAGGACGACTCGACCCCCGCGTTCGACAAGCTCGATGCCGCGCTGTCGAAGGGCATCGGGGAGAGCCGTCAACAGCTGCGCAACGACATCGTCAACGCGCGGCGGGTGCTGTCCGGCGCGACGGTCGGCGCGGCGGTGCTCAGCGTCATCGCGGCGATCGCGGTGGCGCTCGGGCTCTGGCCAAGGTTGAGTGAGTATCGATGAGCGCTTGCGCGAAGGGCATGAAACGGATGGTGGCCGCACTCGCGGCGGTGCTGACCATTGCCGGTTGCAGCCAGACCGCGCCTGCGGTCGACGTGCCAAGCGTGACGCTCGCACCGCCGACGCCCGCGGGGATGACGGAAGTCGCGCCGGAAGCCGTGCAACTGCCAGACACCGACACCGACGACTGCACGGCGAGCCTGCGCCCCTTCCCCACCAAGGCCGAGGCCGAGGCCGCCGTCAGCAACATCCGCAACCGCGGCAGGCTCATCGTCGGCCTCGACATCGGCAGCAACCTGTTCAGCTTCCGCGACCCGATCACCGGTGAGATCACCGGTTTCGACGTCGACATCGCAGGTGAGGTCGCCCGCGACATCTTCGGCACGCCATCGCAGGTCGAGTACCGCATCCTCTCGTCGGCCGATCGCACCGCTGCCCTGGAGAACAATCAGGTCGACATCGTCGTCAAGACGATGAGCATCACCTGCGAGCGCAAGGAGTTGGTGAACTTCTCCACCGAGTACCTGGCGGCCACCCAGCGGATCCTGGCGCCACGGGACTCGGCGATCACGAATGCCTCCGACCTCGCGGGCAAGCGGGTGTGCGCGGTCACGGGGACGACGTCGCTCGAGCGCATCCAGCAGATCAGCCCGCCGCCCGTCATCGTCGAGGTCGTGACGTGGGCCGACTGCCTGGTCGCGCTGCAGCAGCGTCAGGTCGACGCCGTCAGCACCGACGACTCGATACTCGCCGGACTGGTCTCGCAGGACCCGTATCTGCACATCGTCGGGCCGTCGATGGCCAAGGAGCCGTACGGCATCGGGATCAACAAGGAGAACACCGGCCTCGTGCGGTTCGTGAACGGAACACTCGAACGGGTCCGCCGCGACGGCACGTGGAACACGTTGTACCGCAAGTGGTTGACCGTCCTAGGCCCTGCACCCGCGCCACCAGTGCCGAAGTACGAGGACTGATGACCGCCGACGAGAAGCCAGAACCCGCCGAGGGCACGGCGTTGGACGCCGCTGACGACGAGGAGGCCTACCCGGGCACCCAGCCCGCGGAGGCCATGACCTACGACTCGCTGGCGACCCTGCGGCCGATGGCGACGCAGGCCGTATTCCGGCCGAACTTCGATGACTCCGAAGGCTTCTCGGTCAGCAGCGTCGAGACCGAACCCCACGATCTGACGACGATGCTGACCCGGCAGTGGTCGCCGATCCGACGGCTCGGCGGCGGTCTCGTGGAGGTGCCCCGGGTGCCGGAGCGGGACCCGCTGGAAGCGCTGATGACCGACCCGGTCGTGGCCGAGGCCAAGCGGTTCTGCTGGAACTGCGGCAGGCCGGTCGGCCGGTCGACCTCAGACGGCGAAGCGCTGTCCGAGGGTTGGTGCCCGCACTGCGGTAGCTCGTATTCCTTTCTCCCGCAGCTGAGTCCGGGCGACATGGTGGTCGACCAGTACGAGATCAAGGGCTGCATCGCGCACGGTGGGCTCGGCTGGATCTACCTGGCATTCGATCAGAACGTCAACGATCGGCCCGTGGTTCTCAAGGGGTTGGTGCATTCGGGTGACGCCGAGGCGCAGTCGATAGCGATGGCCGAACGCCAGTTCCTGGCCGAGGTCACCCATCCGGGGATCGTGAAGATCTTCAACTTCGTCGAGCATGCCGACAAGAACGGCGATCCCGTCGGCTACATCGTCATGGAGTACGTCGGCGGAACCTCGCTCAAACAGGCGAAGGGCCACAAGCTGCCGGTCGCACAGGCGATCGCGTACATGCTCGAAATCCTGCCCGCACTTGGCTATCTGCATTCTGTCGGGCTGGTGTACAACGACCTGAAGCCCGAGAACATCATGGTCACCGAGGAACAGCTCAAGCTGATCGACCTTGGCGCGGTATCTCGGTTGAACTCCTACGGATTCCTCTACGGCACACCGGGTTACCAGGCTCCCGAGATCGTCAAGACTGGGCCGACGATGGCCACCGACATCTACACCGTCGGCCGCACGCTGGCTGCGTTGACGCTTGACCTGCACACCCATCACGGTCGTTACGATGACGGCTTGCCCGAGGACGATCCCGTTCTGCATCAATATGATTCGTTCGGCCGACTGTTGCGCCGTGCCATCGACCCGGACCCCCGCAGGCGGTTCGCCAGCGCCGAGGAGATGTCGGGTCAGCTCGTCGGTGTGCTGCGTGAGGTCGTCGCTCAGGATTCCGGGATGCCGCGGCCGGGCCTGTCCACCGTCTTCAGCCCGTCGCGTTCGACGTTCGGCGTCGACCTCCTCGTCGCGCATACCGACGTCTACCTCGACGGTCAGGTGCACTCCGAGAAGCTGACCGCCCAGGAGATCGTCAGGGCACTTCAGGTTCCCCTCGTCGACCCGGCGGACGTCGGCGCCGCGGTGCTGTCGGCGAACGTGCTCAGTCAGCCCGTCCAGACGCTCGACTCACTGCGCGCCGCGCGCTACGGATCGTTGGACTCCGACAGCGACGACCTGTCGCAGTCCGTGGAATTGCCACTGATGGAGGTGCGGGCGCTGCTGGACCTCGGCGACGTGGCCAAGGCCAACCGCAAACTCGACGACCTGTATGAGCGGGTGGGTTGGCGTTGGCGTCTGGTGTGGTTCCGCGCCGTGGCCGAATTGCTTTCTGCCGACTATGAATCCGCCACCAAGCACTTCACCCAGGTGCTGGACACGCTGCCCGGCGAACTGGCTCCGAAGCTGGCGCTGGCCGCGACCGCGGAACTGTCCGGTTCGCTCGATGCGCACAGCTTCTACAAGACGGTCTGGAACACCGACAACGGCGTCATTTCGGCGGGCTTCGGCCTGGCCCGCGCACAATCGGCCGACGCCGACCGCGATGAGGCCGTCACGACGCTCGATCAGGTCCCGCCCACCTCGAGGCACTTCACCACGGCACGGCTCACCAGCGCTGTCACCCTGCTGTCCGGGCGGTCGGGCAGCGAGATCTCCGAACAACAGATCCGCGACGCCGCCCGACGGGTCGAGGTGTTGCCCGACACCGAGCCTCGGGTGCTGCAGATCCGGGCGCTCGTGCTGGGGACTGCGATGGACTGGTTGGCCGACAACACCGCGAGTACGAATCACATCCTTGGCTTCCCCTTCACGGAGCACGGTCTGCGACTCGGTGTCGAGTCGTCGCTGCGGGGGCTGTCACGCGTCGCACCGACGCAGGAACACCGTTATGCGCTGGTCGATCTGGCCAACAGCGTGCGACCCATGAGCACGTTCTAGCGCCTGCCGAAGCGCTCCCCCAGTTGCGGATCGGCTTCCCACCACAGTGCGGACTGGGGCGCGTCGGCCTCGTCTTCGAGTTCGGCGTCAACTTCTTTGGCCCGTACCTTCTCGTGCCTGGACAGTCCCCGCATGAGGACGGCCAGGAACGGGACACCGAGCACGTCGCCGACGATCCACAGGATGCCTGCCCCAACGGACTGGTCGGTCCGCAGGCTGGGACCCCAGTTCCGGTGCAGTGCAGCGTAATAGCCGTAGGCGATCACCGGTCCCAGCCACAGCACCAAGCCGAGCAGCCCGTCGCCGAGCGACTCCACCACGCTGATGCCGATGGACAGCAGCGGCGAGTACCGGCGCGGAACGGGGTCACCCTGGAGCCTGGCGTAGAAGTAGCCAAATCCAATGATAGGTAGCAATATTCGAGTCGCCGAGCCCACCACGCCGGCCATCGACGCTACGTACCACGGCGTCAGATAGAGCAGCCACGGGACGCCAAGCATCGCCGCGGACGTGCACAGCGGGGAGGCCACGACCCGACAGACCCTTGAGGCCACTACCCGATCCATCGTCGCCCGACCCGATTCGGAGAGCACGGCCCGCACGGCGCTTATCGGTCGGCCGAGGGCGAGCAGGAAGGGCACGACGAACAGCAGCACCAACACCTGCAGCGCCCGCATCCAGAACAGCACGGGTGCATACACCGCGATCACGCTGGTGACGGAGACCGTCCACGTGACCAGGCCCGCAGCGAAGCAGTAGACGGGGGCGCCCGCGGCCGGGCGGCACCGGAAGTACCCCACCCCAACGGCCGCGATGAGCAGGAGGGCGACGTCGACACGCCACGAGCCCGCGGCAACCGCGAACGACAACGGCGTCTCGGCGGGCGGCATGCGCTGAAGCTACGACCGCAACCTGGGAATTCACCGGGAGGGTGCAATTAGCATGTGACACCGACATTTTCGGGGTGTGAAGGCGTGGTTGTGCACAGTCTGCGTTTCATCCACAACCTGGCTCTTTGGGGTTGTTCCGTGTCGGTGTTAGCACATATGTTCGAATCATGTTCGATCACCTGGTGGCCACCACCACCGGCACCCACGGGGCCGGGGCAGTCGACGCCTGGACCCGCGTCGAATCCGCGGCGTGCGCCCGCCGGTTGGCGGCGATGGTCACCCTGCTCGACGACGCGTATGCCGCCACCGGATCCGCTGATCGGGATCAGTGGTGCCTGGACAACTGGGCCGCGGTCTGCGCCCACATCGGCGCCACCGCACGGATTACTTCCGGCACCGCCTCCAGCCTCTTACTGATCGGGACCGCTTTGCGCGACCGGCTGCCGAAGGTCGCCGCGCTGTTCGCCGA
>NZ_JAVRQA010000060.1:0-2621 GCF_032161845.1 Mycobacterium sp.
GAACGCCGCGAGGGTGGTGACGCTCGCCCCGACCGCGATGGCCAGCAGCGCCCTCGGCAGTCGGTGCCGGTTCATGTTCGACCGGTCGGCCTCGGCGGGAAGGATGCGCAGCACCAGAACGAAGATCACCAACGTCAGTGTCTCGACCAAGAATTGGGTGAGCGCCAGATCTGGCGCGCCGTGAAAGATGAAGATGACGCCGCAGCCGTAGCCGGTGACGCCGACGATCAGCACCGCGGCCAACCGGTTGCGCAGGACGGTCGCTCCGACTGCCGCTGCAAGGATGATCACCCCGGTGACTGCCTGCAGCGGCGACTCCCACCCTCTGAGTTCCGGACGGTCGCGGGCGCCGAGCATCAGCACCGCCATGGGCAGCAGCACCAGTGTCGACAGGATGACCGCCTGTGTCGCCGGAATGGATCCGCGTTGCGTCAACGCGGTCAACCGCACCGCGAGGACGTCGGCGCCGCGGAGAACCGCGTCGTAGATCCGGTCCGCGTTGCCGAGGGGCAGATAGCCGATGGGGGCGCGGCGCAGCCTCGCCCTGCCGAGGAACGCGGCGGTGCCTACGCCGAGGACCAATGCCGACAGCAGCAGCGGCAGATTCACGCCGTGCCACAGCGCCAGGTGGTAGTCCGTTCCCCCGGACACCGTGTCGGCGTATCGCTCCAGGACGTGGTCGAGGCCAGTCGGCCAGACGCCGAATATCAGACCAGCGCCCGCGAGAATGGCCGGTGAGATCATGAAACCCCTTGGTGGACGGTGCATTTCGGCGACTCGTCGGCTCGGTGTGGATCTGCCCTTCTTCGCGAACGCACCATGCAGGAAGCGAAGGCTGTAGATCGTGGTGAAGATGGAACCGAACACCACGCCCGCGAGGACGAACGGGGCGGCACCACCGAGAGACGCGCTGTGGTAAAGGGTTTCGAAGTCGGCTTCCTTGGCGACGAACCCGAGGAATGGAGGGAGTGCCGCCATGCTCGCGGTCGCGGCGACGGCGATGATCATCAACGGCTTGTCGCGCTGCCCGAGCGAGGCCAGTCGGCGAATGTCGCGGGTGCCGGTGGCATGGTCGATGATGCCGACGACCATGAACAGGGCCGCCTTGAACATCGCATGGGCGCACAGCATCGCGAGGCCCGCAAGCATGAGGTCACCGCCACCTGAGCCGACCATGAGCGTGATGAGTCCGAGTTGGCTGACCGTGCCGAAGGCGAGAATCAGCTTGAGGTCGTACTCCCGGACCGCGCGCCAGCCCGCCAGGAGCATGGTGGCCAATCCGAGCGTCACGATGGCAGGGCGCCACCCGGGCGAATCAGCGAAGCCCGGTGTCATGCGGGCGACGAGGTAGACGCCCGCCTTCACCATCGCGGCGGCATGCAGGTAGGCGCTGACCGGCGTCGGCGCGGCCATGGCGCCCGGCAGCCAGAAGTGAAGGGGGACGAGCGCGGACTTGCTGACTGCGCCGACCAACACCAGGATCACGGCGACCGAGGCCGCCGTCCCCGTCGGCGCAGCGCCAACCAGTTCGGACAGTCGATACGTTCCCGACACGGTGCCAAGGATGACGATGCCGACCAGCATGGTCAGCCCACCCGCGGTGGTGACCAGCAGTGCCTGGGTGGCGGCGCGTCTGCTGGTGGCGCGTTCCGCGTAGTGCCCGACCAGCAAAAAGCTCAGGACGGTGGTGAGCTCCCAGAACAGATAGAGCATCAGCATGTTGTCGCTGACCACCAAGCCGAACATGGCACCGGAGAATGCGACGAGCTCGGCGGCGAAGCTCGGCAGGCGCTTCTCGCGATGCCCGTCGTGATGGTGGAAGTACTCGGCACAGTAGAACAGCACCAGCGCGCCAACGGCGAGCACCAGCACGCTCATGATCGCGGCGAGCGTGTCGAAGCGAAGGGTGATGTCCATCGACAGGGCGGGCACCCAGTCGAGGTGCACCGTCGCGGGGTCGGCACCCGGCCAGTTCAGGCCAACCCAGATCAGCGAGCCGAGCGGCACCAGCGATAACGGGTAGAAGGCCTGCCGCCCCCACCGACGCACCAGGAGCGGCGCCACCGCAGCGGCGAGCCCGTGGGCGTAGAGGATGGCGAGCAATGGCACCTCGATGTCGGCGATGAGCGCTTGCGCGAGAGCGTCAGCGGGGTGTCAGCCAGCCTGCGAATGAGTCGTGGGCCGGGCGAGCTGGGTGTGCGTCCAGTCTACGGGTGCGGCCGTCATCGGATGCGCTTGAATCAGCGCATGCCCGAAGCCACCATCGTCAGCGCCATCCTCGACATCGCCGCACCGGCTGCGGCCATCTTCGAGCTGATCGCCGATCCCTCGCAGCAGCCGCGATGGGATGGCAATGACAACCTGACCGAGGCGTCTGCGGGCCAACGCGTGCACGCCGTCGGCGACGTCTTCACGATGACGCTGACCAACGGAGACGTCCGCGAGAACCACGTGGTGGAGTTCGACGAGGGACGTCTCGTCGCATGGCAGCCGTCAGAACCTGGCTCGCCGCGGCCCGGTCACCTGTGGCGCTGGCAGCTGGAGCCCCTCGACGAATCGCATACCCGCGTCGTCCACACGTATGACTGGACGCGGCTCACCGACGAGAAGCGTCTCGTTCG
>NZ_JAVRQA010000061.1:0-25844 GCF_032161845.1 Mycobacterium sp.
AAGATCATGGAATTCGCCCGAATGGCCGTGGGCGGCAAGGCGATCAGCACCCTGTCGACCGGCTATCTGAACGCACTGGAGTTCGCGAAGACGCGCGTCCAAGGCACCGATCTGACGCAGCTGACCAACAAGTCGGCGCCGAAGGTGACCATCCTGCACCACCCCGACGTCCGTCGATCGTTGCTGATGCAGAAGGCCTACGCGGAGGGACTGCGGGCGCTCTACTTCTACACCGCGGCGCACCAGGACGACGTCGCCGCCGAACTCGTCTCGGGCGCCGATGCCGACGTCGCGGGACGCGTCAACGACCTGCTGCTGCCGATCGTCAAGGGCGTCGGGTCCGAACGGTCGTATCAGTATCTGTCCGAATCGCTTCAAACCCTGGGTGGTTCGGGCTATCTGAAGGACTATCCGATCGAGCAGTACATCCGCGACGCGAAGATCGACTCGCTGTACGAGGGCACCACCGCGATCCAGGCGCAGGACTTCTTCTTCCGCAAGATCGCGCGCGACCGCGGGGTGGCCATGGACCACGTGATGGGCCAGGTCCGAAACTTCGTCGAGCGGCCCGATGGCCGCCCCGAACTGGCGGCGTGCCGGGCCGTGCTGGCGACGGCCGCAGCCGACGTGCGCGCCATGATCGCCGCCCTCACGGGATACTTCGTGGAGGCAAGCACCGATCCTCGCCAGGTGTATCGCGTTGGGCTGCAGTCGGTGCCGTTCCTGCTCGCCGTCGGCGACCTGCTGATCGGCTGGCTGTTGCTGTGGCACGCCGAGATCGCGTTGTCGGCGCTCGACAGTCAGCCGTCCGACCGCGACCGCGCCTTCTATCGGGGAAAGGTCACGGCCGCAACGTTCTTCGCGATGAACGTGCTGCCACGGCTCGGTGCCGAACGACGGGCGATCGAGACCACCGACCTTGCTGCGATGGAACTCGAGGAAGAGGCGTTCTAGCGGGTCGTCGCCTGGCTGTGCTGCACCGCCGGGGTCCCGAGGTCGTCGGGCGCCACGGCCGAGAATGCGCCGAGAGCAGCGACGCCGAGCACCATGGTCGCGATGATCAGCCAACGATTGGGCATATCGGGATCGGACATGCTCGGTCTCCTACACAGTGGGTGGCCCCGCCCTGATGGGCCGCGCTCACTAGGTAGGAGTACCGAAGCACCTCGATTCACTCACTTTTTGGCGACGAACTTTCGTGAGCTCGCGGTCGCCCGGACGCGCTACGGCGTGTAGCCGAAGGGCAACAGCACGCTCTTGGACTCGCAGTACGCCTCGATGCCTTCCGGCCCGTTCTCGCGGCCGATGCCCGAGTTCTTGTAACCACCGAACGGCGCACCGGGGTCGAACGCGTACATGTTGACCGCGTAGGTGCCGGTCCGAATCTTCTTGGCGATCTCCAACGCCTTCGGAAAGTCGGTCGTGTACACGCTTCCGGCCAGTCCGTACGCCGAGTCGTTGGCGATGCGGACGGCGTCGTCCTCGTCGTCGAACGGGATGACGGCGAGCACCGGGCCGAAGATCTCCTCCTGCGCGATGACCATCGAGTTGTCCACGTCGGCGAACACCGTCGGCTCGACGAACCAGCCGCTGTCCAACCCCTCGGGGCGGCCGCCGCCGGTCACGATCCGGGCGCCTTCCTCGACGCCCTTCTTGATGTAGCCCTCCACTCGTTCGCGCTGCTTCTCGGAGATCAGCGGACCGATCATGGCGCCGGGGTTGTCGGGCAACCCGATCGGCATCGCCGCGACCGCGGCCGACAGTTTCTCGACGACCTCGTCGTAGCGGGACCGCGGCGCCAGGATCCGGGTCTGACCGACACAGGCCTGCCCGCAGTTCATCAGGCCGGAGAACACCAGCATGGGGAGCGTCGAGTCGAGATCCGCGTCCTCGAGGATGATCGCCGCCGACTTGCCGCCGAGCTCCAACGTGCAGGCCTTCAGCTTCTCGGCCGCGATCTTGGCGACCTCCTTGCCGACGCCCGAGCTGCCGGTGAAGGTGAACTTGTCCAACTCCGGGTTTGCCGTCAGCGCGCGGCCGGTCTCGGCGCCGCCGGGCACGATCGAGAGCACGCCCTCGGGCAGCCCGGCCTCGGCGAACATCTCCGCCATCGCGAAGACCGACAGCGGGGTCTCGGATGCGGGCTTGAGCACGACGGTGCAGCCGGCCAGTAGGGCGGGGCCGAGCTTGTTGGCGGCCAGGAAGAAGGGGACGTTCCATGCGGTGACGGCCCCGACGACGCCGATGGGCTCCTTGAGCACCAGGGTCTGGCCGTAGATGCCGTCGCGAATGTCCTGCCAGGTGAACTTGTCCGCGGCGCCGACGTAGTAGTTGAACGACGACATCGCGGCGCCGTACTGCATCATGTCGACGATGGTCGGCGGCTGGCCCGTCTCGGCGGCCAGCAGGAACTTCAGCTCGTCGGCGCGCTCCTCCATCAACTTGACGGCGGCACCGAGAACGGCGGCCCGCTCCTCGGGTGAGGTGTGTGGCCACGGTCCCTCGTCGAACGCCTTGCGGGCGGCGGCGCAGGCGGCGTTGACGTCGGCTTCCGACGCCATCGGCACCTTGCCGACCAGCTCGCCGGTGGCGGGCGAGTGCACTTCGATGACCTCGGAGGTGGACGGCTCGACCCACTTGCCGCCGATGAACAGCTTGTCCCACTGTGTGCGATAAGCCGCTGCCGCGGCGGGTGTCTCGGTGGCAGTGCTCTGTGTCATGGGCGTCACATTACCCATCGAACGGCCAAACGAGAACCTGTTGCAGTTCAGTGGTTCAGGTCGGACGCAACACCAGCACCAGGTTGCTGACCAGAAACTCCCTGAGCACCGGCACCCGCGTCATCCACCAGGCCCATCGCGGGTGGTAGCGGGGGAATGCGGCGATCAACGCGCCCGTGCTGGCCGCCCACTCGAGACCGTCGGCAGCCGACACCTCGAACAACGACGAGCCGTAGTCATTCTTCGGCCGGTGACCGTGCCGACGGGTGTACCGCTCGGCGGCGCGTTCGCCACCGAGATAGTGCGTCAACCCCATTTCGTGGCCGCCGAACGGGCCCAACCACACCGTGTACGACAACACCACCAACCCACCCGGCCTGGTCACCCTCAACATCTCGCGCCCCATCCGCCACGGGTCGGGGACGTGCTCGGCGACGTTGGACGACAGGCAGACGTCCACGCTGTCATCGGCGAATGGCAGCGCCATGCCCGAGGCGCGGACGAAGCTGCCAGTACCCCGCTCACCCGCCGGGCTCGTGGTGGATGTCGCCGCCAGCGCGGCTCCGGCGTGTGCCTCGTTCGGATCCGGCTCAACGCCGACGTAATTCATGCCAACGGCACCGAACGCAGCCGCGAAGTAGCCGGGCCCCCCGCCGACGTCGAGCAACGTGCGTCCGGCCGGGTCGGAGCCGATCAACGCGGTGACGAGGGCGACGGTGTCGTCGGCAAGGGCTCCGTAGAACCGGGCCGGATCGGACTGCTCGAAGCGGAACTGGCCGAGCAGCCGCACCGAGCGCGTCAGGGTGGCCTGCCTGGCGAAGGCGGCGGTAGCGGACACCGGACAACCCTATCCAGCGCCGAGTGGCCCGGTTATGTCGCGCAGGACGGCCAGAAGCGTGCGATGACTGGTCATTCGCGCGGGGCTTAAGCTGGTCGCAATGTCTGCCCACGCCCTCCGAAGTGTCTTGCTGCTGTGTTGGCGCGACACCGGGCACCCTCAGGGCGGCGGCAGCGAAACCTATCTCCAGCGGATCGGCAGCCAACTGGCGGCCGACGGCATTGACGTCACCCTGCGAACCGCCCGCTATCGGGGTGCCCCGCGTCGCGAGGTGCTCGACGGCATCACCATCAGCCGCGGCGGTGGCCGCTACAGCGTGTACGTCCTGGCTGGGCTGGCGATGCTGGGGGCACGCGTCGGAATCGGCCCGTTGCGGCGGGTGCGACCCGACGCGGTGATCGACAGTCAGAACGGTGTGCCGTTCCTGGCGCGGCTGGCGTTCGGGCGACGATCGGTGCTCCTGGTCCACCACTGCCACCGCGAGCAGTGGCCGGTCGCAGGCCCGCTCATGAGCCGACTTGGCTGGTTCATCGAGTCCACCCTTTCGCCGCTCCTGCACCGCGACAACCAGTACGTCACGGTGTCGCTGCCGTCGGCCCGCGATCTCGCCGACCTCGGCGTGAATCCCGACCACGTCGCGGTGGTGCGCAACGGGTTGGACGAGGCGCCCGCCGATACGTTGACGCTTCCGCGGTCCGAGACCCCGCGGGTGGCCGTCCTCTCCCGCTTGGTGCCGCACAAGCAGATCGAGGACGTGCTCGACGCGGTCGCCGAATTATTGCCACAGACACCGGATTTGCGCCTGGACGTCGTCGGTGGCGGCTGGTGGCACGAACGTCTCGTCGCGCATGCGTCGAACCTGGGCATCGCCGACCACGTAACCTTTCATGGTCATGTCGATGACTTCACGAAACATCAAGTGCTGCAAAGGTGCTGGGTGCACGTGTTGCCGTCGCGCAAGGAAGGCTGGGCGCTCGCGGTCGTCGAGGCGGCTCAGCACGCCGTGCCGACCATTGGATACCGGTCATCGGGCGGGCTGACGGATTCGATCGTCGACGGCGTCACCGGCCTGCTGGTCGACGATCACGCCGAGTTGGTGTCGGGCCTGAAGCAGCTGCTGTCCGACGGCGTGCTGCGTGAGCAACTCGGCACGAAGGCTCAGGTCCGCAGCGGCGAATTCTCCTGGTCGCTGAGCGCCGACGCGATGCGCGTCGTCCTCGAATCAGTGGTCGAGGGCAGGCTGATCAGCGGAGTGCTCTAGCTCCGGCGGGTCGGCGAGTGTCGGTGTGCCACCGATGAAGTCGTCCCAATGCCGCCGAACGGGAGCCCAGCGTTCGTCGAACGCGGCTGCCCGCCGGACCGCACGGGCTCGCTTGGCCGGGCGGTAGCGTCTGCGTGCCCACGGCGACGTCGGTCGCGCCAATCGCGTGGCGGCCACCCACGCGACGGGGCCGACGAAGAGGCCAAGCAACGCGGTGGGGTACTTGCCCTTCAGCGCCGTGATCGCGACGAGGGCGAAGTTGAGCAGCAAGACCGCGACTGCGGCGTAGCGCACCGCGGCGACCTCGGGCGGCAGATCGTCGACCGGGGATACCCCGACCGTCGCCAGTCCGACGCATGCGGCGGCCAACGTCACGACGTTGACCGACAGTTGCCCCTCCTGCGACCAGTACACGTCCTGCAGTCGGAAGATCATCGCGAACTCGTCGAGTACCAGCGAGGCACCCACTCCGACCAGTAACCCGGCGAGGTAGGTCCACACCGACAGCGGCGGTGCGCCGATCCCGGTGAAACCGCCAACGATGAGCAGCACGATTCCGGGCGTCGAGTGGTGCATGTGCACGCCACCGCTGCTGACGTTGTGGAACGGTCCCTTGCCTGCCCGGATCAGCCGCGTGATGGTGCGAGTGGTCACGAACGTCACCACGAAGGCGGTGAAGCTCAGGAGCAGCGGTCCCTTGTGCCCGTGCACGACCTCGTGCTGCCACCAATCGCTGAGCCAACCCATGGTGCCTAGTAGACCTCACTGCGGCGCCGTCGCAACGCAGTCCCGAGCATGCCGACGGCGCCCGCGAGCAGCGTCGCCAACCAGACCAGGTGCGCGGCGATCATCAAGTCACGGTGCGCCGCGCCAGGATGCTGGCCGCCGACCCGGTAGACGGTGAGGTCGTCGTCGGCGAAGGCAACTGGCAGCGCGAGCGGGGGCTCTGTGCCGTTTTCGATGCCGCCTTCCACCACTACCCAGCCGACGCCCGCTCTGGCCAACTCGTCGGCACCCGCTCTGGACTGCAACAGGCGTTCGACCTCGCGCGCGCGTTTCCCTTCGCCGGGCACCGTCTGCCCGCCGATGACCAGGTCGCCGGTGGTCAACACGTCGGCGGAAACCCAGCGCGGCAGCGGGTCCAGGATTGGTGCGTCGCCGGCCCACGGGTAGTGGCGCATGCTGTCGGCGGGCAGCACCGCGACCGGCCGGGGATCGGCATTGAGGAGGGCGGCCGCCGCCGTCCAACCGGCCGGGTAGCGCACCGGGGTCACCTTCCCGCCCACGCCCCACGCCAGGTCGGGCAGCACCGCCACCAGCGCCAGGCAGCACACCGCCGCGGTGACGACCTGCGGCACCCGGCGCTGCAGGGTGACAACCGCCGCCGCGCCTGCCACCGCGTAGGCCGGCAGCGCCAGCGCGACCCACTTCTGCGCGTCGCGCAGCACGCCGAGTCCAGGCACCGCCCGGACCACGGCCTCGACCGCGGCCAAGCCAGGGCCCGTCGCCATCAGGGCGGGCGCAACCACTGCGACCCCAGCCAGCACCAGCAAGGGGCGCGCCGCCGGATAGCGCACCGCCGTCGCCAGGCCCACCCCAACCACCGTTAGCAGCACGACGGTCGCGACGACTGCGAAAAGCGTTGTCCTGGAACCAGGCACCGCCTGACCATTCCAGATTCCGCCAAGGCCGGCGACGCTCAGAAGCGTGCCGAGGCCCGGCTCGGCCCTGGCGGCGAACTGAGGCACGCCGGCCGCTTGCGTCAGCGACAGCGATCCGGCCAGCAGGGGGGCGACGAGCCACGGCAGCGCGCCGAGAACTGCGGCGCCGAGCGAAACCGCCGCACACCGCCGTCGCGAGCGACCCGCGCCAGGGGCGGCACAGCTCACCAGCGCCACGGCCGCCGCAAGCATCAGCCCGGTCGGGGTCAGCCCGGCGAGCGCGGTCCAGAACAGTACGGGCCACCAGTCGCCGTCGCCGGAAAACCTTCCCGGGTCGCTTCGCTCTCCCCCGCAAGCGGGGGGACCCCCAGCACCGGCGCGCAGCCGCAACACTGCGGCGGCGATCCACGGCAGGCAGCCGTAACCGACGAGGAGACTCCAGTGCCCTTGCAGAAGACGTTCTGCGACATAGGGATTCCAGATCGCGAGCGTCGCGGCGACGAACTGGCCGGGCAGCCCAGCGGCGGGGACCACGACGCCGGCGAGCTGGGCGGCGCCCCAGCCCGCGAGCCACAGACCCACGATCAACAGCAGCTTGACGACGATGCCGCCGTCGACGACGTGCGACGCCAGCGCCACGGCGAAGTCCTGAGGCAGTGCCCGAGGCGCCGCGTCCGTGAGCCCCAGCGCGGCATCGGTCAGGTAGGCCCGCGGCGTGGACACCGCATCACGAAGCAGCAGATAGCCCGGCGCCAGCAGTGGCGCCGTCACCGCCAAGGACAGTGCCAGCGTGTAGGCGGGCACCGCCCAACAGCGGAGGAATCGAGCGGTCAGACCGGTCGGTCCGGAGGCAGGTCGGACGGCCGCTGCGTGGGTATCTTCTCGGTCGCGGCCTCCGCGGCGGGCATGGGGCCGGTATCGGCCGGGCGCCTGCCGAAGAATCCGTGGCCGGTGTCGTCGAGACCGGGATCGATGAGCGCGGACTCGGCGCGCAGCGTGAACGATCCGAGCAACACGCCGCCCACCAGGGTCAACAAGCCGAGGGCCGTGAACGTGATCGGCAGGATGCGGCCCCACAGGGCGACCACGTCGCCCTCGTCGCGGGCACTGGCCACCTGCGCCTCGACGGTTTCCTCGTTGGAGGTGACCTTGTAATCGGCGAAGGTCACCTCGGGCTTGAGGGCATCGCGGGCGTAGTAGTGGAAGCCGTGCTCCTCGGCCTTCACGATGGTGCCCGAAACCGGGTCGACCCAGAAGGTGCGCTGCGCGGCGTAGTAGCGGGTCATCGTGATCTGCTCTTCGGGGTCGCCGGGCAGCCCCCACAGCAGGGCCCGCGCGGAGACCACGCTGTCCGCGTCGTCGCCGTACAGCGAGGCGTACTTGACGGGATCGACCAGCTTGTTGTTGGAGTCGTATCCGACGTTCTGGGTAAAGCGGAAGGTGCTCAGCCCGTTGACGTCTTCTTCACCGTCGTAGTTGGCGTCGTACGCCTTTTGGGCGATTGGATCGAAGAACGGGTAGGTCTTCTTCTCGGTGTCGAACGGAAAGCGGTACGCCAGCCCCTCGTGTGGCAGCGCGACGCTGGTCGGTGGCTGCGGGTCGTCGATGCTGCGAGGCTTCTGCACCGAACCGCCGGGGTTGGTGTCGCTGGACACGGCCAGCGCGGTCTTGCGGTCCAACGTGACGGTGTCCACCAGGGCGAGCAGCAGGCCATTGTCCTGCTGCTTGTCGGTACGGCGCACCGTGTTGCCGACCTGCAGGGTGACGACGTCGGCGTTCGAGGGCGCCTCGACGCTGATCTGCTGCTGGAAGGAGACGGGCGCGTTCTTGTCCACCACGAACTTCTGACTGTTCAGCGAGGCCGGGTCGAAGACCGTTCCGGTGCCGTCACTGACCAGGGTGGTGTCGATGTCGAGGGGGATCTTCGCGATCTTGCCCTTGGTGTACGTGGACAGCAGCAGAGCCGCGATCAACAGGGCGGCACCGAGGCCCATGAGACCGCACGCCGCGATACGCAGCGCCACAGCGCGGTTCAAACCGTGCCTCCTTCTCGTCGCGAGACGGCGCCAACCCGCGCCGTCACCTGCCGGGAAGCCCCCTGGGGCAAACCTGCTCGACCCTAACAGGCAGCCAAGACACCGGTGCTCAGTACAAGGTCATCGGGCACACTGGTCGCCGTGAGTGGTAGCGAGGAGGTGTCCGGCACGCGCAGCTTCCTGCCCGCCGTCGAGGGCATGCGCGCCTGCGCCGCGATCGGGGTGGTGATCACCCACGTCGGCTTCCAGACGGGGCACACGACGTGGAGCACGGGCCGCCTGCTCGGACGCTTCGATCTGGCCGTCGCCGTGTTCTTCGCGCTGTCGGGGTTCCTGCTGTGGCGCGGTCACGCCGCGGCGGCACGCGGTCTGCGGCAGACCCCTCCGACGGGCCACTACCTGCGTTCCAGGATCGTGCGCATCATGCCGGGCTACCTGGTGGCCGTAGTGGTGATTCTCACCCTCTTCCCCGACGCCGACGCCGACCTGACGGTGTGGCTGGCCAACCTGACACTGACCCAGATCTACGTGCCGCTGACGCTGACGTCCGGACTGACCCAGATGTGGAGTCTGTCCGTCGAGGTCAGCTTCTATCTGGCGCTGCCGATCCTGGCGCTGTTGGCACGGCGACTGCCGGTGCGGGCCCGGATACCTGCCGTCGTTGGCGTCGCGCTGGCCAGCTTCGCCTGGGGGCTGATCCCCTTCTCCGTGCCGTTCGGCGTGAACCCACTGACGTGGCCGCCCGCGTTCTTCTCCTGGTTCGCCGCGGGCATGCTGATTGCCGAACTGACCGTCAGCCCCGTGGGATGGCCGCACCGACTGGCGCGGCGCCGGGTCCTGATGGCGGTCATCGCGCTCGCCGCCTTCGGCCTCGCCGCGTCGCCGCTTGCCGGCCCCGCCGGTCTTGCACCCGGCACGCTGGGGGAATTCCTCATCAAGGTGTCGATGGGCGCGGTGGTCGCGGGCGCGCTGCTGGCCCCGCTGGTGCTCGATCCACCGGGTACGTCGCACCGCTTCCTCGGCAGCACGACGATGGTGACGCTCGGGCGGTGGTCCTACGGTCTGTTCGTCTGGCACCTCGCGGCGTTGGCGATGGTCTTCCCCGTCATCGGGGAGTTCCCGTTCAACGGGCACATGCCGGTGGTACTGGCGTTGACATTGGTGTTCGGCTTCGCGATCGCTGCGGTCAGTTATGCGCTCGTCGAGTCACCGTGCCGTAATGCGTTGCGGCGCTGGGAGACAAGGCATGACGTGACACCATTGGACAGTTCGGTCACTGATTCGCCCGAGCCTGCCGTCGCGCGCTGACGCCAGCAACCACGTCAGTA
This sequence comes from Mycobacterium sp., assembly GCF_032161845.1. Classification (GTDB taxonomy): domain Bacteria; phylum Actinomycetota; class Actinomycetes; order Mycobacteriales; family Mycobacteriaceae; genus Mycobacterium. The sequence goes on from NZ_JAVRQA010000061.1 coordinate 9,845, forward strand.
ACCGCCCTTGGTCGCGAGGATTCGGCGCGGGTTGTCGACCAGCATGGTGGTCAGTTGCTCCTCGGTGACGCCCCGTCGTCTGAGCGCGGGGAGCACGTCGTCGTGGATGTGCAGGTAGTGCCAGTTGGGTAGCGCGACGGGCAGTGTCGCCTCGGGGAGTGCGTCGAAATAGCAAGAGGCGTCATGCGACAACACCATCCTGTCGGCATGGCCCCGCTCGCACATCGTCGCCACGGTGGCGACGCGGTCCTCGAAGCCCAGGAACGCGTCGACCCCGAACCGGTCCATGCCGAGATAGGACCCTTCGGCGATCAACTCCTCGAGGTAGGCGATGTCGGTGGTGTCTCCGCTGTGGCCGATGACGACGCGGCTCAGGTCGACACCTTCCTCGGCGAAGATCCGCTGCTGCTCGAGACCCCGCCTGGTCGCCGCGTGCGTGTGGGTCGAGATGGGAACCCCGGTCTGCCGGTGGGCCTTGGCGACGGCCCGCAGCACCCGCTCGACACCCGGCGTCACGCCCGGTTCGTCGGTGGCGCACTTGAGGATTGCTGCCTTGACGCCGGTATCGGCGATACCCTGCTCGATGTCGCGGACGAACATGTCGGTCATGATCTCCGGGCCGCCGAGCGCGCCGCCGGGTCCCAGATAGTGGAAGTACATCGGGATGTCGTTGTAGGTGTAGAGACCCGTGGCGACGACGATGTTCAGCTCCGTCGCCGCGGCGATGCGGGCGATGCGGGGGATGTAGCGCCCGAGGCCGATCACCGTCAGGTCGACGATCGTGTCGACACCCCGGGCCTTGAGTTCGTTGAGCCGCACGATCGCGTCGGCTTCGCGCTTGGCCCCGTCGCCCCAGCCCTCGGGATAGTTCTCCATGATCTCGGTGGTCATGATGAACACGTGCTCGTGCATGAGTGTCACGCCGAGTTCGGTGGCGCCGATCGAGCCGGCCGCGGTGTTGACCCTTGATCCATTCACGCTAGCGACCATGTCGTCATGTTACGGCGGAATCCCTTGTCGGGGACGGATTTCCGATGAACTTCTGTTCAGGTCAGATCCCGTGCAGATGCCATGTGACCGACGAAGCCCAGTCCCTCTGCCATCGTTCGGTACTGCTCTGCGTGCCTGCGGTAACCGGGTACGTCTCCGGCCTGGTGGGCCAGCAGGGCGCGCAATCTCAGCAACGGCAGCTGGTGGTGGACCGTGTCGAGACCGTCGGTCCACGCGGCGACGCGATCCACCGCCGCACGAGCCTCGACGACGTCGCCATGGGCGCCGCGTCTCAACAGTGACATGACGAGGACGGTCACCGCCCTCCCCAGATAGAGGGGTGCGCATGCGTCGATGGCGTCATCGACGACGCACCGGGCCAGCTCGATGGCGCCGTCGAGATCGCCCGCTCGAGCCGACTCCGCGGCCAGTTCGGCATCGATGATCGGCACCTCGGTCAACCAAGATCTCTGCTCGTCGGCAAGCGTCCGCGCCTGCGTAAGCAGCTCGAGGCCCGCGACTCGGTCGTCGGCCCTCCCGGTGTGGACCAGAGTCAGGCCACGCGCCAGTTGGGCTAGCCCGAGGGCCAGGTCCTCGCTGCAGTCCCGCGCAATGTCCAGGGCCTCGCGTGTCTCGCGCAGCGCCGTATCGTCGGCCACCAACGCGCCAACCGCCATCCCCACCGAGTACTTGAACATCACCGTCGACACGTACGTCGTCGGGTCGACCTCGCGGGCGATCGCGTTGGCCTCGTCGAAGTCGGCGCGCCAGCCGTCGTGGCCACGACAGCATCGGGCGATGCCTCGCATTGCCGTCGCGAAGGCCAGCGGTGACCCGGTGAGGAAGTTGCCCTTCGTCGGATCGCCGTCGGCCAGGTCGATGACCCGCTGGGCCAGGTGGTCTACCTCCGTCATGGCACCGACCTCGTATTTGGCGTGTATGGCGGCCCACAGGGAACCGACCGCGAAGGTCGGATCATCGATCGCGTCGACGAGTGCGACGTACTCCGGGGCCAGTCGACTCGACTCCAGCCCGCGCCCGTTCAGCGAGAGGCCCGCCATCCTGCCCGCCATGCCCATCGCCAGAGGAATTCGTGAGCTGGCGGTCACGCAGAGTTCGCGCAGTTCGTCGAAGTCGGTTTCCGGCAGGCTCGCGCCCGCTCGCCAGGCACTGCCGCAGAGCAGGGAACGCGGAACGATGCGCAGCGAGGTTCGGTCGGTCTCGTCGGGCGGCAGCTGATCGGCCACGGTGCGCGCTCGTCGCCAGCTGGTTCGCGCGGCGCCGATGTCGCGATTGGTGAACCACGTCCCGGCGCGCATGTACCAGTCGTAGGCATCTCGGAGGTCGCCCGCCGCCTCCAGGTGAGTGCCGATCTGAGCCGCGTTGTCGTCGGCGTCGCCCGTGGCGCCGAGTCGGATGGCCTCGGCCAGCCGGCGATGCAGACGGGTCCGCACGGCCTTCAGTTGCGATTCGCTCGCGACGGCGCGGATCAGCGGGTGCCGAAATGCGTACTCGGTTGCTGGCGAGGCGATTTCATCGACGAGCTCGGCCTCGACCAGTTCGGCGATCGGAATTGCACTCCGGTCCATTTCGAGAAGCGTTGCCAGGAGGTCCGCGCCAAACTGAGAACCGATCAGCGCCGCGGCGTTCAGGGTCCGCTTGCCGCTCGCCGACAGACGATCGATGCGCGCGGCGATGGCGGCCTGCAGCGTTGCCGGCACCGTGACCTCAGCTGGGTCGCCGCGGTGGACGTACGCGCCGGCTTGGCCCTCGACGACCTTGCGATCGGCAAGATCGCGAACGATCTCGTGAACGAAGAACGGATTGCCCGCGGCCCTCGAAACGATTTGATCGGTGAGGGCATGCACCGACGGATCCGGTCCCAGCAGCGCTGCGGCCAATACCGATGACTCCGAATGGTCGAGCGGCGCCAGCGGGAGGGGGTGGAACCGCCGCGTTCGAAGGAGTGCGCCGTGGTACTCGGGGCGGTGGGTGACGACGGCCAGCGCTCTGGTGCGGGTCACCACGGCAAAGGCATCGGCGAGAATGGCTTCGCTGGCATCGTCCAGCCAGTGCGCATCCTCCACGATGACGACCGTCGGAGTGGGCTGCGCAGCCAGGGCGTCGCTCAGAACCTCGGAGAGGCGACGGCGGCGGGCGTCACCCGACACCGCGGGGCCCGCCGAGGTGGCGGGCACGGTGAGAAGCTGCTCGAGCACGCCGGCATCGTCGAGGTCTGCGATGGCGAAGACGTCTCGGAGGAGTCGAGCGACCACGTGGAAGGGGATGTCACTCGCGTGGGACTCGCAATACGTCGAGAAGATCCGCATGCCGCGCTTCCGTGCCGAATGGGCCACCTCGCCTGCGACACGGCTCTTCCCGATCCCTGCCGGGCCTGCGATTCCGATTACCGAGCCTTCCCCGGCGTCAGCGCGTTCGAGCAATCCTTCGATGACGGCGGCTTCCCGACCCCGGCCGATGAGTGCGGAGTCACGGCCCTCGGGCCCGGACCGTCTGCCGTCGACGGCGATCAGAAGCCGGGCAGGCACCGGCGCGGTCGAGCCCTTGATCTCGACCATCTGCAGATCGCCGCAGACGGCGGTGTTCGCGACGAGTCGGGCCGTCGCTTCGGAGATCATCACACCGCCGGGCGGAGCCACTGACTCCATCCGCTGTGCCATCCCGACGTGGGCACCTACCGCGGTGTAACTCGTTGGATGCGAACCGATTTGACCCGTCACCACCTCGCCGGAGTCGAGCCCGACCCGCATCGCGTATGCCATCCCGTGGCGTTGTATCTCCAATGCGGCAAGGCACGCACGGGTCGCATGATCCTCAAGGGCGACGGGTGCTCCGAACAGCGCCATGATTCCGTCGCCGGTGAACTTGTCGACCGTGCCGCCGAAACGTCGTACCACGGCCCCGCATCGGGCGAACAGTTCGGCCATGACCTCGCGCAGCCGCTCCGGGTCGAGGGTCGCCGCCAGATCCATCGACCGGACGACGTCGGCGAAGAGAACGGTGACCTGCTTGTACTCGGTGGCCGGTTCGATCTGGGCGATCGGCGCACCGCACGCGTCACAAAATCGGGCACCGACCCGAGGTTCGGTTCCGCAAGTCCCACACGAACTCTGCCCTGCCGCCATCGGTTGGACCCCCCGTCGGCCGAAGGATTGATCAAGATTAGGACAGGAGGTGTGCGGCGGGAGGATGATCGGCCCAAAGGGGCTCACCCGGAGGGGGCGATCCGATGTCCAACATCCTTGCCTACACCTCGCCTGCACTCGGAAATCTCTCCCCGATGTGCGCGCTGCTGAGCGAGTTGGTCCAGCGCGGTCATCACGTCGACGTACGCACGCTCGCCTCCGGCGTTCCGGTGGCACGCAGCACCGGCTGTGTCGCCGACCCGATAGACAGTCGCATCGAGGCGATCGAAATGACCGACTGGAAGGTCAAGACGGGGAAGCCGGCCTTGAAGGTGGCGTTCGGCGTGTTCGCCGAGCGGGCGGCGCTGGAGGTCGACGACCTTCGGATGGCGATCCAGGTGACTCGCCCCGATGCCATCGTGGTCGATGCGAACTGTTGGGGTGGCGCGGTTGCCGCCGAAGCGTCGGGCGTCCCGTGGCTCGCGTTCTGGCCGTACTTTCCCTATCTGCGGTCACCTGGGATCCCCCCGTTCGGTCCAGGGCTTCGACCGTGGGCCGGACTGGCAGGCCGGGTTCGTGACCGTCTGCTGGATCCAGTGGTCACCGGCCAACTGACCACGTTGATGTTGCCGGCGGTCAACGACCTCCGAGGCGAAATGGGCTTGCGTCGAGCAGATTCGGTAGACGACCTATTGCAGCGCGCCCCGTTGATGCTGGTGGCCAGCGCTCCGCCGTTCGACTATCCGCGGTCCGATGCCTCAGGTCGACTGCACATGATTGGGCCGTGTGAATTCGATCCGTCCCCCGCCGGCGGTGCGGCCTGGCTGGACGACATCGAGGGACCGTTGATTCTGGTGACGATGTCCTCCGAGCGGCAGGACGATGCGGCGTTGGGTATCACTGCCGTAGCAGCCCTTGCCGACCAGCCGGTCCACGTCGTCGCCACGTTCCCAGCCGGGGTGCCACCAGGAATCGCGTTGCCTGCCAATGCCTCGGCCGTCCAATTCGTCTCGCATGCCGCGGTTCTGGACCGAGCGGTCTGCGCAGTGACGCACGGCGGTATGGGCGGGACACAGAAGGCATTGGGGCGGGGTGTGCCGGTGTGTGTCGTGCCGCACGGTCGCGACCAGTTCGAGGTCGCCCGGCGCGTCGAGGTCGCAGGCTGTGGGACCCGGCTTCCCGCGCGCCGGCTGACGGCCTCGCGGCTGAAGGCCAAGACACTGCAGGCGATCTCAATGACCGAGGGGGCTCGTCGCGTCGCCGAGGGGTTCGTCGCGACCGGCGGCGTCCGCCGCGGCGCCGATGTCCTCGAGAGCCGGTTGCTGACCGCCTAGTCGGATCGGCACCACCGACGCCGCCAGCATGCCGACCGAGATCAGCGCCAGCAGTTGCACGCCCCAGGCGTGACCGATGTAACCGTCGACCGATCGCCAGGGATATTGGCTGAGCACGGCGCCCGCAAGGATCAGTCCGCCCGCGCTGGCACCGAGCGCGACCCGGTTGGACAGCTCTTCCCGTGCCCGCAGTAGATGGCGCAGCCCGATCGCGGCGCCGACCACCACGGCGCCAACGAATCCCGAGACGACGAACCCGACGGCGACCACCGCCGCGCCGGCGCCGACCGGTCCTGGTTGCCAGGGCCGGGGCGGCTCGTCGGAAACCGACTCGCGCCGGACTGGGCCGAACGCGAGCAGTAACAGCAGGGGAAGCAGGGCTAGGCCGCCGAAGAGGCCAACCCGGTACGCCGTGTTCGAGGCGAAGTCGAGAGTGATGGTGCCCGAGACACCCGCGGGCACGATCCAGCCCTGCTGCCAGCCGTTGACCGTGATCGGCTTCAACACGGCGCCGTCCGCCGCCCGAGCCGTCCAACCGGGGTTGATGCTCTCGGGCACCACCAGCACGCGCTGCACGTCCGACGCGGGCACGTCGACTTGGCGGTGGTCGGGCTGCCACTGCGTGGTCTGCGTGGAAGTCGTTGGAGCGCTGGGCAATGTCGCAGCCAGTGGGCCTGCCAGCTGCACGCCGTCGGCGACGAACGCCGGGCCGGGACTGATCACCAGCTCCTGCTCACCCGCGGGCAACGCGATCGTCCGCCGCCCGCACGGCGTGGCGGCGATGGGCTCGCCGTCGAGAAGCGCGCCGACCGTGGTGTTCACCGATGTCTGGACGAACTGCCCGGCGACGCCGATGATCGGGCCCTTGCCGCACGGGAGCGCGATCGTGCGAGTCCGGTTCCGCGCGGCGTCGGGGGCGGCGATCGGGGTGCCCCTCCCGTCGAGCGCGGTGACCTCGGCCAGCCCCGGTGGCTTGACCTGGTCGAAACCCAGTGCAGTACGGTCGATTACGTCGTTCCAGTCCAGGATGGAGATCTTCACGGTGTCGGTCACGTTGGGGTGAAGCGGCACGGTCTGCTGGTCGTTGGGCCGCAGTGTCCGCACCTGCGGGCCGTCCCCGAGGTCGATCGCGACCTTCGTCGGGTGTGCTGGCAACTCAGAAGGACTCGGCGTCAGCCGCAACGCCGCGACCTCCGTCGGGCGGGGCAGCTTCAGCGTCAGATTGGCTGCGGTCCGGTGCTGCACGATGTTCTGCGGGGCGGTCCACGACGTCCGCGGGTCGCCGTCGCCTGCCGCGTAGGCGGAGCCGAGTACGTCGATGACGTCGGCGTCCCCGAGTGTTCTTGCGGTGCCGGGTTGGGCGATCAGGTCGGCGAGGTTGGGGCCCTGCCTGGCACGCACCAAGACCGTCGGCGTCACCGTCGTCGCCTCGGGTATCGACAGCGTGCGGCTGAGGTTGACGGGTTCCTCGGGGGACAGGGCCATCGTGGCGGCACACCGCACCCCGTCGGGGCCGTCCGCGCAACCCTGGCGCCCGAGCAGTTCTGATCCCAGATCCCACTGTGCGACAGCAGAACCCGGCGGTGGCGCGGGAACGTCGACGGTGTGACGGAGGCTGACCGGCTGAGCGAAGCCCGACGCGTCGTACTGGGTGATGGTGAAGTCGGTGATGCCGAACTGGACACCGGGGGAGCCGTCGTCGGTCGCCACGGCAGTGAACCGCACCCACGGCGTCTCACCGATCGGAAGCGCCGCCGACAACGCCTTGCCCGCCTGATCGAAACGCAGGGTGCTGGTGCCGGTGGCGGTGGAGACCTCGATGCGCCGCACCTGCGCGCCGACGGCGGTGGCGCTCGGGGTGATGGTGAACGCTGCGTTGGCGATCGGGTGGTCGAAGTCGACCTGAAGCCATTGGCCCACAGCCGATTGCAACGAGTTGGACACCCAGCTGGTCGCCGGGTCCCCGTCGATGGCTGCCGCTGCGCCTGCCGCAGGCGCGACGTTGGGCAGCGCCGTGGAGTCCGCCGCGGAGCTCGACACGGACAGCCTGCCGCCCGGCCAGCGGCCGAAGACGGTGGCGGCGTCACCCGCGGGGTAGTCCATGACGCGGTTGAACGTGTTCCTGGTGTCGTCGGGCGCTCGCGCGGCCGACGAATGGTCATCGACACGGCCGTAGTCGGTTTCGCGAGAGACTGGAGAGTCTGTGACCGTGACGACGGGTGCGGGCAGTCCGGCGGCGAGGGCGTCGGCCGTCAGTAGCATCGGACCGAGCGGCTGCTGGCCGAGCAGGCGACGCCGTTCGTCGATCCGCAGCAGCGCTTCGGGGCCGCCATCGACGCGGGCCATCGCGTCGGTGTCGGTGAGGTACGGGCGCAACGGTTTTGCGCCGTCGACCCGGTAGATCTCGACTGCTGGATAGCGGGGTCGCAGCCCGCTATCGGTGATGAATCCCGCTAGCGTGCCTGGGCCGACCGGATCGCCGAACTGCGCGACCTTCGTCAGCCCCGGCGAACCGTCCACGACGCGGTGCACCAGCAGCGGACGGGCCGAGCGTGAGGTCTCCGGGTCGAGATCGTTGCGCACGACGAGGTAGGAGATGCCTTGCCGAACAAGGGTATCGGCAAGGCCTGCGGACGGTCTGCCCGCGGCGAACAAGCGTTGCACCGAGTCGAGCGCGCGGATGGTGGCCGGCGGCGTCAGTGGAATCGAGTCACGCACCCCCCACGGGCTGTCGCCGAGTACCTGCAGCGGCTCGTCGTGACTGTTGCCCCAGACCTGCGTCGCGAACGGTGTGCCGGGAACCACCAGCACCCGACCCGGCTGGGTCATTCCCGGGTCGCTTCGCTCCTGCCCTCCTGGCGATCGATCGTGCTCGTCGAGCCAGTCCGCGGCATCGTGCCAATACTGCGGAATCGCGGTGAACGTGCCGGGTGGGGCCAGTCGCGCGGTCCACGCCAACGAGGTGGCCGCCGTCAGCGCCACCAGGACGACTGCACCGACGGCGATGCGCTTGTCGCGTTCGGGATGGGCCAGCGCCTGCAGCCACTCCCGCCGAGGGACGCTGCCGGGGAGCGGAACGCGGGACAGCAGGTGCGCGACGCCCAGCACCAGCGGCAGCCGGATCAACGGCTCGAGTTTGTGCACGTTGCGAAGTGGCGTGCCGTCGGCGTCCAGGAAGGCCTGCACGTAGTGGGCGAACGGACTTCCGAGGCCACCGGAGTAGGCGACGGCCAGGAGGGCGATGCCGACGAGCAGGATCGCGATCAGGCGGCCCCGCGCGGGCATCGACCGCATGGCCAGGCCCGCCATCCCCGCCGCGGCCACCAACGTCGTCGCCAGCACGGCGACCGAACCCGTGACCAGCGACGCCCCCGCGGTCGCGTTGGGCGCGACGAACGGCGTCCAGCTGTACGTCCCCCTCAGCACCTCCACCAGCGACAACCACTGCGTGGTCACGCCGGAGGATTCGATGAAGTCGAGGAACGGCGGGCTGATCCGGCCGAGCATGAGCAGCGCGACCACCCACCACGTCACGGCGAGCGCCCCGCACAACGCCCACCAGGCGGTGAACCGCCACCACAGCCTGTTCGGTCGGTGTGCCGCCCACCAGATCAGCGCGGCGAGGCAGGCCGTCAGGGTGGCCACCGCATTGACGGCGCCCATCAGCGCAACTGCCAACGCAGACCTAGCCGCCAGCACCCGCAGCGAGCCGGCTCCCCTCAGCGCCAAGATCACCGGCAACAGCACCCACGGCGCCAGCATCATTGGCAGCGTCTCCGACGAGATCGCGCCGAGCGTCGTCAGCACCCGCGGCGACAGCGTGAACGCGAGCGCGGCGATGGCCCGCGATGTCGGGCTGCCGATGTTCAAAGCCTCGGCTAGTCGCAGTACGCCCCAGAACCCCACCGCCAGCAGCAGTGCCCACCACAGCCGCTGCGTCACCCAGCCGGGCAGCCCGATCAGGTCACCCCCGAGGAAGAACGCGCCGTGCGGGAAGAGGTAGCCGTAGGCCTGGTTCTGCGCCTGCCCGAACGGTAGGTCGCTGTTCCACAGGTTCGCCGCCCTGGCCAGAAACCGCAGGGGGTTGGCGGTCAGGTCGAGCTTGGTGTCCGGGGAGATCTGTCCTGGCGCCTGAGCGAAGGTCAGCGCCAGTGCGACGGCTGCGACGAGCCACAGCCAACGGCGGCTCAGGGGTTCAGCAGGTTCAGCGGGCAGGGGACTATGTCCGGTCGCCGTACTCGACCCTGTTGAGCACGGAGGACCCCGGGTCGCCCGCCTGCAGCGGCGGCTTCGTGTCCTGCTGGACCATCAGCGTCACGCCGAAGATGGCAGCGGCACCGAGCAACAGTCCGACGACGATGCTGGCCGCAGCGGGCAAGACGAACCGTTCCACTCGGCCAAGGTAGCACCCAGCGACAATCAGACGATGTCCGAACTGTTCTGGAGAAGCGAGTCGTGCGTCGTCATGGTCGGCTACGCGGCCGATGGTTCGCTCGAGTTCCACGGAGACGACGTGGCGGCCTTCGGCACGCCGGGTCACGGCTACGAGTACTTCGTCACGGTGGCTCCCGAGCAGTTCGCGGCGCTGCGACGGGCCCTCGACGTCGACGACGAGGCCGACGTACTGCGGGCCGTCGTTGCGCGGGTCGACGACGTCATGACCGAGGGGGAGAGCAGCTGGCTCGAACGGCGCGGCGTCGAGCATCGGCGCAACGTCTGGAGTAGTCCGCCGGACTGACGTCAGTACAGAATCACGATGGCGTCGCGGCCACCGCGGCAGGTGATCCACGGATCGGCGCCCTCCGCCGAGCAGGTGACGAAGAAGTCGTCACCGACGCAGGCTGCCCCCGCCGCGCACGGGATCGCACCCTTGGCGACGACGCTGCGCGATTCGCGGCTCGGATCGGCGACGTTCCAGTACGCCTTCAGCACGCTGCCGACGAAGGAGCAGGTCGCTGCCTCGCTGCCGCGAACCCCCTGGCTGGCCCAGCCCGCCTGACCGGTGATCTGAAAACCGCCCTCACAGTCCTCACCGGTCGGATCGGCACCCCGGATCGAGGCGGGCCGCGGCCGACCCCCCACCCCGGTCGTCGGGGGTTCGGCGGCCGGCGCCGAAGGTTGCGCGCCGCTGGACGATGCCGAGGCACTCGGACCGGCGTGGTCGTCGTTCCCGCCGCGCGTGACGACGACCACCAGCACGACGATCAGGGCGATGAGCACGGCAACGCCGGTGAAGGCCCAGATCCGTCCCGCTGGCGTGGCGCCCTCCTCGTCGGGAGGTGCCTCGAAGGGGCCCTCGGGTTGCGGTGGCGGCGGGTAGGACGGACCCGGGTCCGCCAGCTGACTGGCCGCCATCGTCGGAGCGAACTCGGGCTCGAATTGGGTCTCGGGTGTCGGCTCCTCGGCCGACCAGGCAGCGACGAAGACTTCGGGCAGTCCCGATCCCGTCGTCGGATTCGCCAGGTGTTCGGTCGGTGCGTGGGCCGCGGGGTCGACGACCCGGTACGCCTTCGTGGCGGCGGTCGCGGCGTCCCGCAGCGCGGCCGCGAAGTCCAGGCAGGCTTCGAATCGCTGCCGCGGGTCGGCTGCCAGCCCCCGCATCAGCGCGGGGTCGAACGCGGCCAGGTCCTGTCGGGTGTCGCCGAGCGGGACGGGCGGCGACGCCGGCGGCGACCCGCTCAGCAGGTGGTACGCCGTGCCGGCCAGGCCGTACTGGTCGGCTCGGGGGTCGGTCTCGTCCTCGCGTCGGGGGATGCCGAAGTCCGTCAGCAGGACGCTCCGACGCCGATCGCCGGTCAGCAGGATGTTGGCCGCCGTGACGTCGCCGTGCTCCGAGCGCCGCGCGTGCGCGTAGTCCAGCGCGTCGGCGATGGACGTGGCGATGTCGAGGACCTGGTCGGCGGGCATGCCGGTGTCGTACCTGTCGCGCACCAGCGAGGCGGCGTCGGTGCCGTCGACGAAGTCCATCGCCAGCCACAGCTGACCCTGGAATTCGCCGTGTTCGTGAACGCCGACGATGTGTGGGTGCCACAGTGTGGCCGCCATGTCGGCACGCCGCTGGAAGCGGGCCCGAAACGGCTCGTCCGCCGACACCGATGCGGGCAGCACCCGCAAGGCGTCCTGCCGGAGCGTTCGCGGATGGGCGGTCAGATACACCTCGCCGTCGGGGTCCCCACCGAGCCGGCGGACCACGGTGTAGCCCGCGAAGACGTCCCCGGGTCGCAGCGACATGTTCGGCAGATTACCCAGCCGCTACGATTCGGCGCATGCCGCTGGCCCGTGACGCAAAAGAAGATTCGAAGGGCCCAAGCCAACGCAGGACCGTCGTTTCGATAGTGCTCGCCGTCATCGCCATCGCCATCGTCGCGGTGGCCAGCGTGTACTTCGTCAAGCACCGCGGTGGCTCGACCAGTGCGGAGTCGTCGACGTCGAGCGCGACGGCCAGCTCGGCCCCGCTGCCGCCACCGGAGCCACCCGCCTGCGGAGATGGCGACGCGCTGCTGGCGGCCATGGCCACGCGCGACAAGCTCGCCCAGCTGCTGATGGTCGGCGTCACGGGTGCCGACGACGCCCGCGCGGTCGTGGCGAAGCACCACGTCGGCGGCATCATGATCGGCAGCTGGACGGACCTGACCATGCTTGGCGATCCGCTCAAGGAGATCGCCGCGTCGGCAGGTCCGCTGCCGCTGGCGGTGAGCACCGACGAGGAGGGTGGCCGGGTCTCCCGGCTCAAGACCATCATCGGCGTGCAGCCATCGGCCCGGGTTCTCGGCCAGACGCTGTCTCCGCAGGACGTGCACGACCTCGCCCTCAAGCGCGGCCAGGCGATGAAGAATCTCGGCATCACCGTCGACTTCGCGCCCGTCGCCGACGTGTCCGACCAGGACGACGACACCGTGATCGGCGACCGGTCCTTCAGCGCCGATCCTCAGAAGGTCACCGAGTACGCGGGTGCCTACGCGCGCGGGCTCCTCGAAGCGGGAATCACCCCGGTGCTCAAGCACTTTCCCGGCCATGGCCACGCGTCCGGTGACTCGCACCAGGGCGGCGTGGTGACTCCGCCGCTGTCCAATCTGATGACCGACGACTTGGTTCCCTATCGCGAACTCTCCCAATTGCCCGGTACCGCGGTGATGGTCGGCCACATGCAGGTCCCCGGACTCACCGGAAGCGACCCGGCAAGCCTGAGCCCGGCCGCCTACGGTCTGCTGCGCGCCGGCGGCTATGGCGGCCTGCCGTTCACCGGGGTGGTGTTCACCGACGACATCTCCAGTATGGGCGCCATCAATCAGCACTACACCGTCGCTCAGGCCGCCCTCAAGGCATTGCAGGCGGGCGCCGACATAGCGCTGTGGATCACCACCGACGAGGTTCCCGGCGTGCTCGACGCGCTGGAAGGCGCCGTCGAATCGGGCGATCTCGACATGAAGAACGTCGACGCCTCAGTGCTGCGAATCGCCGCGCTCAAGGGAAAGAGTCCACTTTGCGGGGGCTGAAACGCCGTCGATTGCCTAGGCTGACCTGATGGCAGGCGGAACGAAGCGGTTGCCCCGCGCCGTGCGCGAGCAGCAGATGCTCGACGCCGCGGTACAGATGTTCTCGGTGAACGGCTATCACGAGACCTCGATGGACGCGATCGCCGCGCAGGCCGAGATCTCGAAGCCCATGCTGTACCTCTATTACGGCTCCAAGGAAGAGTTGTTCGGGGCCTGCCTCGACCGCGAACTGGGTCGGTTCGTGGACACGGTGCGCTCGGACATCGACTTCAGCGCGAGCCCCAGGGAATTGCTGCGCAACGCCGTGGTGGCGTTCCTCAGCTACATCGACACCAATCGCGCGTCGTGGATGGTGTTGTACACCCAGGCCACCAGCTCGCAGGCCTTCGCTCACACGGTGCGCGAGGGCCGTGACCGCATCGTCGACCTCGTCGGCGGACTGCTGCAGTCCGGTACGCGAAACCCCGGCCCCGACACCGACTTCGACATGATGGCGGTCGCGCTGGTAGGCGCGGGTGAGGCCGTGGCAACCAGGGTCAGCACCGGCGACACCGACGTTCACGAAGCCGCCGAACTGATGATCAACCTGTTCTGGCGCGGCCTCAAGGGCAGACCCGCCGATACCCAGGCGGTTCCCGCAGTCACCGGCTAGCCTTCGGCGCATGAGGTCGGATCGTCTCATCAGGCGCAGTCTCGCCATGCTGCCCGCGGTCCGCGGCTCGATCGCGGCACTGTTCGTCATCGGCGGGATCGCATCCGCCCTGCCCTATCTCTCGGCCGCCGCCTTCGGTCCCATGATGCAGGTCGTCGCCGACGCGGGCACGACCGGAAACCTCAGCGGGGTATGGGATATGAGCGGCCCGCTGGTCGCCCGCACCGATGGACCGCTCAGCGACGTCGCGGGTGCGGTGCCATTTGCGATCCTCCTGACCGTCTGGGCCGTCGCGTTGGTGCTGACGCAGCTGATGTACCTGGTCAACGCCTGGGTCGGGACGAAGGTCGAGCGGGTGCTGGTGACCGACATCCGGCAACGAGTCCACGACCATCTCCAGTTGCTGTCGCTCGATTTCTTCACCGCCTCCCGCAGCGGAGCGCTGATGCACCGGGTCACGGTGGAATCCACTGGCGTGCAACGACTTCTGACCGACTGCCTGATGCCCCCACTGATCGACTCGATCGTGCTTCTTGCGGCAGTCTGCTACCTGGCGGTGCTGTCGTGGCAGATGACGATCGCCGCGCTGATCCTCACGCCGGTGGCCCTGCTGGTGCTGAAGTACGCCGGACGCTACGTCCAGGCCGCGGTGCGACGGACGATGGATGCGGATCGGGCGATGGGCGCCGAGCTCGAGCAGACGGTGAGTGGCATCGCCGAAATCCAGTTGTTCAACGCGGAGGCGTTGCGCAGCAAGCGCTTTCATGAGGTCTCAGACGAAGCCGCGAAGAGCGATGCCTCCGCCGTGATGTGGATGCAGGGCACCGCCAACGGATCTCAGGTGTTCATCGCGCTGAGCACCGTCGTGGTGCTGCTGGTCGGCATCGGCTTCAGTTCGCACTTCGGCCTGACGTTCGCCGGCCTGATGGTCTTCGCGGGCATGGTCCCCACGATGTTCGGTGCGGCGCAACGAGTCATGGGTGCCTACACCACATATCAGTCGGTCGCGCCGAGCGCCGCGTCGACCTACGAACTGCTCGACACCCGCCCTTCGGTGGAGGAGAGCCCCGCTGCCGTCGCGCTCGGGGACGTCCACGGAAACCTGGTGTTCGAAGACGTCGCCTTCGGCTACGACCCCGCGCAGAAGGTGCTCGACGGGCTGACGTTCTCGATAGCCGAGGGCGAGACGGTGGCGCTGGTCGGTGGCATCGGATCGGGCAAGTCGACGGTGTACAACCTCCTGCTGCGGTTCCTGGATCCGCAACGGGGCCGGATCCTGCTCGACGGTCACCCCATCGACGAGGTGACGATCACCTCGCTGCGCGACCAGGTGTCCAAACTCGCTCAGTTCCCCTTCTTCACCAAGGACACGATCCGCGAGAACATCCGCTTGGCCCGCCCCGGCGCCAGCGACGCCGACGTCGAAGAGGCTTGTGAACGGGCCAACGTCCACTCCGTCATCGTCGACCCGAAGAAGATGCCCGCCGGGTACGACACGGTGGTCGACGTTCAGGTGCCCTCGGGTGGGCAGAAGCGCCTGATTGCCTTGGCGCGCTGCCTGTTACGCAAACCCGAGGTACTGCTGCTCGACGAGCCGACCGAGAATCTCGACGCCGACCAGCGGGCGCGGCTCACTGGCGTGATCCGCGGCTATGCCCTCGACCGTACGTGCCTGGTGATCAGCCACGACATGGACTTCATCGCCGCGGTGGCCGACCGCATCCTGGTCATCGAGCATGGCCGGATCGCGCAACAGGGCGACCACCGCACGCTGATCGCCGAGGGCGGGCTCTACAGGCGGCTGTACGAGGCGCAGAACGTCGCGGTCGGGTAGGGGAGTTAGAGCGCGCGCACCGATCCCGTCAGATGCGGGTAGCCCTTGCTGAGGTTGCGCAGGGACAGGTCCCAGCCGTCGGTCACACGATCCACGTAAAGGCCTACGCGGGCGGGCAGCAGCACCGGCTTGCCGAACCGCACCGAATACTTGACGGCGTCGGGGAGCCGCCCCTCGATGTTGGCCAATACGGCTGCGGCGGTGAACATTCCGTGCGCGATCGACGTCGGGAAGCCGAACAGCTTCGCCCCGATGGAGCTGGTGTGGATGGGATTGTGGTCGCCGCCGACCGATGCGTAGTGGCGGATCTGCCCGGGGGTGATGTGCAGCACCGCATTCGGCGGCGGCAGCTTCTGCTGCTTCTTCGGCTCCGGCTTCGGTTCCCCGGACAGGCTGGTCCGCTGCTGGTGCAGGAAGGTCGTCACCTGGTGCCACGCGGTGTCATTGCCGACGCTGACATCGGTGACGAGGTCGACCAGTAGACCCTTGCGGTGTTCCCTGAGGTTCTCCGCGTGCACCTTGACACCGACGACATCGTTGACGCTGAT
>NZ_JAVRQA010000062.1:0-2978 GCF_032161845.1 Mycobacterium sp.
GTGCAGTTCGGGCAGACGCGTGGGCTGGTACCCGGGCGCGCGCCGCTGCCGTGACAGTTCGTACACGGTGCCTGGCTGGTGAGCCGCAACGGCATCGCGACGCCCTTGGTCGCTTCGAGGAACGACAACTCGGTCTCGGTTTCGAGGTCCTTGCCGCGACGGGGTCGGGTCGGTCGGGGTGCGGCACCTCGGCCGAAGATCCCGCCGAACAGGTCGCCGATGTTGGCGCCGCCGGATTGTGGAGCCTGATCGAACAGGTCGCCGAGATTGAACTCGGCGCCGTCGGTGAAGCCACCGAAGTTACCCCCGCCGCCACCGTTGAACCCGCGGCCGAAACCGCCATTGGCGAAGAGCTTTCGGGTTTCGTCGTATTCCTTGCGCTTCTTCTCGTCGGTCAGGACCTCCTTGGCTTCCCCCACGGCCTTGTACCGCGCCTCGGCGGTCGGGTTGTTGGGGTTGCGGTCGGGGTGAAGCTCGGCCTGCAGCTTGCGCGCTGCACGCTTGATGTCGGCGGGGCTCGCGTCAGAGGAGACGCCGAGCTCCTTGTAGAAGTCCTTCTCGACCCATTCGCGTTGGGCCATGCCGCGTCACCTCCTCAAATATCGCGATGCGGATGTCTGGTTGCTTATTCTGAGCTTGATTCTGAGTCTTCACGGACGCTTCCGCCGGCATTCTCTGCCGTGTCGGAGTCCGCCGGTGCGTCGACGACACCGACCAGGGCGTGCCTCAGCACGTTGTCGCCGAACTTGTAGCCCCGGCGCATGACCGTGCCGACCACTGGGTTGGAGCCGTCGCCCTCGTGCTGCACGGCCTCGTGCAACGACGGGTCGAAGGCGTCACCCTCCGTACCGAAGCCCACCAGGCCGACGCCCTCAAGCGCGCCGATCAGCTTGTCGGCCACGGCCTTCAGCGGTCCTGACTCGAGATCGCCGTGGTTGCGCGCGTTGTCGAGGTCGTCGAGCACCGGGAGCAGTTGGCCCGCGACCTGCGCCTTGGCACGATCGGCCGCGGCCTGCTCCTGGCGGACGGACCGCTTCCGGTAGTTGTCGTACTCGGCCTTGACACGCTGCAGGGTTGCCGTCAGATCGGCGACTTCGTCGGACTCCACGACCTCCGGCTCCGGTGCCGGTGCCGGCCCCCCGCTGGGGGCCGGCCCGGCTGCGTCGAATGCCCGGTCGCCTTGCTTCTGCCCACCGGACGTTGCACGTACCTCGCCGGTGACGGGATCGATGCGCCGCTTGTCGGTAACCACTACCGGCTCCTGCACATCACCTTCGCCGTTGGAGGGACGAGTCACTTGCGCTCCTCGTCATCGTCGACGACCTCGGCGTCGACCACGTTGTCGTCAACGGGGCCGGAGCCGCCGGCGGCCTGCTCGGCCTGGGTGGCCTCGTAGATCGCCTGTCCGAGTGCCTGCGATTCGACGCCGAGGCGTTCCATCGCTGACTTGATCGCGGAGATGTCGGAGCCTTCGAGTGCCGTCTTGGCATCGCCGACGGCGGACTCCACCTTGGCCAGCGTGTCCTCGGGGACCTTCGATCCGCCCTCGGCCTCACGCTGCTCCTTGACGAACTTCTCCGTCTGGTAGACCAGCGACTCGGCCTGGTTGCGGACGTCGGCCTCTTCGCGACGCTTGCGGTCCTCGTCGGCGTGAGCCTCGGCGTCCTTGATCATCTGATCGATCTCGTCCTTGGACAGTCCGGAGCCCTCCTGGATCTTGATGGAGTTCTCCTTGCCGGTGCCCTTGTCCTTCGCCGTGACGTGCACGATGCCGTTGACGTCGAGGTCGAAGGTGACCTCGATCTGCGGGACGCCGCGGGGGGCCGGCGGAATGCCGGTCAGCTCGAAGGCGGTCAGCAGCTTGTTGTGCGCCGTCATCTCGCGCTCACCCTGGTAGACCTTGATCTGCACCGACGGCTGATTGTCGTCGGCGGTGGTGAAGGTCTCCGACTTGCTCATCGGGATCGTGGAGTTGCGCTCGATCAGCTTGGTCATCACTTCGCCCTTGGTCTCGATGCCGAGGGACAGTGGCGTGACGTCAAGCAGCAGAACGTCTTTCACCTCACCGCCGAGCACACCAGCCTGAAGCGCGGCGCCGACGGCGACGACCTCGTCCGGGTTGACGCCCTTGTTGGGCTCCTTGCCTGCGAGCTCCTTGATCAGATCGGTGACCGCGGGCATGCGGGTGGAACCACCCACGAGCACCACGTGGTCGATGGCCGACACCGAGATGCCCGCGTCGGCGATGACCGACTGGAAGGGCTTGCGGGTGCGGTCCAACAGATCCTGAGTGATCCGCTGGAACTCGGCGCGCGTGATCTGCTCGTCGAGGAACAAGGGGTTCTTGTCCGCGTCGACGGTGATGTAGGGCAGGTTGATCGACGTGCTCTGCGAGGAGCTGAGTTCGATCTTGGCCTTCTCGGCGGCTTCACGAAGCCGTTGCATGGCCATCTTGTCCTTGGTCAGGTCGATGCCAGCACTGGCCTTGAACTTGTCGACCAGCCAGTCGACGACGCGCTGATCCCAGTCGTCGCCGCCGAGGTGGTTGTCACCCGAGGTGGCCTTGACCTCGACGACGCCGTCGCCGATTTCCAGCAACGAGACGTCGAAGGTGCCGCCACCGAGGTCGAAGACCAGGATGGTCTGTTCCTTATCGCCCTTGTCCAGCCCGTAGGCCAGCGCGGCTGCCGTCGGCTCGTTGACGATGCGCAGCACCTCGAGGCCGGCGATCTGGCCGGCATCCTTGGTGGCCTGGCGCTGAGCGTCGGTGAAGTACGCCGGAACGGTGATGACCGCTGAGGCGATGTCCTCACCCAGGTACGCCTCGGCGTCGCGCTTGAGCTTCATCAACACGCGCGCGCTGATCTCCTGCGCGGTGTAGTTCTTGCCGTCGATCTCGACGTGCCAGTCGGTGCCGATTTCACGCTTGACCGAACGGATGGTCCGGTCGACGTTGGTGACGGCCTGGTTCTTCGCGG
>NZ_JAVRQA010000063.1:0-28817 GCF_032161845.1 Mycobacterium sp.
TGATGACCAGACCCACCGACGCCGAACTCGCGGACATCGCGCGCCGTCTTTACGAAGCCGAGAAGGACCGCACGCCGATCCGGCAGCTGTCGCTGGACTTCCCCGACATGACCATCGAGGACGCCTATGCCGTTCAGCGGGCGCTCGTCGCGCTGAAGGTGGCTGACGGGCGAAAGATCAAGGGCCGCAAGATCGGTCTCACGTCGAAGGTGATGCAGCGGACGGTGTCGATCGACGAACCGGATTACGGCGCGCTGTTCGACGACATGTTCGTCTCCGACGGCGGCAGGGTGGCGCTGGGTCGCTTCATCCGTCCTCGCGTCGAGGTCGAGCTGGCGTTCGTCCTCGGCGAGGCGCTGGCCGGTCCGGACGTCACGCTGTTCGACGTCCTGCGGGCGACCGAGTTCGTCACCCCCGCGCTCGAGATCCTCGACGCGCGCGTGCAGATGTCGGACCCCGAGACCGGTCACCTGCGCACGATCGTCGACACCATCTCCGACAACGCCGCCAACGCAGGCCTCGTGCTGGGCGGGCGGGTGGTGCGGCCGCTGGACGTCGACCTGCGCTGGGTGGCGGCGCTGCTACTGCGCAACGGCGTCATCGAGGAATCTGGCGTGGCCGCCGCCGTGCTCAACCATCCCGGCAACGGTGTCGCATGGTTGGCGAACCGGCTTGCCCCGCATGACGTCTCGTTACAGCCCGGTGAGGTGATCCTGTCGGGCTCGTTCACGAAGCCGGTGTTCGCCGAGCCGGGGGACGTCTTCGTCGCCGACTATGGACCACTCGGCACGGTGTCGGTCGCTTTCGACCGGAGCCGCTCGGCCGGCGACATGGAACCGGGACCAGCGTCGTGACGAACCGTTGGACGCAGCGCATTGGCTCCGGTCCGCCACGGTTCGGAATGTGGCTGGCTACGGGTAGCAGCTACGTCACCGAAGTCTGCGCGGGTTCCGGGATCGACTGGGTGCTGCTGGATCAGGAACATGCGCCGAATGATCTGCGCACCACCCTCGAGCAGCTGCAGGTTCTCGCCGGCTACCCGGAAGTCGACGTGGTGGTGCGTCCGCCCGTTTCCGACCCGGTGTTGATCAAACAACTACTGGACATCGGTGCGCAGAACATCATCGTCCCGATGATCGATGGCCCCTCGGAGGCTTCAGCAGCCGCGTCGATGATTCGCTATCCGCCCAACGGCATCCGTGGCGTCGGCAGCGCACTGGCCCGGGCCTCGCGATGGAACCGTATTTCTGACTACCTCGTCACCGCGGACGCCTCGGTGTCGCTGACCGTTCAGGTCGAGTCGCTGGCCGGACTCGAGCACCTGAGTGACATCGCGGACGTCGACGGCGTCGACGCGGTGTTCATCGGGCCGGCCGATCTGGCCGCCTCGATGGGAAAGCTCGGTCAACCGGAACACCCAGAGGTGGTCAGCACCATCGAGAATGCGTTGTCAACCATCGTGGAGCACGGCAAGAGTGCTGGGGTCAACGCGTTCAACGAGGCGATCGCACACCGCTATCTACGGGCCGGGGCCAGCTTCGTTCTGGTCGGCGCCGACGTCGCCTTGCTCGCGCGAGGCGCCGAAGCACTGGCGGCGAAGTACCGCCAGCCGGAGGTCTAACCGTTGTTTCTGACGTTACTGTCACCTATAGTTGGGCATCATGGACCTGGACTTCACCCCCGATCAGCTCGAGTTCCGTGATCAGGTCCGCACCTGGCTCGACGAGAACAAGCCGACCGAACCGCGCCCGCGCGATGACGCAGGGATCCGCGAGTACGACCTCGCCTGGCAGCGCACACAGTCCGACGGCGGCTGGGCAGGCATCGCCTGGCCGACCAAGTACGGCGGCAAGGGTTTGACCCTGCTCCAGCAGCTGATCTGGTACGAGGAGTACGCGGCAAGGGGATTCCCTGGCATCGACGCCTGCTTCGTGGGCAACTCGCACGCCGGACCGACCCTGATGACCCGTGCGACCGACGAGCAGAAGACCTTTCACCTGCCGAAGATCCTTCGCGGAGAGGTGATCTGGTGTCAGGGCTTCTCCGAACCCGGTGCTGGATCCGACCTCGCGGCGTTGCGCACCAAGGCCGTGATCGACGGGGAGCATCTGGTGGTCTCGGGCCAGAAGCTCTGGACCAGCTTCGCCACCGTCGCCGATTACCAGGAACTGCTGGTGCGGACCGACAACAGCGGTAGCAAGCACAAGGGCATCACCTGGGTGATCTGCGACATGAACACCCCGGGCATCGACATCCGCCCGATCGAGACCATCGAGGGCGGCTCGGAGTTCTGCGAGGTGTTCTACGACGACGTCCGCATCCCCCTGACCAACGTGGTCGGCGACGTCGGCGAGGGCTGGTCGGTCGCGATGGCCACCCTGTCCTTCGAGCGCGGCACCGCGTTCACCGCCAACCAGGTGAGGTTGGCCAAGATCATCGAGGACCTGATCTCCTACGCCCGCGACCACGTCGGCCCGGACGGGCGTCGGCCTGCCATCGCCGACGATGAGATCGCCCGGCGACTCGCCAAGGCGCGGGCCTCGGTGGCGTCGCTGCGGGCGCTTACCTACACCAACATCTGCGAGGCCATGAAGACCGAAACCCCCGGTCCCCGTGGGTCGATCGTCAAGCTGCTCTACGCGGACCTGGCCAAGGAGATCGGGAAGTTGGCGATGGACGTCATCGGCCCGGCATCCATCCGGCACTCGTCGCGCTGGGACGTCGACGGTTGGGTGGGTTACTACTACTACAGCTTCTCCCAGGCCATCGGGGGCGGCACGTCGGAGATCCAACGCAACATCGTCGGCGAACGCGTGCTGGGGTTGCCGCGATGAAGCGAAAGTCAGGAGATGGTCGTGGACCTGCTGCCAGGAACTGAACAGCTCGAACTCCTCTCCGCGGCAGGGGAATTCCTCGCGGAGCGCATGCCGGTGGAACACATCCGCACCGGCCGTGGCGCGGAAACCCTGGTGTCGCCGAAACTCTGGCGCGAAGTCGCCGAGATGGGCCTGCTCACCCTGGGCCTCGACGAGGCCTCCGGAGGATCGGGTCGTCCGATCGACGACGAGGTACTGCTGTTCGTCGAACTCGGCAGACGGCTCGCACCGGGCCCCTTCCTGGCGTGCACGCTGGCAGCCAGGGTCGCCGCCGGCTGCGGCGACCTCGAGTTGGCCGAGCGGATCGGCACCGGGCAGGCCCCGGTGGCGCTCGCGGTGCTGCGCGGCGACGGCGACGTCCGTCCCGTGAAGGGCACCTTCGACCTGTTCGATCCTGCGGGGGCCTCGCACGTGCTGGTCGTGGGCCGCAGTGGTGCCGCACTCGTCGACATCGAGTACTTCGGTCTACTGACATCCGTGGACGCAGCAGATCCCGGTACCCGGATGGCCTCTGCAGCCGTCGAATCCGCCGAGCCATTGCACTGGCTACCGGTCGAGGACCAACCGATCTGGGCGCGCGGCGTGGTGCTGTCGGCGGCCTACATGACCGGCCTGGCCTCGGCAGCCGCAGGGTCGGCGACCGAGCACGCCAAGACCCGTGAGCAGTTCGGCAAGCCGATCGGCGTGCACCAGGCCATCAAGCATGCCTGCGTCGACATGGAGATCGCCGCCGAAGCCGCGCAGGCCCAGACGTTGTTCGCCGCGATCGCGCTGGCCGGCGGACGTACCGACGCGCTGTTGCAGGTGCTCTCGGCCGTGACGGTGGCCGGGTCGGCGGCCGTCGACAACGCTGCCGCGGGCATCCAGATCTTCGGCGGGATGGGCTACACCTTCGAGAACGACATGCATCTGTATCTGAAGCGCGCCCACGTGTTTCGACATCTCTTCGCTGAACCGACCGAGGTGCTGGCCGAACTGTTGGCCCAGGATCGCGCCCAGTGAGCGGCGCGGTCGCCATCGCGGGCGTCGCCCTGTCGGACGTCGGCCGTGTCGACGACAAGGGTCCGTACGAGCTGATCGCCCAGGCCAGCCGCCGTGCCCTCGCGGACGCCGGGTTGACGCCGGGTGACGTCGACGGACTGGCCTCCACAGGGCAGGGCACGCTGCCCCCGGTCGACGTCGGCGAGTACCTCGGACTGCGACCGCGCTGGATCGACTCGACGGCAGTCGGCGGCGCGTCGTGGGAGGTGATGGCCGCGCATGCGGCGGACGCGATCACCGCAGGCCACGCCGACGTGGTGCTGCTGACCTACGGCTCGACCGCCCGCTCGGATCTCCGAAAGGGGCTGCGAGGGGCGAACATCCACTGGGGCGCCCGCGGGCCGCTGCAGTGGGAGGCGCCCTACGGCCACACGCTGGTCTCCAAGTACGCGATGGCCGCGCGGCGCCACATGCACGCCTACGGCACCACCATCGAGCAGCTGGCCGAGATCGCCGTGTCGGCGCGATTCAACGCGGCCGACAACGCGCAAGCCTACTACCGCGACCCGATCACCATCGACGACGTGCTCGACGGGCCGATGATCGCCGACCCGTTCACCAAGCTGCACTGCTGCATTCGCAGTGACGGTGGTGCGGCGGCGGTACTCGTCAGTGCGGAGCGCGCCAAGGATCTGCGCAGCAAGCCGGTCTGGGTCCTCGGCACCGGCGAGACCACGTCGCACATGCTCACGTCGCAGTGGGATGACCTGACCGTAGGCCCCGCCTCTGTCAGCGGACCGCTGGCCTTCGCGCGCGCGGGTCTCACCCCCGCCGACGTGGACGTCGCCGAGATCTACGACGCGTTCACCTACATGCTGCTGCTCACCATGGAGGATCTCGGCTTCTGCCCGAAGGGCGATGGCGGCGCGTTCGTCGAGAGCGGGGCCTTGCGACTCGGCGGCGACCTCCCTACCAATACCGACGGCGGCGGCCTTTCGGCCTGTCACCCCGGCCAACGCGGACTGTTCCTCCTCGTCGAGGCGGCCCGTCAGTTGCGCGGTGACTGCGGGCCGCGGCAGGTACCCGACGCCAAGATCGCCTGCGTCAGTGGCACCGGCGGCTGGTTCTGCTCCAGTGGCACGGTCATCCTCGGCGCCGAGGCGCCGTAAGTGACTGGGGCACCGCTGGATTCCAACGTCGACGACACCCGTTCGATGTTGGAGGCCGCCGCGGCAGTTCATGGCGACAGGGAGGCCTACGTAGAATGTGGGCAGGTCGAGCCGGGTGCGCGGATCACGTTCGCGGACTGGATCGGCCGAGCCCGCTGCGTCGCGGCGCAGTTCGCCGATCTCGGGGTGGGCAAGGGCGACGTGGTGATGCTCTGGCTGCCATCGGGCATCGACTACGCCACGTGCTACGCCGCGGCCGCGATGATCGGCGCCATCACCACGGGCCTCAACCCGCGTCTGGGCCGTCGTGAGATCGAATCCATTCTCGAGCAGGCCGATCCGGCACTGATCATCACCGACGAGCGGCTCGGTCAGCTCCCACCAAGCGCTGCGCGCCGCATGCCACGCGCCTCGCTGACCACCGACACCGCCGGCTCGAAGCTGCCATGGGCGAACCTGACGCGGCGAGATCCGGTCGCGCTGATCTTCACCAGCGGAACGACCGGAACGCCGAAGGGCGCGGTGTTCGATGCGGATCGGCTGGCGGCCGGCGCCGCGGCGGCGGGCGTCATGAGCGCACCGTACGACCGGCGACTCACGTCGACGCCGTTTGCCCACGCCGGCTACATGTTCAAGCTGTGGGATCAGCTGGTGTGGGGGAGCGCTCTGGTCGTGCCACCCGCACCGTGGTCGGCCCAGGGGATGTTCGACGTCCTGTGCAGCGAGCGGGTCACCGTCGCGGGCGCCGTGCCGACCCAGTGGGCCAAATTGCTCGACGTCGATGGAGTGAGCCCACAGGCGTTGCCACACTTGCGGATCGGTATCGCGGCGACCGCACCGGCACCGCCCGAACTGGTGCGCCAGGTTGCGATCCGGATCGGTGTGCCGCTGGTGGTGCGGTACGCGATGACCGAGTGTCCGACCATCTGCGGCACCGAACCAGCCGACCCGGTCGACGTCCAGTTCCGAACCGTCGGGCGACCCGCCGCGGGGATGGACGTGCGCGTCCGCCCTGACGGCGGCGTCGAGGTGCGAGGACCGTGTGTGATGCGTGGCTACTGGCGAAACCCGGAACTCACTGCCGAGGTGCTTCAGGACGGCTGGCTGCGGACCGGTGACATCGGCGTGCTCGGTGGCGACGGCAACCTCACCCTCGTCGGGCGTAGCGGCGACATGTACATCCGCGGCGGTTACAACGTGCATCCCGGTGAGGTGGAAAGGGTGCTCGTCGGACACCCGGGTGTGAAGCAGGCCGCAGTGGTCGGCCGGTCCGCAGTGGTGATCGGGGAGATCGGCGTCGCCTGCGTGGTGCCGACGGACGGCTGCACGCCCCCGACGCTGGCCGAGTTGCGCACTCACGTCGCGGGTGAGCTGGCCGACTACAAGGCGCCCGACGAACTGCTCATCGTCGACGAGCTTCCGCTGACGGCGATGCTCAAACCGGACCGAGTCGCCGTGAGCGAACTGATCACACTGCACGACAAAGACATTCAGCGTCGACAACCAACAGGATGAGAGGAATTACAACCATGGGAAGACACGACGGACGGGTAGCGTTCATCACCGGTGCGGCACGGGGGCAGGGTCGTGCCCACGCGATCCGACTGGCCTCGGAGGGCGCCGACATCGTGGCGGTCGACATCTGCCGCGACATCGATTCGATGGACTACCCCAACGCCACGCCCGACGACTTCGACGAGACCATCAAGGCCGTCGAGAACGAGGGCAGGCGCATCATCGCCCACCAGGCCGACGTCCGTGATGCCGATGCATTGCGGGCAGCCGTCGACGAGGGCGTTCGCGAGTTCGGCCGTCTTGACATCGTCATCGCCAACGCGGGCATCATCCGACTCGGGGGCGAGGGGGACCGGCAGCAGATCTTCCGCGACATCGTCGACGTGAACCTCGTCGGCGTGTGGAACACCGTCGAGGCCGCCGCCCCTGCGCTCATCGACGGCGGTCGAGGCGGATCGATCGTGCTCACCAGTTCCAGCGCAGGCCTCAAGGGCACTGGTACCGACCGCGCCGGGGGTCAGGCGTACACCGCGGCCAAGCGTGGGCTGGTCGGCTTGATGCAGGTCTGGGCGAATGAGTTCGCGCAGCACTGGATTCGGGTCAACACCATTCACCCGACCGGGGTGGCGACTGGCATGGTGATGAACGAGACCATGGGCAAGCTGATGGCATCGGGTGACGTTGCCATCGCGGCAATGCAGAACGCGCTGCCCATTCAGGTCCTGATGCCCGAGGACATCGCCGGGGCGGTGGCGTGGCTGGTGTCGGACGAGGCGAAGTTCATCACCGGGGTGGCCTGGCCGCTGGACGCCGGATTCGCGGTGCGTTGACTCAGGGTTGGTCCGGACGCAGTGCGATGAACAGCCCTTCGGCTTCGGCACACAGCGTGTCGCCGTGGCTGAGCGTCGCCCGCAGAATGCGTTTGCGTCCCTGCTCGCTGACGAACCACCCCCGCACCGTCAATTCCCGACCCACGGGCGTGATGGACCGGAAGTCGGTGTGTAGATAGGCGGTTCGCGACGGCGCTCGATCCCCGGAGTTGGCCAGCCGGCCGAGCACCTCGTCGAATAAGAGCGGGATGGCCCCGCCGTGCACCGCGCCGCCACCGCCGAGGAAGTAACGGCCGAACGTGACCTTGCCGTTCACGATGTGGTGGTCGCCTGTGACCGGAATGAAGTTGGGGGACATGGTCTGCCCGCGGCCGGGCAGGTCCAGCCGGCGGGCGAAGATCTGCCTGCGTTCATCGACAGCGGCCCCGGTCAGTCGGTCGGCCCAAGCCTTCAGGTCCGCTGTCAGGGCCAGGGTCGTCACCGGGTCGGGGGCTGCGGCGGCCACGTCGTCGAGGAAGTCCCGCAGCGCGGTGATCATGTCGCCGTATTCAGCGCCGCCGCCGGGATTGCGAACCGACGGCTCCTGCCAACTGCGCATCGACGGGAATCCACCCTCGTCCTTCGTCATCGTCAAAGACTAATGCATTGACATTAATCTTCGTCGCTGCGATGCTGGCGTGGCGTGCGTCACAACGTGTCCCGACGAGATTTGTCAGCACCGAAGTAGGAGCGAACATGCCGGAAGCCGGATCGACGTCGGACGGTCCACTCGCCGGGCTAGTGGTCGTCGACCTGTCGACCACCCTGCCCGGAGCTCAGGCGACGCAGTTCCTCGCCGACTGCGGCGCCGAGGTGATCATGGTGGAGCCCCCCGAAGGAAGTCCGCTCCGCGAGCTCGCGAGCTGGCCCGCACTGCTGAGGGGCAAACGAAGCGTGACGCTCGACTTCCACGACGACGCCGACCTCGATCGGCTGCGGGTGCTGTTGCGGCGGGCCGACGTCATGGTCAACACCATGCGGCCCACCACCGCCGAGCGGATCGGCCTCACCCATGACGCGTTGTCGGCGGCGTACCCGCGACTGGTGGTGGCGACCATTACCGGTTGGGGCTCGACGGGGCCGTTCCGCGACTACAAGGGCTGGGAGGCCCTTGTCATGGCCAAGACCGGCGTCATGCACGAGAAGCGCGGACTCGCGCTGCGCCAGGGCCCGGCGTACATCACCTTCGCCTACGCGTCGTGGGGCGCGGCGCACGCCGCTGTTCAGGGGGTCCTGGCGGCCCTCTTCGAGCGGGAGACGAGCGGTCGCGGGCAGGTCGTCGAGACCAATCTGGTGACCGGCGTGGGCTCGATGGACCCGTACAACTGGTTCTACGAGATGGTGCTCGAGCGGTATCCCGGTGCCTTCGAACCGATGGACGCCGCCTACGACGACCGGGGCCGGCCGCAGGCCTACCTGATCTATGCGCTGCTGGTGTGTCCGACCAAGGATGGTCGATGGCTGCAGTTCGCCCAGGTGTCGCCTCGACTGATCGGGGCCTGGCTCGCCGAACTGAACCTGGTAGATGAGCTCGCCAAACCCAAGTGGCAGGGCTTTCCCATGCTGCCCACTGCGGAACTGCGCACCGAGTGGTGGGACATGATGATCGAGCGGGTGGGAGCCCGCACGCTCGCCGAATGGCAGCAGGCGATGACGGAGAACCTCGACTTGAGCGGCGAGTTGTTCCGTTGCCCCGAAGACTCCCTCGCCCACCCTCAGACCGTTCACGAGGGCCGGTCGGTGACGGTCGTCGACCCCGAACTCGGGCCGGTGCGGCAGCCGTCGACGCTCATTCATGCCGACGGCAAGCCGATGACGCAGTTGCGGCCGGCGCCGCGGCTCGGGGAGGGAAATTCACTGTTGTCCGTTGCGGGTCGGGCGGTGGCCGCAGAGGGGGAAGCCGTCTCCGACGACCCGCCGCTCAAGGGTGTGACGGTGCTCGAGTTCGGCAGCATGTTCGCCGGTCCCTACGGCGCCACCCTGCTGACCGACCTCGGTGCCCGCGTGATCAAGGTCGAGCCGTTGGCAGGCGACAACATCCGCACCCTGGTCGCCTTCCCCGAAGCGGGCGGCGCAAAGGTGTTGCAGGGCAAGGAGAGTGTCGCCATCGACTTCACCAGGCCCGAGGGGCTCGAGCTGGTCTACGAACTCGCCAAGCGGTCCGACATCGTGTTGCAGTGCTTCCGTGGAAAGGCGGCCGAGCGGGCGAGAATCGACGAGGCGTCGCTGAAGGCAGTCAACCCGGAGCTGGCGTTCGTGACGACCTCGGGATACGGCGTCGACGGCCCGTTCGCGCACCGCGCCGCTTACGCGCCGTCCGTCGGCGCGGCGTCCGGCCTCGCGCTCACCGACAGCCACGACTCGGGCGGGCCACCCGCCGACCTGGACGACGTCCACCGAAGAGCCGTCCAACTCCATGCGGGCGGAGCAGTGCCCGCCGTGCAGTCGGACGGCATCGCGGCGCACGGCGTCGGCTCGGCACTGATGGTCGCGCTGTACGCGAAGCGCCGCGGACGGACCCTGTCGAACGTGGTCACCACGATGCTTGGCACCGTGCAGCAGGCGATGATCCCCTTCAACACGAACTACGCGTCGCGCCCTCCGGCGAAGCCGGGCGACGACCAGTTCTTTGGGATGAACGCCCTCTACCGGATGTACCGCGCTGCCGACGGTTACGTCTTCCTCGCCGCGCCGCTTCCCCACGAATGGCCCGCCCTGGCCAAGGCGATGTCGGCCCATCTCGATCTTCTCGGTGACGAGCGCTTCGCCGATGCCGAGTGTCGCGCCGAGCATGACGGCGAGCTGATCGCCGCGCTGACACCGGTATTCGCGACGAAGACGAAGCTGGAGTGGGAGCACGAACTGTCCGCCCAGGACGTCGGTTGCGTCGAAGTGGTGGAGGTCAATTCGGAGTTGGTGCTGCAGACGGACCCGTACTTCGAGGCCGGTTACGCGGTGGCGGCCTACAGCCCGATCTTCGAGGAGCACCGTCGACTGGCGCCGCTGTGCCGGTTCTCGCGATCACGAACCAAGGCCGACGCGGGCTGCACGATTGGCCAGCACACCGATGCGGTGCTGCGCGAGATCGGGCTGGACGAGACCGGGATCGCCGACCTGCGGGCCAAGGAGATCGTCGGCGGAAGTTGACGGTCAGTCGTCGTTGGCCATCAGGGCGCGGGTCTCGTAGGACACCGGAGCGGTCAGCATGCCCACCCAGGTGTCGACGTAGTTGTGCAGCTGCGCCTCGCTGAGTCCGTGACCGGAGCGGGCGGCGGCGGCCATCACGTTGACCAGGCTGATGTAGAGCTGGAAGGTCCTGCCCCGTCGGATCCGTTCCGGGAGGTCCTGTAGCGCGGCGTCGACGAGATCCTCGAGCTGCTCCTGGGTCCAGTCGTCGTCGACGTGCTCGGGCCAATATTCGCTGCGGGCGTTCGGATCCTCGCTGAGCCGGGCCAGGAACGGTGCGAACATCTCGCCTGCGGCGATGCTGTTGGCCAACGGGCGAACCAGCAGCCAGACGACTGCGCGGGGATCGGCATCCTTGCCCTGCGCGCGCATGGTCGCCAGCATCTCCCGGCGGTCGGTCCCGAGGGACGCTTGGCGGTAGGAGATCAGCGCGCGGATCAGACCGTCGCGGGAGCCGAAGTGGTAGCGGATCACCGAAGTGTTGGACTGTCCGGCCGCCTGTTGAATCTCCCGCAACGTCACCGCCTCGATGCCGCGGGTGGCGAACAACCGCTCGGCGACCTCCATCAGCATCACCCGGGTCGACTCACCCGAGGCGTTGCGTCGCCGCGCGCCCGCGGACGACTCGGAAGTCTCTCCCGTCGCTTCGCTCGCCCCGGAAGTCTCTCCCGTCGCTTCGCTCGCCCCGGTGTCCAGCTCTGCCATCGGTCCCTCCCGTCCGCATCAGTCTTACCCGGGGTTGCTTTCTCGTAGGAAATAATAATGCCCATGTATTAGAAATGCTGGACTTGCCCGCGAACAGCTGGCATCATTCGATGCAGCGACCCGACCCACGGAGGACCAATGAGCACGATCTGGACGAACTCGGGTGACTCCCACTTCCTCGAGCCCGACGACCTGTGGCAGTCCCGGTTGCCAAAGGCACTCGCCGACCTGACGCCGCGCGCAGAGAAGGATCCCGACGGCGAGTACGAGACCGTCTCGGTGGACGGCCAGATCTTCCGGCGCAAGCTGCCGTCCTCGGCGATGGAGGCCTTCATCGAGGAGAGCATGAAACCCCAAGGCATCCGCGACGCGAAGGCCAGACTCGGCGACCTCGACAAGGAAGGCGTCTGGGGCGAGGTGATCTTCCCGTCGCTGGGCATGTGGGGATCGACGTTCCGCACTCCCGAACTGCTCAAGGCCTGCATGCGTGCGAGCAACGAATGGGCCCTTGAGGAGATTTGCGCAGTCTCGCCGCGGTACGTGGTGACTGCGCAGGTGTCGACCCTCGTGGTGCAGGACGCGATCGACGAGTTGCACTGGTCCGCTGGCCAGGGATTCAAGGCGGTCTTCCTGCCAACCACGCCACATCCGAGCGCGCCCGACTGGCATCGCAAGGAGTGGGAGCCGTTCTGGGCGGCTGCCGAGGAAGCCGGCATGGTGATCGCGTTCCACATCGGCACCGACCCGGTCGACATGACCGTCGGTGGTGCGTCGGGCGGAGCGGGCATGGTCTACCGCGGACCCGGCGGTGCGATCATGAACTACACAGAGACGACGTTCTCAGGCCAGCGCGCAGCGATGAAGATGGTGGCATCGGGAGCACTGGATCGTCATCCGAACCTCAAGGTCCTGATCTCCGAGGGTGGTGCGACGTGGGTGCCGTTCCTGGGCGACCGCCTGCTGGAGGGCTACCGCCAGCATCACATGGCCGTGCGGCCCAAACTGTCTCGCAATCCGAAGGAGATCCTCTTCAGTCAGGTCTATGCGTCGTTCCAGCACGACGAGACGGCGGTGGCCGCCTACGAGCACATGGGCTACCGGAACGTGATGTTCGGTAGCGACTACCCCCACATGGAGGGGACCTTCGGTCACACCCAGGACACGCTGAAGGGACTGTTCGACGGCGTCAGTGACGAGACGCGGTTACGCATCACCCAGGGCACGTTCTACGAACTCTTCCCGGACGTCCCGCCCATCCCCGCCGAGAACTTCTGAGCGCGTGGGTAATACAGCGGGATTGCGCGACGTCGCGATCGTCGGCGTCGGCGCGACGCCCTACTACAAGCGTGGGGAGTCCCTCCCCAAGTCGATCACCGAGTTGGCCGGTGACGCCATCCTGGCCGCGTGCGAGGATGCCGGTGTTCCCGTCACGGACGTGGACGGCTTTGCCTTCTACTCGGGTGCCAGCGCGGGCTACACGGAGAAGATGGACACCGCCGACTTCATGGAAACCCTTGGCATTCCGGAGGTCCGGTTCACCGCAGCGTTGACCTCGGGCGGGGGCGGCTCGGCTGGAGCGATCGGTCTGGCTCGAGCAGCGATCGTGGCAGGAGACGCCTCGGTGGTGGTGACGGTGATGGCGTTGCAGCAGTCCAAACAGCGCCTGGGCTCGGTGTTCTCGGCGATGGAGCCCGATCCGATGAATTCGTTCCTGCAGCCATCCGGACTCGCAGGGCCAGGCCAACTGATGTCGGTGCTGGCCCGTCGGCACATGCACCTCTACGGAACGCGTCGTGAGGCCTTTGCCGAGATCGCCCTTTCGACTCGGGCCAACGCGGCGAATAGGCCCAAGGCGATGCATCCCGAGCCGCTGACGTTGGAGGACTACTTCAGCGCCCGGATGATCGCAGAGCCCTTGTGTCTCTTCGACTTCTGCCAGGAGACCGACGGTGCCGTCGCGGGGATCACCCCCCGCCTGGACCGGGCCAAGGATCTCAAGCAACCGCCGGTGCCCGTAGTTGCCGCCGCGCACGGCGGGGTTCGGGACTGGGGTCGGGCGTTCGCCTGGATGGGGATGCCCGACGAATACTTCGCCTCCTCGGGCAATGCGCCCATCGCCAAGCGGCTCTACGAGCAGGCGGGGATCAGCGCCGCCGATGTCGACGTGGCGCTGCTCTACGACCACTTCACCCCGATGGTGCTCATGCAGCTGGAGGACTACGGGTTCTGCGGAAAGGGCGAGGGCGGCGCGTTCGTCGAGAGCGGCGCCATCCGGTACGACGGCGGTTCGATTCCGGTCAACACCCACGGTGGGCAGCTCTCCGAGGCCTACATCATCGGAATGACCCACATCATGGAAGGAGTCGAGCAGATGCGCGGCACCGCGATCAACCAGGTACCCGACGCCGAACTCGCACTGGTCACCGGCGGCCCGGCAAGCCTGCCGGTCAGCGGGCTGATCCTGGGGCGGGCCTCGTGAGCACCGTTGCGGTCTCTGCCCTGGCGACCACCATCCCCGGCGAGCATGTCCGGATCGCGGTCAATAAGGACACCGAACCGTTCTGGCGGGCCGCCAAGGAGCGTCGGCTGGTGGCGCCGCAGTGCGCCGAGTGTCACGCCTTTCGGCTGCCGCCAACGCCGTTCTGCCCCAACTGCCGATCGAAGTCGGTGAATTGGGTCGAACTCAGCGGCCGGGCAACGGTGTACAGCTTCGCGGTGGTGCACGGGTTTCCTGGCATGCCCGATCTGCTCCTGGTGCCCGCGGTGCTGGATCTGCCGGACGCGCCCGGTGCGAGGTTGGTGTCCAACGTCGTCGATGTCCCACCGGCCGACGTGTCGATCGGAATGTCGCTGCGAGTGGACTTCTCGCCCATCGCAGACGGGTGGCTGCTTCCGGTCTTCCGCGTCTCGGCGTCCCATGGCGCCGAGGAGTGAGCGACGTGTCCGACGACAGCGCGCTGCACGAAAAGCCACTGGAATTCCTCACCAGCATTGCCAACACCGGTGGATCGTGTGACGGCCAGGCGATCCTTCCCGAGAACGGCCACTTCCGTTGCACGTGCTCGTGCGGGGACTGGGACGTGAACGTCGACGATGCGCAGGAGGGCTTGCGGCAAGCACGCATCCACACCGGCAGCGCCATCGAAGGTTGACGCATGCGGTCGAACATAGTTAACCTAGTTCGATCAGTCGGCTGACCACCAGGTGTCACGATTCGATCAATTGTGACAGTCGACTGTCGTAGTATGCGAATACGCGCGTCCCCTCGAGACGCGCTCGGCTGCGGCCGCTATGAAGGGACGTCATGAGCGAGAGTCAGTCAGGCGCAACATGTCCCGTCATGGGCATCGAGATGAATACTCCTGACTCGCCCGCCCTGACGCACTTCCGCACGCTTGACGAGTGTCAGGACCAGGCACGACCGGCGTTCCGCAATGCCGAGGCCGATGTCGAGTACTGGGTCTTTACCGACAACTCGGTGATCCTGGACGGCCTCCAGCATCCGGAACTCTGGTCGAGCAGCGTCATCGTTCCAACGGATCCGGAACCGCCCTACAAGTGGATCCCGATCATGATCGACCCGCCCGACCACGCCAAATGGCGGCAGGTGCTTGCGGAGTACTTCTCGCCGGGACGGGTCAAGGGTCTGCGCGAGGCGCAGCAGAAGCTGGCAGCGGAACTCGTCGACGAACTGGTCCACGAGGGCGGCGGTGACTTCGTGGAGCGCATCTCACGCGTGTTTCCGACCAAGGTGTTCTTGGCGATCATGGGCATGCCCGTCGAGGATTTGGACCAGTTCATGGCGTGGGAGGACAAAATCCTCCACCAGAGCGGCGTCGGAGAGGAGGCCAACGCCGCGCGGCTCGAGGGAATGATGGCCGTGATGGGCTACTTCTCCGGTCTGATCCAGGAGCGCCGAGACAATCGCAACGCGGATGCCGACGACATCGTCAGCAAGGCCATCGACTGGACCATCGACGGCGAACCGATCAGTGATGGCGATCTGCTCAACTGCCTGCTGCTGTTGTTCATGGCCGGGCTCGACACCGTGTCCAACCAGCTGTCCTACGCGATGGTGCACCTCGCCACCCACGCAGCTGACCGCGCCAGGATCGTCGCGGAGCCCGAGCTCATTCCGAAGGCGGTCGAGGAGATACTTCGGGTTTATCCGATCGTGCAGACCGCCCGAAAGGCAACCCAGGACATGGACTTCCACGGGTGTCCGGTCAAGGCGGGGGACATGGCGTCCTTTTCGCTGGCGTTCGCCGGCCGGGACGAGAACGCCTACCCGGACGCCAGGGA
Source organism: Mycobacterium sp. (assembly GCF_032161845.1). Taxonomy (GTDB): domain Bacteria; phylum Actinomycetota; class Actinomycetes; order Mycobacteriales; family Mycobacteriaceae; genus Mycobacterium. Next base: position 15,604 of record NZ_JAVRQA010000063.1, read on the forward strand.
GGTCGACCTCGACCGTGGCGTCACCCGACACCTGTCCTTCGGCGGCGGCCCACACCGATGCCTCGGATCGCACCTGGCCCGGCAGGAGATGCTGGTGGTCCTCGAGGAGTGGCACAAGCGCATTCCGGACTACGAACTGGTCGGCGAGGCCATCGAGCACGGCGGTCAGGTGTTCGGCGTCGACTCGCTGAACTTGACCTGGCGCTGACGTGAGCGTCCCGCAGACGATTGGCTTCCTCGGCGCTGGACAACTCGGCGAGCCGATGGTCGAGCGGTTACTCGGAGCGGGCCACCAGGTAGTGGTCCACACGAGACGGGACGCCGTGCGTGCTCGGCTCGCGGCGGGTGGTGCCGTGGCGGCCGATTCAGTGGCCAGTCTCGCGCGCGACAGCGACGTCCTGATCTCTTGCCTGTTCTCCGATGCGCAGCTACGCGAAACCGGGCTAGGGCCAGACGGATTCATCGACAATGCCAAGCCGGATTCGATCTTCGTGTCCCATACGACCGGGACACTGTCCACCCTCGAAGGGTTGCGGGACAGCTCGGCCAAGGCACCCGTCATCCTCGATGCCCCGGTCAGTGGCACCGTGGAGAGCATCGTTGCGGGTACCCTCACCGTGTTGGTCGGTGGACCCAGTGACGCGGTAGCCACGGTGACGCCGATCTTGGCCTCCTATGCCGATCCGGTACTGCCCACCGGGGCGCTCGGTAGCGCGTTGGCGCTCAAACTGATCAACAACCTCTTGTTCGCAGCCAACGCGCAACTCCTTGGCGCGGCAACGCAACTGGGTTCTCGGCTTGGTGTGGCCCCGGACGCATTGTTGTCCACGCTCCAGGTGTGCAGCGCCGGAAGCAATGCCGCCGTCCACGCGCAGCGAATCGGAGGGATGGAGCGGTTCGAAGAGCTGGCAGGCCCGTTCCTCCGCAAGGACATCGCAGCGTGCCGGGAGGCACTCGGCGAATGCGGCGTGGACCTTGGACTCTTGGGTACGGCCGTGCGAGAAGGGCCACTCGCCCTCGACGTCGTCGACTCCTCGACCGACGGGACACTCCGATGACGGGTCGGCTCGCAGGGAGGGTCGCCCTGATCACCGGGGCTGCGCGCGGGCAGGGCCGTGCCCACGCGGTGCGGATGGCGCACGAGGGTGCCTCCATCATCGCCGTCGACCTGGCAGGCCCGTTGCCCGAGTCGGTGCGCTACCCATCCGCCACTCCCGACGATCTGACGGAGACCGTGCAGTTGGTGGAGTCCGGGGGCGGACGAATCTTGGCCTCCGCTTCGGACATCCGAGACCTGGAAGCGCTACGGGCTGCCGTTGACGAGGGAGTCGCTACCTTTGGGCGACTCGACGTCATCGTCGCCAACGCAGGTATCTGCGTGCCGTCACCGTGGAACGAGATCACCCCGGAGTCGTTCCGCGACATCATCGACGTCAACGTGACGGGCACCTGGAACACGGTGATGGCAGGCGCTCAGCACGTCATCGACGGCGGCCGCGGCGGGTCGATCATCCTGATCAGCTCCTACGCCGGGATGAAGGTGCAGCCGTACATGGTGCACTACACCGCCAGCAAGCACGCGGTGACGGGCATGGCCCGGGCGTTCGCCGCGGAGCTCGGCAAGCACGAGATCAGGGTCAACAGTGTGCATCCCGGGCCGGTCAACACGCCGATGGGCGGCGGGGACATGATCGCCGCATTGTTCGCCGCGATCGAGACCAACCCCACGCTCAACAACATGGGCACACCGTTCCTCCCGCAGTGGGCCTGCGAGCCAGAGGACGTCGCGGCCGCTGTGTGTTGGTTGGCCTCGGACGAGTCGCGCTTCGTCACGGCCACGCGGCTGTCGGTCGACCAAGGCATGGCGCAGTTCTAGTTCGGCAGAATTACACGTGATCGAGGTACCGCTCGACCAATGTGACCGCCGCCTGCGGATAGCTCTGAGCCGTAACGGTATCCAGTCCGTCACGAATTAGGAGGCGCGCGAGTCGGTTGTTGATCAGTGACAGCACGAAGGCAGCCACCAGTTCGTAATACACGATGTTGCCGGTGAGAGTGCCGCCGAACTCCAGGTAGCGGCGCACGATCTCCTCGTCGTCGGGAACGCCGGGCAGGCGGGTGAATCCCAGCGATTCGCACAGGAAGCGCTCGAACATCAGCCACCAGCCGAGGTCGATGTCGGGCGGCCCCGTCCCCGCGGTCTCCCAGTCGAACAGCGCGACGACCGACAGATCGTCGCCGAAGCTCATGTTCCCGACCCGCGCGTCACCCCACACGACCGTCTCGGCGTCGGTGTCGGGAGCCGAATCGAGGATCACCACCAACGCCGCCGCCAGCGTGTCGGCGCCGACGTCCAGGTCGGCACGGCACCACTCGTACCAGCCTGCGAGCTTGTCTAGATAACGCTGCAGCGCCGTGCGAGTGAAGTCCGCCTCGCCGCGGAGGAAGCCAAGGGTCAGGGGGTCATCGATGTGATGGAGATCGACGAGCGCACGTAAACCGTTGTTGCACAGCAGCTCTCGATCCGCTGGCGAGAGTTCGACGGTCCAGCCCCGCTTGTGCCAGCTCGGTACGTCCGACGGAGTCCGGCCCAGGACCCTTCGCATCAGATAGAAGGGTGACCCGAGAGCCGACCCGTCGCGTTCGATGCCGAGAACGTCCGGCACCGGGATGCCATGGGCACCGAGTCGCTGCATCACCTCGGCCTGTCGCGGAGCATCGGGCACGGTGAACAGCTGATGGTCGTCGACCTGGGCGCGCAACACCAGATCCTCGGCATGACGACCGCCGGCGGGATCTGTCCAGGTGGCAGTGAAGAATGCCGTCCGGCCGGAGTAGCCCGCCTGCGGAGCGGTGAACTCGGAGACGCCGAAGTCGGTCGCGCCTGCAGGTGCCAGTCGGTCGGGCAGCCAACTGCGCATGACGTCGCTCACCCTATCGCCGACGTCACCGCGCCCCGATTGATATGCCATCAGCATCCTTTCGAAAACTGAACACTACTGTCAGAATAGCGGAATGACATCCGATCGATTTGGCCGCATCGCGCTCGGCGCCTACGTGTTGCCAGGGCGCGTCACCGACCCCGGCGCCGTGATCGGTGAGGCGCGGACGGCGCAGCGCCTCGGACTCCAGACGGTCTGGCTCAGCGAGCGGTGGGGGACCAAGGACCTCGGGGTGATCGCCGGGGCGGTCAGTCAGGTCACTTCGACCGTCCAGATTGCCTCGGGCATAACGCATTTGCAGTCGCGCCATCCCGCGCTCCTGGCGTCCCTGGCGATGACCGCGCAGGCACTCTCGGGTGGGCGGTTCGTCCTCGGCGTGGGGCGCTCGGTCGACGCCATGTGGGCGGCCGTCGGCTTGCCGCGGTCCACCAACGCCTCCATCGTCGACCACGTCGACATCTTCCGGCGACTGTGCCGCGGAGAGAAGGTGCACTACGACGGACCGGCGGGCAGCTATCCGTCTTTGCGGCTCAACGACATACCCGATCAACCGGTACCCCCGGTGGTCTTTGGGGCGATCGGGCCCAAGGGTCTGGCCCTGGCGGGCACGCACTTCGACGGCGTATTGCTGCATCCCTTCTTGACCCAGGACGCGGTGCGCCGATCGGTGGAGCTCGTCCGGGACGCCGAACGGGCGGCGGGAAGGCAGGCGGGTTGCGTCAAGGTGTACGTCACCGTCGTGGTCGCGTGCGAGCTGCCCGCGGCGGAGGAGCTCGCGGTGGTGGGCGCGCGGGCGGTGACGTACTACCAGATTCCTGGATTCGGAGAGCGGCTGGCGGCCGTCAACGGTTGGGATCCGGAACCGTTGAGCAGGTTACGTTCTCATCCGTTGCTCGCCGGGGTCAGGGGTGCGGCGGACTCCGTGCTCACCCGGGACGACTTGGTCGAGGTCGCCTCGGTAATGCCCCCGGCATGGACGCGCGACGCGGCGGCGGTCGGATCGGCACGGCACTGCCATGAGGCGTTCGAACGCTACCGCGAGGCGGGCGCCGATGAACTGGTCCTGCACGGCAGCACGCCTGGTCAGCTTCAACCGCTCTTCACGCCGCCCGGCTGAACCCCACTTCGGCGAATCAGTTAAACATTGAGCGGATTACTCTAGACTGCGGCCATGGATCTGAAACTCCAACGCATCGCCGCGTGGGGCGGCATCGCCATGCTCGCCCTATTCTTCGTCTTCTTCATGCTGATCGCGAAGCTCATCCCGCCGCTCTCGCCGACCTCGAGCGCGCAGGAGATCACCGACTTCCTCATCGCCAACAAGCTGAGGGTGCGGTTGGGCCTTGCGTTGAGCCTTCTCGCGGCTTGTGTCGCGCTGCCGTTCCTTGCCACGATCTGTTTGCGGGTGCGTCGGGTCGAGGGCAAATGGGGCGTGCTGTCGGTGACTCAGATCTTCGCCGGGGTCATCTTCGTGCCGGGCTTCCTGTTCCCGATGATGGTGTTGTCGGCAGCGGCCTTTCGTCCCGAACAGCGCGATCCCCAGATCACCCAGACGCTCAACGACGTCTTCTGGTTGATGTTCGTCGGCATCGTCGGGACCCTGGTGGTGCAGGCCCTGGTGCTCACCACGGCATCGTTCGTCGATCGCACCGAGCCGGCGACCTTCCCTCGGTGGTTCGGCTATCTCAACGCGTGGTACGCGCTGCTGGCACTGCCTGGCGGCGCGGTGATGATCTTCAATGACGGTCCGCTCGCGTGGAACGGCATCTTCGCGTTCTGGGTCCCCTTGGTGGCCTTCTCGGCCTGGATGGTCGCCGTGACCGTGGTGATGCTCCAGTCGATCGGTGCGGAGCAGGCGGCGGAGCAGCCGTTGACCGCCGCCGCGCCGTGAGCCTCGACGCACCAGCGGTCAGTGCGACGCAGGCACGCCGAGTTCCCGGCGAGAGCGGCACGTGGGTCTTCCTGTTCGGTGACATGCTGGTGTTCGGCGCGTTCTTCGCCACCTTCATGGTCGAGCGGGCCAAGGCACCCGAACTCTTCGACGTATCCCGCAAGACCCTCCATCTCGGCGTCGGGCTCACCAATACCCTGGTGCTGCTGACGAGTTCGCTCTGTGTCGTGGTCGCGTTGAGGGCTCTGCGCACCGGAGCGCGCGACATCGCACGCTCGTCAGTGCTGACGGCGATGGGGTGCGGCGGGATCTTCATCGCGTTGAAGGTGTTCGAATACCACTCGCTCGTCACCGAGGGGCATGGCGTTGGCGCCAACCACTTCTACCTGTACTACTTCATCCTCACCGGTGTGCATCTGTTCCACGTCTGCGTGGGAATGGCAGTCCTGACGTTCCTCCTCGCCCAGACCCGACGGCGCGAACTCGGCGACACGCGGCTTGCGGTAGTCGAGGGCGGTGCCTGCTTCTGGCACCTGGTCGACCTGCTGTGGATCGTGCTGTTCCCACTGCTGTATCTGGTGGCCTGATGTCCGGGCCATCGGTGGTCGGTTTCGTGCGTGGCCGCGCGGCCGTGTCGTGGGTGGTGCTGATCGTCGCGACGCTGGTGTCCTACGTCCTTGGTGCAGACCACGGCACGGGATCGGTGATGGTTGTCGTGGTGCTGGGTATTGCCGCGGTCAAGGTCAGACTCGTCGGGCTCGACTTCATGGAACTGCGCCATGCCCCAGTGCCATTGCGCGTCGCATTCGAGGGCTACTGCCTCGGATTGTGGGCGCTGCTGTCGGGGTTGTACCTGTTCCTCTAGCGGTCGGGCTCTGTTTCGCGGAACCGACCGCATTGTCGCCAGCTCAAGTCCCGTCGTCGTCGATTACTCTCGCCACGTGCATTCGGTGCCCAGCTCGCCGGACATCGCAGCCCTCGGTCCCAGCGGCTTCCTTCGAACGGAGGCGCAGTCCAGTCACTGCGCGCCGAGCGCCCGCGGAACAAGGTCGAGCGCGCTGTAAACGCCAGGTGCTGCCGCGCAGACCGACGGTATCGAGTTGACCACGCGAGCCGCGGTCGCCTCCGCGCCAGGTAGGACGCCATCGATGCCGAGATCGGCGTGGATCGTCGGATTGCCTTCGATGGTGATCCGGGTGACTCGGCCCGTGGCGGATCCGCGGGGGATCCGCGGCTCCCAGTCGTCCGGGGGATCATCGGGTAGGGACCAAATGAAGGAGAAGCGCATTCGTGGCTCGCCCGCGATCACGGCCTCGAAACGCATTCGTACGCTGGCGATCGTGCCGGCGGCGATTGAGCCCGCCGGGAAGGTGTAGTCGCGGTCGGCCACCGCGATGTCACGGAATTCGATGATCTCGTCTAACGTCCATCCGAGGGCGTCGGCCACCAGCGCAAGTGGCGTAGCCATGTGAGGGATCATGGCCCCGCGTTGGTAGATCTGAGCGTCTTGCTCAGGCGTGCGTCCGAAACCGAACTGCGCGAAAAACGATAGCCCCGTAAATGTTCCGGACGGCAACCGTTCCTCGACCCGGATACTCGTCGGCTCGTTGGTCAGGCTCGCCAGATGGATCGGCAGGACGTCCGTGGCGAAGCCGGGCGCTATTCCGGTGCCCAGAAATGAGCTACCGCCTCGGTCGCACGCTGCGCGCAATTTGGTCAGCGTCGCATCGTCGAGGCTACCCGGAAACGCCATCCGAACGTCCGCCGTGATGACATTCCTTCCCGCCGCCAGGATGGCGCAGAGCTGATTGGTCACATCGTCGGGATGGCGGCCCACCGCGGCGGGCAGGTATGTCACGCAGTCGCAGTCGAGCGCGAGGAATTCCGCGATGTCGTCTGTAGCCAGTACCCCGACTGGGCCGACTCCCACGATGTCGCCGGAGTCGCGGCCGACCTTGTCGGGGCTGTGAACCAAGTGGCCAGTCAGTTTCAGATGCGGTGACCGGAGGAGCTGCGCAAGCACCATGGCCCCGGTGTGACCGGTTCCGACGTGACCGACTCGAATCCGTTGTGCCATCGGCGTTACTCCCAGAACCGCTGCCACTCCGGGCTGTCGAATGGCAGGACTCGCAATTCGGCGACCATGCCGTCGGACATGAGGTATGTCGTCGCGCACAGCATGTCCAGTTTTCGGTCCGCTCGTTGGGCGGTTGTACGTTCGACGACGACGGACTTCTCGCCGCCGACGATGTCCTGCACCTCCGCCGCGAGGGTTCCGTCGGTGAGTTCCTGATTCTGCATTGCATGGTCAAGAATTGCTGTCGCGCCGCGGAATACACCCGTCCGCTGGCTGTCTCCGGCCTCGACCCAGACGGATCGGTCGTTGTGCGGCCTGGTGATGGCATTGAGATCACAGGTCGTGTACGCCCCGTACACCTCTTGGATCAACCCCATATTCGCTGCCGCATCCATACGGACTCCTCCTCACGAGTGCGCCGAGCATAGAACCGAGACGCGCCCGGGGTCCGGCATTTAGGCAGAAGTCAGTGCGACCGCACGCCGAAGTCGATGTCGTGAATGCCGGAGAACGGCATGAAGCCGTCCTTGCCAAGCCATGACGGTGAGGCGTGGTGTCCGGCTTCGGGCCGTGCCCAGTCCACCCATGGGCCCCAGTCCTCGCGGCGCAGCTTCTGCTGCAACGTCTGCGGGTGCTCGCTGGCGGCACTGTCGTAGCGCCGCGCGAACTGCTTCATCTCGGCGGGAATCCAGACGTCCTCTTCAGAGCGCCACTTCCCGCCTCCGGCGTATTCGATGAACTGGTACGAGGGGAAGTCGATGGGTGGACCACCCGGCTCCGGGTTGTCGGCGCGGTTGAACACCTTGTACGCGACCCGCGTGCCGTCGATCACATACCAGAGCAACGGGCTGTAGACCTGTGGTGCCGCGCCCATCGTCCCTTCGAGGAACCTGGTGATCTCCTCGGGCCCGGTGAAGGTGCCATAGAAGTGGTCGAAGTACGTGGCGTCGTCAGTGAACAGGTTGGCCCATCCCGCCCAGTCCTCGAGTACGGGACCGGTCATGAAGTAGTGCCGGAACTCCCGCTCGACTTCCGCGAGGTCCGTCACGTCAGCCGCCCAGTCGCAAACCGGTGTTGCGAGTACCGAACACGTCGGTGGCCATGATTGCCCCCAACTTGTCTGCGTCCCAGCGCTTCTGACCGTTGGATACCGACGCCACCGGATGCCAGCCCTTGAGGAGCTGAAGATTCTCACCCATCGCGCGGATGATCTGCCCGCTGATGTGACCGGCCTCCGGGCTGGCCAGCCAAGCCACTACCGGTGAGCCCAGCGACGGATCCTTGGGGTCGAACTCGTCCTCGTCCCGCTCGTCGGGCTCGATTGCAGCCTGCGCACCTGGCATCGACGCCGACATGCGGGTGCGGCCACCGGGACTGATGGCGTTCACGGTGGCGCCGATCGACGCCAACTCCAGGCTGAGCGTCTGGGTCAGCCCCACGATCGCCGACTTGGCGGTGCTGTAGTTGGTCTGCCCGAAGTGGCCGTGCAGGCCCGCACCCGAAGTGGTGTTGATGATGCGGCCGTACACCTTTCCGCCCGAGGCCTTGGCTTCCTCGCGCCACTTGCGGGCGACGGCGCGGCTGGTCAGCCAGCTGCCGCGGACGTGTACGCGCATCACCAGGTCGAAGTCGTCGACGGTCATGTTCCAGATCGCCTTGTCCCGCACGATGCCCGCGTTGTTGACAACGATGTCGAGCCTGCCCAGCTGCGAGTAGGCGCGTTCCACCGCGAGGTCGACCTGCTCCTCGTCGCCGACGTCACTGAAGTCGGAAACGGCCTTGCCGCCGCGCTTCTCGATGATCGCCACCACTTCGTCGGCCACCTTGTCGGTGCCCTCGCCTGACAGGCTGGTGCCCAGGTCGTTGATGATCACGGTCGCGCCATGCTTGGCGAGTTCGAGCGCATGGCCGCGGCCGATGCCGTGCCCGGCGCCCGTCACCAGGGCGACCTTGCCGTCGAGTAGTCCTGTCATGGGCTCTCCTCGTGTGGGGTGAAGGACGGTGTGAAGATGGTGAGGTAGGGGCCGTCCGGATCGTTCTCGTCGACCGGGCGGAACACCGCGGTCACCGGCATGTCGACCCGTAGGCGCTGCGGCTCGGCGCCTTCGATCGTCGTCATCAGACGCGGCCCCTCGTCGAGTTCGACGATCGCCGCGACGTACGGAAGTCGCTCCTTGAACGGCGCCAGATCGTTCACGTACACGGTGGAATAGGTATAGAGCTTCCCCGTTCCGCTGGCCGGAACCGGGTGCACGTCCTCGCTCCAACAGAACGGGCAGAATGGCCGTGGGTAGTGATGCACCCTGCCACACGAAGCGCATTCGGCGATCAGTAGACGACCCTCGCGCGCTGCGTCCCAGTAGGGGGCGCTTGCGGGGTCGATGGTGGGAAAGTCTGCGCGGGCCACGGCCGTCACCACCCGGTGAACTCGGTCGGGCGCTTCTCCATGAAGGCCTTCACGCCCTCCGTCGAGTCGTGTGCGTACGACTGGATCTCCTGTGACATCGCCTCCGCCACGAACGCACCGGACCTGTCGGTGTCGGGGGAGTCGTTGAGCAGCCTCTTGGTGAATGCGATGGCGCTGGTGGGCGCACCCGCCAGCCGCCCGGCGAAGTCGGCCACCGTGGCGTCCAGGTCAGAGACACTCACCACGCGGTTCACCAGACCCAACGTCAATGCCTCTGCAGCCGAGAGCTTTTCGCCGAAGAACGCCATCTCCTTGGCCTTTTGCATGCCGATTCGCCGGGGCAGCAGATAGCAGCCACCGCCATCGACGACCAGCCCGCGCTTGACGAACGACTCTGCGAAGTAGGCGTTCTCGGTGGCGATCACCAGGTCGGAGGCATACACCACGTGTGCTCCCAGCCCCGTTGCGGCGCCGTGGACGACCGCGATCACCGGTTTGTTGCAGTCGAGCACGGCGGCCACCAGCCGTTGAGCACCGTTCATGATGCGGCGGGTCGGTTCCATCACCCGCTTCTCGCCCTTCGCCCGTCGCTCGGCCAGCGACGCGACGTCGGCACCGGAGCAGAAGTGCCTGCCGTTGGCGCGCAGCACCACGACGCGCACGTTCTCGTCACCGTCGGCGACCGCCAGTAGCGCGATGAGCGCGTCGCGGTCCTCGGGGCGTACTGCGTTGGCGGCCTCGGGCCGGTTCAGCGTGATCGTCATGACGCCGTCCGCGATGTCCGACAGCACTGCCTGTGCGCTCATGGGGTGTAGGTCGCCTCTAGGTGTTTGATGCCGTTGACGAAGTTCGACTTCAGCATGACGGGTTCGCCGGTCGCGGTGATGTCGGGGTAGCGCTCGTAGAGCATCTTGAAGGCTACGTTCAGCTCGAGTCGTGCCAAGTGGGCACCAAGGCAGAAGTGTGGCCCTGGCCCACCGAAGGCGATGTGATTGTTGGGTTTCCGTGCGATGTCGAAGGTCTCCGGGTCGCTGAATACTTCGGGATCGCGGTTGGCCGCCGGGTACCAGACCACGACCTTGTCCCCGGCGTTGAAGGTGTGGGTGACCTTTCCGTCGGCGTCGGTCAGCGTCACGCCGTCGCGTGTCACGGTGCGGCGCATGTGAATTACGGGGCTGGCGTACCGCAGGATCTCCTCGACGGCGGGCGAGGCCAGCTCGTCGTAATTCGTCAGTAGCCGGTCGCGCTGTTCGGGGTGTGCGCTCAATACCAGAAGCCCGTGAGTGAGTGCGTTGCGCGTGGTCTCGTTCCCCGCACCGATGAGCAGGATGAAGAACTTCGCCAACTCCTGAGGCGTCAAATTCTCCTCGTCGGAGGTGACCAATTTGCTGATGACGTCGTCGCGGGGGTTGGCGATGCGATCCTCGGCGATGCCCTTGAGTAGCTCGATGAGCTGCTCGCTGATTTCGGTGACCGCAGCCCCGATGCCCTCGACGGTCTGGTCGGGCACGTATTCAGGGTCCGAAGCACCAAGCACGACGTTGGTCGCACGCAGAATGAACTGCTCGTGCTCGCGCGGAACCCCCAACATGTTGTCGATGATGCGCAACGGCAGCAGCGTCGCGAATGCGGAGACGAAGTCGCACCGACCCGAACGTGGCATCTCGTCGAGGATCTCGGCGGTGGTTTCCTCCGCGAGTCCCCGAAGCTCGGAGAGCATCCGTGGACTGAAGCCGCGCGAGACGATCTTGCGCAGCCGCATGTGCTCGGGATCGTCCATGTCGATGATCGAGCCACGGTATTCGCGCATCTCGGCGGTCTGGTCGAAGATCTGGGTGCCCTGTCCGGAGGCGAACTCCTCGGGGCGGCGGCTGATGTTGGCGACGTCGCGGTGCGAACCGACCGCCCAGAAGCCGCGTACCCGCGGGGAGCTGGGCCGGTTGGTCCGGACGAATACCGGGCCGCCTGCGTCGCGAAGGCGGCGGTAGAGATCCGCCCGGTCGGCTGGACGTTCCTGCCACCACTGCAGGTCGATCAGCGGTGCGAACTGCTGCTCGTCGGTGTCGGTCGTGCTCACAGCATCCGATTCTGGCACTCATGTCACTTATAGGCAACGTCGGGTTACTGCAGCAGTTCGGCAATGCGTCCGATTCTCACCCTTGAACGCGACGCCTATCTAACATTAGTGTCACCAATGGACGGGGTTGCCGACGGTACGAACCGAGGAGAGCACATGACGGAGCGGAAGCCACTACGGGTCGGGATCATCGGCGTGGGGTGGGGTTCACACGTTCAGGTGCCCGGGTTCCGTGCGGCGGCGGGCTTCGAACCCGTCGCGCTCTGCGCGCGTACACCCGAGCGGCTGGAGCGCGTGGCTGGCAAGCTGGGCATCGAGGAGACCTCGACTGATTGGCAGACCTTCGTCACCCGCGACGACCTCGACGTCATCTCGGTCGCGACGCCCACCGTGCTGCACCACGACATGGTCCTTGCCGCCCTGGCGGCGGGTAAGCCCGTGCTGTGCGAGAAGCCGCTCGCCGGCGATCTCGACGCGGCCCGCGACATGGTGAAGGCTGCCGCCGAGGCCAACGTACCGACCGCCTGTTGCTTCGAGAATCGTTGGAACCCAGACTGGTTGGCGCTCGCCGAGCGGGTGCGCTCGGGTTTTCTCGGCAAGCAGTACCTCGCGCGCGTCAGTCGGAGCGCGTCCTACTGGCACCCGAGCCGCTCGCTGCAGGCACGCTGGATGTACGACCGCGACCAGGGTGGCGGCTACCTCGCTGGGATGCTCGTGCACGATCTCGACTTCCTCTGTAGCGTGCTGGGCCGTCCCGTCTCGGTATGCGCCGAGGTGCGTACCAGCGACCCCGTCCGCGTGTTGCCCGACGGGGAGACACTGACCATCACCGCCGACGACACCGCGGCCGTGTTGATGCGGATGGAGTCTGGCTTGACGGCCATCATGAGTGTCTCGGTGATCGGTGCGCACGCCGACCACTACCGCCTCGAGCTGTTCGGCTCGGACGGCACCATCATCGGTGACGGCGATCTGCGTTCTGCGGCATACAGTCTCGGCGCGGCTACCGATGACGGGTTGAGCCCGCTCGCGGTGGACGAACGTGTCCCCGCGCACCCGGAGCACCTGCCGAAGGGGTTGGCCGGCCATGCGAGTCGCGCGATGGCGTTGATGCTCGAGGACTGGCTGCCCGCCTTCGACGGTGCACCGAGCGCCGCCGCCACCTTCGAAGACGGCCTGCTGTCGCTCGCGGTGATCGATGCCGCCCACCGCTCGTCCGAGGGCGGCGGCTGGGAGCCGGTGCAAGCATGAGGGGTGGACCGTCGATCAAGCATCTCGACGACGTACCGGCCGAGGAGATGCTGCGCTACGAGTTCGCAGACGGTCGGACGGCATCGATCTGGGAGAAGTGGATTGAACTGTCGCCCAGGTACTTCGCGTTCTGGAACAAGTGGGACCCAGGCGCCATCTCCTCGCAACACGGGCACACCGGCGATCACAGCAACTTCATCCTGGCCGGTGAAATCCGTTGCGGTGACGTCGTGGCCGGTGCCGGCACGCACATCATGCTCGAGTGGGGCGACGTGTTCGGACCGTGGGAGGCCGGCCCGCAGGGGTGTGAACTCTATGGCTTCATCGCTGGCGAGGGTCAGCCGTTCAGCGGTGATACCGCTGCATACGATGCCCTGCTTGCCGAGCGCGGCGCCCGACCGGTGCCCCTCCCGATGCCAAAACACCTGCCGCCCTGGATCCTCGCCAAGCTGGGCGGCTCATTCACGTCGTCGGTCACCCAGTGGGAGCCGTCGACCTAGCCGAGCCTCCGTCGAAAATGCGCGGAGGGCTGTGATTTTCGCGAATCCACGACCCCGATCGCAATCTCA
>NZ_JAVRQA010000064.1:0-5541 GCF_032161845.1 Mycobacterium sp.
CTGGCAAGGCTGGCGCCGGCGGATCGGTCACCTCTGCGCCTGATACCGGTACGCCCACCAGCGCGCCCAGCACCCCGGTGGGCGGGCCAACCGTCAACATCGACGACTTCTCGTTCGCCCCAACCACCTTGACCATCCCGGCCGGATCGACGGTGACGTGGACCAACAAGGACGGCGAACCCCACACCGTGGTCGCCAACGACGGATCGTTTCACTCCCCGGCCATGGACACCAACGGCACCTTCAGCTTCACGTTCCCGACCGCGGGCACCTTCGACTACGTCTGCTCGATCCACCCGTTCATGCACGGCACCGTCGTGGTGACCAAATGACCGGCGAGAACGGCGATCCCGAGGGCATGACGCGACGCCAACTGATGCGGCACTCCGCCTGGTTCGGCGCGGCCGTCGTCCTGACCGTGGCTGGCGGAGAGGTGATCTCGCACGTCGCCGGGTCGCCCAACACGACCGCATCGCAGGCCGAGGGCCGCCCGGCGCTGCGCTTCGTCCAGGTCAGCGACAGCCACATCGGCTTCAAGGGCACCGCCAACCCCGACGTCACCAACACCTTCACCCATGCCATCGACCAGATCAACGGCTTGGGCTACACCCCGGACTTCGTCATCCACACCGGCGATCTGACCCACCTGTCCACCCCCGATCAGTTCGACCAGGTCAAACAGATGCTGGGCGGACTGAAGACCCCGCACGTGTTCACCGTGCCCGGTGAACACGACTCCACCGACGACGCCGGCCAGAAATACCGCCAGACGTTCGGCGCCGGCTCCCAGGGTGGCGGCTGGTACAGCTTCGACATCGCCGGGGTGCACGTCATCGGTTTGGTCAACACGCTCAACATGACCAAACTCGGCCATCTGGGCACCGACCAACTCGACTTCGTTCGCAAGGACGTCGCGGCACTCTCGAGCGACACTCCGATCATCGTGTTCAGCCACATCCCGCTCTTTGCGATGTACCCCGACTGGGGATGGGGCACCGAGGATGCCTCCCAAGCCTTGAGCTATCTGTCGCGGTTTGCGTCGGTGACATGCCTCAACGGCCATGTGCACCAACTCTTTACGAAGACCGAGGGCAATGTGACCTTCCACAGCGCCACCACCACTGCCTACCCGTTGCCACACCCCGGCGACGGCCCGACACCCAAACCGCTGACGCTGCCCGCCGGACAACTCGCCGACGTCCTTGGCATCAGGGAAGTCACCTACGTCAAGGGCCAACAATCCCTCGCGGTCAAAGAGGACAAACTGCAATGACTCTCGTCGACACCCGACTCACCGTCCGGACCGGCATCAGTGCGTGCCTAGTCGTCAGCGGCTACGTTCACGCCTACCTCTACGTCGATGGCTACCGCTCCATCCCCGCCATCGGCCCATCATTTCTGCTGCAGGCCAGCCTGTCCTTCGCGCTGGCCGTCCTGATCCTCGCCGGGGGCCCGTGGTGGCTGACGGCCGCAGCCGCTGCCCTTGCGCTCGGCGCCCTAGCGGCGTTCGCGCTGTCACGGACGGTCGGCGTGTTCGGGTTCACCGAGGTCGGTTGGCAGCCAACGCCCTACGGCGCCCTCGCAGTGATCGCCGAGGTCCTCACTATCGTGTTGGGCGCCGCAATGCTGATCCGGGCGCGCACAAACCGAACCCATCCCTCGATGATTTGAGGGCGACTCCGCGCAGCGCAACGGCCCTGTGGCATCGTCGGTGCTGGCGGTGGCACTCCCCGGTCGCTCTCGGCGATCCTCTGCCGGCGCCGCAAGCCGAAGGTGCGAAGGCAACCATGACCGATCAACCCCTCGATGCATCCACCCGGCTGGCGCTGCAACGAACACGCCTAGCTCAGGAACGCACCCTGATGGCCTGGATCCGAACGAGTATGTCCCTGATCGCCTTTGGGTTCACGATCTACAAGTTCTTCGAGTACCTCGCGACCGATGAGCGGCGCCGCGAACCGATCCTTAGTCCCTGGGTCGTCGGGATGGTCATGATCTGCGTGGGCCTCGCTGGCCTGGCCCTGGCGTGGATACAGAACCGACAACAGATGAAGGCTCTCGTCGCTGAAGGCGGGCCGATGCCCTACTCAATCGCCGGCGTCATGGCCGGTTTCATCGCGTTCCTCGGCGGCCTCTCCCTGATCGCGGTCGCCTTCAGGCTCTAGCGCGCAATTCACGGCTAACAGCGCGATTGAAGCTCACGTTCTCGATCAGGAAGCTCATCCCTCTCGCTGACGGGCGCGACCGCCACTAGCTGCGACGTTCGCGGTCTCGGATGCATGTGTGTCACCGGTTCTTTCGCCGGGGGAGGCTCACGAACACCCGCACAACGCGGCCCGGGGCACGTTCATTGAGGTCGGTGGGGCGCTCCAGCCCGCACCGGCGCCCAGGTTCAGCCGCACGCCGGACGCGCATCCAGTACCAATCGACCATGGTGGTCGTGACGTCGCAGGCACCCTCCAGGGCTGGGGCATCGCCGAGTCAACGGCTGCGCGCCTTCAGGCAGCGGACGCGGTGTCCTGAAGGTGTGGTGACACGCGGTCATTGGCAGTCTCGTTCGAATCTCTGAGCTGCGATGATGATGGTGGGCGCGACAGGTATCGAACCTGCGACCGCTGGTGTGTAAAACCAGAGCTCTACCACTGAGCTACACGCCCGTGCTCGGACAAGCTACACGGCCGAGCGGCGGAGGAGGAAATCCCATCAACCATCTCGCAGAGCCGCGAGCGCCCTGGTCCACACCGCTTGATCGCGGGGCTCCCCCGGCCCGTTCATCTCGGCGAACCCGATGACACCTGCACGATCGATCACGAAGGTGCCCCTGTTGGCGAAGCCCGCGTCACCGTTGAACACGCCGTACTCCCGAGCCACCGCGCCATGCGGCCAGAAGTCCGACAGCACGGGGAACGTGAAGCCGCTCTGCTTGGCCCAGACCTTGTGAGTAGGTGGCGGCCCCACCGAGATCGCCAAGGTTTGGGTGCCGTCGTCGACGTAGTCCTCCAGATGACTCTGGATCTCGTCGAGTTCGCGCTGGCAGACAGCCGTGAAGGCTAGGGGGACGAACACTAGGAGGACGTCCTTGACGTCCCGATACCCGCTCAGCGTGACGGGCCGACCGTCCTGATCCTTCAGCGTGAAATCGGGCGCCGTGACGCCAACGTCGATCACGCGTCAGCGCCGTCCTGTCGGCCCCGACTTGGGTTGGACGAGCCTGCTGGCAATCCAGTCGCCGAGGTTGGCCGACGAGGTCTGCATGAGGCCGGCCGTTGGCGCGGATTCGGCGATGTCCGACGGTCGCACGTGTCCGGGTTGACCGGTCTTGGGCGTCACCACCCACACCACGCCATCCTCGGCGAGGGGCGTGATGGCGTCCATCAAACGATCCACCAGGTCGCCGTCGTCGTCGCGCCACCACAGCAGCACCACGTCGATGACGTCTTCCGAATCCTCGTCGAGGAGCTCTGCACCGCAGGCGTCCTCGATGTCGAACCGGATCTCATCGTCGGTGTCCTCGTCCCAGCCCAGCTCCTGGACGAGTTGATTCTTCTCGATGCCCAATTTGCGGGCGTAGTTCGGCGAGTCCGCCGCAACCACCGTTTCCTCCTTCAGCCAGCGTGTCAGCTTTGCCCTATCGTCGCACGGCTTGGGCCGTCACTCGACGCCTGGCGCTCCGAAAGCATCAATACGCGGCCTCACAGGCTGCTCCGGCCGCGGTCTTGGAATCGTTCAACTGGCGGATCGCGACGTTGAATTCGTCGGGTCCCGGGTTGCGCGACAGCACGCCGGCGAGTTGCCGTGCCGAGTCCACCCAACCGTTCAAGGCCTTGGTCAGATCGGGCGACAACGGGCTGGACAAGCTGCCCGACACCTGGTCAGCGCTGCGATTGAGCGCATCGACGGCCGGCCCGACCTTGCCCGGCGCATCCGGCGCATCGTTGTTGAACGCATCGACGTAGGTGTTGACCGCCTGGATCGAATCACCACTACTCGCGCCGAACGCGTCGCAGGAGGTGTGCACGGCAGCCTTTGTCACCGCGACCTGTCGTTCGGACTCCGACGCCGCCACCGATGACGCGACCGACGCCCGGTAGTCGGGTGCTTCGACGCTGTCGTAGGTGGCCGACCCGTGGGTGATGGACGTACAGCCGACGACGATCATCGCCAGGCCGGCAAGGCTCCCCGAAACCAAGCCGACGACCCGCGGCCGTCCCGCTCGCCACCACGTCCTCACAGTCTTCAGACCGTACCGGTTGGCCGGATTCATCGCCGGTTCATCCCAGTAGGTCAACCCCGCCCGTACATCTACGGCACGATAGGAGCACGATGGACACGACGCTAGAAAACAAGATGAACGTCACGTGTGACGGGGTCACGAGCTCCCGATCACGTCTACCGAGGAGCGGCAGTTGACCACCGAGTTCGCGCGCCAAGACCTGGCCCAAAACTCTGGCACCGCAGGCGAACCCGATCGGGTGCGCGTCATCCGTGATGGCGTTGCGTCCTACCTACCAGACATCGACCCCGAGGAAACCACCGAGTGGTTGGAGTCGTTCGACGCGCTGCTGGAGCGATCGGGGCCAGCGCGGGCGCGGTACCTGATGTTGCGCCTGCTGGAGCGTTCTGGCGAACAGCGAGTCGCGATTCCAGCGTTGACTTCGACGGACTACGTGAACACGATTCCGACGGAATTGGAGCCGTGGTTCCCAGGCGATGAGGACGTCGAGCGGCGTTACCGCGCCTGGATCCGGTGGAACGCCGCCATCATGGTGCACCGCGCGCAACGGCCGGGAGTCGGTGTGGGCGGCCATATTTCGACGTATGCCTCATCGGCGTCGCTCTACGAGGTGGGGTTCAACCACTTCTTCCGCGGTAAGGCCCACCCCGGCGGTGGCGACCACGTCTACATCCAGGGTCACGCCTCGCCGGGCATCTACGCACGCGCCTTCCTGGAGGGCCGGCTAACAGCGGACAAGCTCGACGGGTTCCGTCAGGAGCACTCTCATCCCGGCGGTGGCATCCCGTCCTACCCGCACCCGCGGTTGATGCCCGACTTCTGGGAGTTCCCGACGGTCTCGATGGGCCTGGGCCCGATGAACGCCATCTATCAGGCGCGGTTCAACCACTACCTGCACGACCGCGGCATCAAGGACACCTCCGATCAGCACGTGTGGGCATTCCTCGGCGACGGTGAGATGGACGAGCCCGAGAGCCGCGGGCTCATCCAGGTCGCGGCCAACGAGGCGCTGGACAACCTGACCTTCGTGGTGAACTGCAACCTGCAGCGCCTCGACGGCCCGGTGCGCGGAAACGGCAAGATCATCCAGGAGCTGGAGTCGTTCTTCCGCGGTGCGGGCTGGAACGTCATCAAGGTCGTCTGGGGTCGGGAGTGGGACGCGCTGCTGCACGCCGACCGTGACGGCGCCCTGGTCAATCTGATGAACACCACCCCCGACGGTGACTATCAGACGTACAAGGCCAACGACGGCGGCTACGTGCGCGATCACTTCTTCGGCCGTGATCCGCGTACCAAGGCTCTGGTCG
>NZ_JAVRQA010000065.1:0-4410 GCF_032161845.1 Mycobacterium sp.
CGCCGGCGCAGCCGACCCAGAACAGATACTCGAAGCCGTCGAAGGAGTCGACGTCCTCGCCGTAGACGGGCACGTCGAAGTCGACCTCGTCGATCCACTTGGTGCGTTCCTTGGCGCTCTGGCCCCAGGGGTTGCCGCTGCGCTCGAGGTTCTTGAACAGGCCGTTGAGCTCGCTGGGGAACTCGGACTCGACCATCACCTGGTACCGGCGCATGTCGACGATGTGGTCGATGTGCTCGATGTCGACGGGACACTGCTCGACGCACGCGCCGCAGTTGGTGCAGGACCACAGGACGTCGGGGTCGATGACGCCGCCCTGCTCGAGGGTGCCGACGAGCGGGCGGGTGGCCTGCTCGGGGCCGGAGCCGAGGATTCGTTCGAACCCGGACTCCGGGACCGCGTGGGTTTCGGAGTGCTTCTCGCCGCGCAGTTCCTCGCCCACTCCGCCGACGGGTGTGTTCTCGAGCGGGGTCTCCTGGTCGCCGAGGATGTAGGGCGCCTTGGCGAACAGGTGGTCGCGCAGGTTCATGATGACGAGCTTGGGAGACAACGGCTTTCCGGTGTTCCACGCCGGGCACTGGGACTGGCAGCGACCGCACTCGGTACACGTCGTGAAGTCGAGGTAGCCCTTCCACGTGAAGTCCTCGATCTTGCCGCGGCCGAGGACCGCGTCCTCCGCGGGATCCTCGAAGTCGATGTACTGGCGGTCGTACTCCATGGGCAGCAGCGGGCCGAGGCCGTTTGGCAGTCGCTTGAACGTCACGTTGACCGGCGCCAGACCGATGTGAAGGTGCTTGGAGTGCAGCACGATGAGCAAGAAGATCAGCATGACGCCGATGTGCAGCAGCAGTGCGACGGTCTCGATGATCTCGTTGACGCCGTGGCCGAGCGGTTCGAGTGCGGCACCGATGGAGTGCGAGAAGAACGCGCCCCAACCGTAGGGCAGGTTCCCGGTGGCGACCGCCGCGCCACGGAACAGCGCATAGGTCCAGACGACGTTGAAGATCATGAAGAGGATCAGCCAGGCGCCGCCGGTGTGCGAGCCGTAGAAGCGGGAGTCCCTGCCGTGTTCCTTGGGCTCGGAGTTGAGTCGGATGATGGAGAAGGTGACGATGCCGAGCAGCACCGCGAGCGCGAAGAAGTCCTGCAGGAATCCCAGTACGTCCCAGTGCCCGATGAATGGGATGGCGAACTTGGGGCTGAACAGGACGCCGTAGGCCTCGAGGTACACCGACGCCAGAACGAAGAAGCCCCACATGGTGAAGAAGTGGGCGATGCCGGGGATCGACCAGGCCAGCAACTTCTTCTGCCCGAGGACCTCGGTGAACTGCGTGGTGATGCGGGCCTTGAGGTTGTCCTTGCGGGCATCCTCGTCGATCGTGGGCTGACCCGAGCTGATCAGGTTGACCAGGAACAGCACGCGTTTGGCGGCGAACGCCAAGACGATTGCCGTAAGCAGAAGGCCGAGGGTCAGCCTGATCAGAGTCTGCGTGTCCACGCGCGCCTCCCGGGTTGAAGTTACCGCGCAGTAAGGTGTGTTGTTACTGAACGGTAACTTACGCTAGATGCCAGCTCATAGTGGCATCCACGGGTTTGGCATCGCTACGAAGGTTTACCTAACTCACCGGTTGGTTGCGTGGCGCTGTGGCGGTTGTCACGTTCGTCGAGACCGCGCTGACGGTCGTGAAATTCGTCGGCGAACAGCAGTGAGTGCAGTTTCGACGACTGGATCCTCAGGCCGGCGTGGCGAGGATGGCCCGCAGCATCGAGATCAGCTCGGAGCGCGACTCGGCCCCCAGCCGGCGTCGGATCCGCGCCACGTGGTGCTCGACGGTCTTCGCCGAGATGAACAGCTGACTGCCGATGTCGCGGTAGGGCATGCCCTGCAACAACAACTCGGCTACCTCGCGCTCCCGGTCCGACAGTCGCGACTCCCGCGCCGTCGACGAACCCGGCGGGGGTGCGGCCACGGCGGGCACCTCGGCGAAGTCGGCGTTGTCCTCACCTCCCGACGCGGCGAACTTCAGGTCGCGCGCCAACTGCAGCATGGCCCCCGATACCCGACCGTCGGGCGTCTGCAGCGCCGCCTGACTGGCGAGCCGGGTCGCGTCCCAGGTGAGCCCGAACTGCGTCAACGAGCGGGCCGCAGCCGTCACCTCGTCGGTGTCGACGTGGTTGGCCAGCACCCGCAGCCAGGTGCGGCCCGCGGTCGCCAGCGCCCGAGCGTAGGAACTGCTACCGGCCGCGGCGGTCAACGCCTGGCCGTGCGGTGCGACCGACCCCGGGGAGTTGGCCAGGATGCCCGCGTGCACGCCGGCCCAGTGCAGGGGTACCGCCCACAGTGTCGGATTGCCCAGTGTGTCAAGCAGATTGAATGCCTCATCCAATGCGGGCTGGATGAGGTCTACCTGTCGCAGGCGGGCGGCGGCCACCCACAACTCGCCGAGTGGGAGCAACGCGAACAGGTCCATCGAGTATTCGCTGAGCACCTCCATCGCCGCGTACCAGTGCTTCTGCACGCCACCGGTGTCACCGCCGCGACGGGCGACGGCGGTCTGGAGCGCGGCCGCCCACAGCGCGTCGCGCCGGTGCAGATTCACTCCCGCAACCGAGGCGGCGTCGGCCGCAGCGGCCGCCAACTGCCCGTCCAGCATCCTGGCCCAGCCAAGCAACAGCGTGTGCCGATGCGCGACGAAACCCTCGTCGACACCGGTGCTCCGCACCGCTCGACCGATCGCGCTGCGGGCGCGCACGGAGTCGCCGCCGTGCAGCGCCACCAGCGTGACGAGGGCCGACGGAGTGTCGGGGGTGACGACGGCCGACGCCTGCTCCGTAATCGACTGTGCCAGTCGGGCGATGGCCGTCGGATAGCTGCTCTCCAGCGTCAGCACCAACCCATCGGCGAGCCCGCGGGCGGCGCGGGCGGTCGAGGTCGGCGGACCGGAGGTGTCGACGTCCAACGCCGCGCGTGCCGCTGCGACGTCGCCGACACCCAGTGCCGCCACGACCGCGGCCGCGCCGACGACGGCATCGGAGTTCGGGCCGAGCCAGCGGAACAGTTCGGCGGCCTGCGCCGCGCTGCCGTCGTGCAGGGCGACACTCGCCGCGATGCGAACCGCCGCGGCCCGCTCGGCGGGAAGCTCGGAGCCGAGCAACTCATCGGCCAGCCGGCCCGCAGTCGCGCAATCCCCCGTCAACGCGAGCGCGTCGGCCAGGTTGGCGTTGAGTTTGCTCGCCCCGACCTCGATGGCGGCGCGGTACAGCCGGGCCGCCTTCGCGGGCCTGCCCTGGTTGCGGGCGGCGAAATCGGTGAGTGCCTCCGCCAATTGCGGGTCGCGTAGGCCGTGCTCGGCGAGTCGCAGAGCGAGGCTCGTCGACAGCGTCGACTTCTCGAGTTGCGAATGCAATAGCGCCGTTTCGACGCGATGATGCCGCGCTGCGCCGGTGATCTGCGCAAGGCTCTGGTGCAGCGCGTTGGCGAACGCGGCGCTGTGCGACGGCGCGATCAGTCCACTGGCCCTGGCGATGTCGACGAGTCGCTGTCCCTCGTCCTGATTCGTTCCCAGCGCCGCCGCCACGTCGTCCGGGCCGAGTTCCTGACTGAGCGACGACAGAAGAAGGGTGTCGAGCACCGGTTCGTCGACCCGCCGCAGCCGCTCGATCAGCGCAACCCTGGTCGCCGCGGCGATGGCCTCGCTCGGCGGCGGGCCATCGACGGACGTCACGGCAGCGAGAGCCGGGTGGACGAGGAACGGCAGGCCCTCGCTCGCCGCCATCGTCGACCTGACCAACTCCGCAGGCGGTGAGACGCCGAGGAGGTCGACGGCGATCCGGTGCACCTCCGACGGGGTCAGGGGATTCAACGTGACGACGGGCGCCTCCCGCGTCATGGCAGTGCGCAGCGCGGCGAGCGCCGATTGGTGGGACAAGGGCTCGGTGGCGATCACGACCGTCGCGGCTGGGTCGCCGGCCAACTCGACCAGCAGTTCCAGGTCGGTGATCCCGAGCAGGTGGGCGTCGTCGATGACCACCGCCGCGTTCGCCGGGTCACCGTCGCGAGGGGGGCGGGCGATCACGGTGACTCCCGCTGCGCGCAACGCCGTTCGGATCTCGTTGAGCGTCAACGTCTTTCCGGTGCCGACACCGCCGGACACCAGCACCTTGGCGGGCTCGGTCGGCGACGACACCAGGGTCGCGACCGCGTCGCTGACGGTCACGGGTTGGCGGGTACCACCGGGGCGATCACCGTCGTCGTCAGCGTCTGGGGCGGGGCCACCGTGGTCGTGATGACGGGTGGCTTGGTCGTCGTCGTGATCACCGGGGGAGTGGTCGTCGTGGTGGTGGTCGGCGGCGTGGTGGTCGTGGTGGTCGTCGTCGTGGTGGTGGTCGTGGTGGTCGTCGTCGTGGTGG
>NZ_JAVRQA010000066.1:0-7334 GCF_032161845.1 Mycobacterium sp.
TGGCGCCGCACGAAGAGGACGCCAGAGCCAACGCCGATGGCGAGCGCGCCGACGACCAACGATGACAAGCCGTCGTGCGCAGCCGACTTGATGGCCCAGACGACGGGCAGCATCGTGGTCAACGTCAGCAGCACGCTGAACAGGTCGAGCGGGCCCGGGTTCGGGTCCCGCGACTCAGGCACCAACCGCGGCGCAAGCACCAGAATCGGAAGCAGGATTGGCACGGCGACCAGGAACACGGCGCCCCAGCCGAAGTGCTGCAGCAATGCACCGCCGACGATCGGGCCAAGCGCGGAACCTGCGGTGAAGCATGATGCCCAGAGCGCGATCGCGAGCCGGCGCGAGGACGCGTCGGTGAAGATGTTGCGAATCAGCGAAAGCGTCGACGGCATCAGCATCGCGCCGAAGACGCCGAGCAGGGCGCGGGCCGCGACCAGGTATTCGGCGCTGGGTGCGAACGCCGCGGCCGCCGACACCACCGCGAAGCCGCCCGCGCCGATCATCAGCAGTCGACGCCTGCCAACCCGGTCGCCGAGGCTGCCCATCGTCACCAAGAGTGCGGCGAGCACCAGGGAGTAGACGTCCACGATCCACAGCTGAGTGGTCGCGGCTGGACGGAAGTCCTGGGCGATGCTGGGCAACGCGAAGGCGAGCACGGTGTTGTCGACCGCGATCAGCAACACCGGAAGCATGAGCACCGCGAGCGCGATCCACGCGCGTCGCGGGGTGGGGATGGACGTCGGGTTGGCGTCCAGTTGGGCGGACATTCGATTGCTCCTGAGAACTACTGGAAACTTGTGTGGGGGTGGGAACCCTTGGCGTCAAGCCTGATTCGGGTTGATGGTGCCCTGGGTGAGGCTGGCCATGATGGCGTCGACGACTTGGACGCGGGGGGTGCCCTGGCGCGCGGCTGCGTAGCCGGCGTCGAGCAGCGCCCAGAACACCAGTCGAGGCCAACCCGGAGGTCCGGCCGTGCCCTGAGTGGCTACGCGGTTGAGCACCTCGACGATCACTTCGTCTCCGGTGTCGAGTTCGGCCGCGAGCTCCGGATCGGCGTTGATCGACGGGTCGTTGAAGACGAACGGCACGATGGGCCCCAGATCCAGCTGACACTCGACCACCCGACGCAACGCCTCCTCGGGCGGCCCGCAGTCCGGCTCGGCGTGCTCGATGGCTGCGTTGGCCAGCCCGTGGACGTGCAACGCCAGGGCCCGCAGCAGGTCCGAGCGTTCCGCGAAGTACCGGTGCAGGGTGCTGCGGCCGACTTCGGCCGCCGAGGCGATGTCGCCAAGCGATGCGCCAGGGTTGTCGCCGAGGACGGTCATCGCGGCATCGAGAATCGCCTTGCGGGTTCTCGAGCGCGGACCACCAATGGGCGACAGTGACGCAGTCATGTGCTCCAATATAGCACGTCTACCCCATAGTGGGACAGTAGTGTCCCACTAATCTGGGCGGGTGAAACCGCCAGGCGGTGCGGTCGGAAGGGAGTGCGGCGGCTCTGGCGGCCTGGCGTACCCGGACGCCGGGGGTGGCGGCGGCCAGGCTGGCGGCGGCGGTGGGGCGGTCGGGCGCAGCCTGGTGAGTTCGCGTCGGTGACGTTCAGCCAGGACGGCGGCCAACACCAGAGGCGGCGGCGCGCCCGCAGGGGGTGGCGGTGAAACCTGAGCGACGACCTCCACGTAGATGCGGTGCGCCATCTGATCGCGAAGGGCAGGCTCCAGCTGATTCGCCCGCGAAAGGAATTGACGCGCCAACTCCGCCTGCTCGGGGCGCAGCCCGGACAGCTGCAGCGATGACGCCCACCACGCCAACGCCGGGGGCATGGGGACGGGCGGCGGCATCTTCGGGCCGCGCTCGCTGAGCACCATGGTGCCCGCGAACACGTCGCCGATCCGTTTGCCCTTGGACGACACCATGCTGCAGATGACGGCGGGTCCGCCGGCGAACATCCAGATCTCGATGAACCCGGACAGCGCGCGAAAAAGGGCCTGGCGGAAGCGTTCCGGACCGCCATCGTCGGAGACGACGCGCAGCCCGAACGCCATCTTGCCCAGCGACCGGCCCCTGGTCGCGGTCTCGAAGACGACCGGATAGCCGACGATGCTCGTGACCGTGAAGATGACGAGCACCGCCGCGGAGAGGGCTTCGTCGAAGTCGGCGAGGGCGATGGCCCACAACATGACGCCGATGACGTAGGCGGCACCGATCACCGTCAGGTCGATCAACGCGGCCAAGGCGCGAACGGGTAGTTGCGCGATCTGAACGTCGAGGACGACGGCGTCACCCGTGACCATCGGCTCGGGCTGGGCCACCATACTGAAGGACGCTACTAGAATTCGGCGGGTGGATGTCGACGCATTCGTGCTGGCCCATCGCCCCGCGTGGGACCGGCTGGAGTATTTGGTCAAGCGTCGCCGCAAGCTGACCGGCGCGGAGGTCGACGAGCTGGTCGACCTGTACCAGCGGGTGTCGACTCACCTGTCGATGGTGCGCAGCGCGTCGAGTGACTCGGTGTTGGTCGGCAGACTGTCCGGGCTCGTCGCGACGGCGCGCGCGGCCGTCACCGGTGCGCACGCCCCGCTGTGGCGCGAGTTCACCCGCTTCTGGACCGTCTCGTTCCCCGTCGTGGCCTACCAGACCTGGCGGTGGTGGCTCGGATCGGCGGTGGCGTTCTTCTTCGTCGCGATCCTGATGGGCGTCTGGGTTGCGGGCAACCCCGAGGTGCAGGCGACGGTTGGAACCCCTTCCGACATAGCGGAACTGGTCAACCACGAATTCGCCTCGTACTACAGCGACAACCCGGCGGGCTCGTTCGCCCTCCGCGTGTGGACCAACAACGCGTGGGTGGCCGCGCAGTGCATCGGGTACGCAATCCTGCTCGGGCTGCCGATCCCGTACGTGCTTTTCTCCAACGCCGCGAACCTCGGCGTGGTCGGTGGGCTGATGTTCGATGCGGGCAAGGCCGATGTCTTCCTCGGTCTGCTCACCCCGCACGGGCTGCTCGAGCTGACCGCGGTCTTCCTCGCCGGGGCGGCCGGGATGCGGCTCGGCTGGTCGGTGGTGTCGCCGGGCGATCGGCCGCGGGGGCAGGTGCTGGCCGAGCGCGGTCGTGCCGTGGTGTCGGTGGCCGCCGGACTCGTCGTCGTGCTGCTGGTGTCCGGTTTGATCGAGGCGCTGGTCACGCCGTCCCCGCTGCCCACGTTCCTGCGCATCGCGATCGGCGTCGCTGCCGAGGTCGGCTTCCTGGCCTACGTGATTCACTTCGGCCGCAAGGCAGTCCGTGCCGGCGAGACGGGCGACGTCGACGACGCGCCAGATCTGGTCCCGACGGGCTAGCCCCGCAGCGCCCCAACCCATCGCTAGCGAGAATTCGGGGGTGACGGGGCTGGCTACAGCTTGCCGCTGGCCTTCATCGCCAGATAGCGGTCGGCCAGCGCGGGTGCCAGCTCGTCAGGCAACGCATCGACGACGTCGACACCGTGGCGCCGCAACCGCGTCGCGATGGCGCCACGGTCGCTGCGGGCCCGCTCCGCCGCGGCGGCGTCATACACCTCGGCGGCATCGGAACGCCCAGTCGCCAGGCGGTCGACCCGCGGGTCGCTGACCGCGGCGATCACCACCTGATGCTTGGCCGACAGCAGTGGCAGCACCCCCTTCAGGCCCTCGTCCAGAGCCGAGGGGTTCAGGTCGGTCAACAGCACCACCAAGGCCCGCCGCCGAATGCGTCGCTGCACCGTCGCGACCATCGCCGCGGCATTCGATTCGATCAACGCGGGCTGCAGCGGTGCCATCGCCTCGACGAGCTGAGGCAGGAGTTCGGTGCGCGTCGCGTTGTAGACCCCGGCCCGCGGCACGCGATCGTGCGCCACGAAGTCGACGTGGTCGCCGGCCCGGGAGGCCAAGGCCGCCAACAGCAGTGCGGCATCCATCGACCAGTCCAGGCGCGGCCAGCCGCTGGGGTCACCCGCCGTGGGGTCGATGCCGACGCGGCCCGCCGACGTTCGGCCGGTGTCCAGGACGATGACCACTCGACGGTCCCGCTCCGGTCGCCAGGTACGAACCACGACGTCGGCCCGCCGCGCGCTGGCACGCCAGTCGATGGACCGTACGTCGTCGCCGACGACGTATTCGCGCAGCGAGTCGAATTCGGTGCCCTGGCCGCGGATCAGCACGGGGATCGCCCCGTCGAGCTCACGCAGCTTGGCCAGCCGGGACGGTAGGTGCTTGCGCGACAGGAACGGTGGAAGGATCCGCACTTGCGACGGCACCCGATGCGACGTCTGCCTGCCCGCAAGTCCCAGCGGCCCCACCGACCGCGCGGTGACCAGTGCCGACCGCTGGTCACCGCGACGGATGGGACGCAGCGTCGTTTCGATGCGGAGTCGTTGTCCGCCATCGATGTTCACCCGATGGGTGCGCGGCTCCGCGCGGGCCGACGGCGGCCACGCATCGCGAACCCAGCCGCGAAACCCGCGGCGGCCGGGGTTCTCGACGACGAGTGCGGCCTCGACGGGCTCACCCAGTCGCGCGGCCCCGTCGCCAAGCCGGCTGAAGCGCAACCGTCTGGTATTGGCCGCCAACGCCACGTCGGCCGCGATCCCGAGTAGAAGGAGGCCAAGCAAGACCACGAAGGTCTCTGCAGGCCAAGGCGATACGCCGATCGGCAGGACGCAGACCAGGGCGACCAGCCCGACCCGGCCGGTGAGGACCACTAGCGCGGTACCGGTACCGAGGACAGGATGCCGTCCAAAACGCCGTCGGGGGTGGCTCCCTCGAGTTCCGCCTCGGGACGCAGGGCGATCCGATGCCGCAGCGTCGGCCGCGCCATCGCCTTGACGTCGTCGGGTGCCACGTAGTTGCGACCCGACAGCCAGGCCCACGACCTTGCCGTGGCGAGAAGTGCCGTTGCCCCACGTGGTGAGACGCCGAGTTGGAGCGCCGGTGAATGCCTTGTCGCACCGGCGATGTCGACGATGTAGCCCATCACCTCGTCGGCAACCAGAACCTGGCGCACGCCCTCGCGACCGGCGGCCAGTTCGGCAGGGCCGGCCACCGGCTTGATGGCGGACAGGTCCCGAGGGTCGAAGCCCCGAGCGTGCCGCGACAGGATCGCGATCTCCTGATCCCGTGGCGGCAACGGAACGTTGAGCTTCAGCAGGAAGCGGTCGAGTTGGGCTTCGGGCAGTTGGTAGGTGCCCTCGTACTCGATCGGGTTCTGAGTGGCCGCGACGATGAAGGGGTCGGGGAGTGGCCTGGCGTCACCGTCCACGCTGACCTGACGCTCCTCCATCGCCTCCAGCAGCGCGGCCTGCGTCTTCGGTGGCGTTCTGTTGATCTCGTCGGCGAGAAGCAGATTGGTGAACACCGGACCGGCGCGAAACTCGAACTCCGCGGTGCGGGCGTCATACACCAGGGATCCCGTGACGTCGCCGGGCATCAGATCCGGCGTGAACTGCACGCGCTTGAAGTCGAGTTGCAGTGCCGCGGACAAGGTTCGTACCAACAACGTCTTGGCGACGCCGGGCACCCCTTCCAGCAGGACGTGTCCGCGACACAGCAGTGCGATCACCAGACCGCTCACGACGGCATCCTGCCCGATCACGGCCTTGGCGATCTCGGAACGCAACGCCAGCAACGCGTTTCGCGCACCGTCCTGGTCTGCTGCCGAAGTCGTTGGGTCATTCACGAGTTGGCGACCTGCCTTTCGATGTCGTCGAGTAGCCGGGAGAGGTTGACGAGTTCGGCGTCGTCGGAGGGGGGCGGCCCGTACAGGGCGCGCTCGATGAGCGTCGGTTGGTAGCGGGTCCGCCGTGCGAGCGCCTCGACCACGGCGGTCGGTTCGGACTGGGCGCCAAGACCGAGTCGGGGGAGCATCCGCTGCAGCACGGCGGTCCGCAGAGCCGATGCGGCGCGATCGCGAGCCCGCCGAGATCGGTACAGCCTGCCACGACCCTCGATGGTCTCCGATGCGCGGACCACCACCGGGAGGTCTTCTGCGACAAGCGGACCGATTCGGCGGCCGCGCCATAGTGCGACGAAGGCGACCACCAGGCACAACTGCAACACGATCCAGCCGACGCGGGCGGGGATGAGGTCCATGATCGACGTGGAGCCACCCGACTGGCCGTCGATGGGCTTGGGCGTGTACCAGATCACCCTCGGGCGGGTGCCTGCCAAGTTCATCGCCAGGGCGGCGTTGCCTTCCTGCAGCAAACCGGAATTCGTCATGAAGTCCGCGGTGCCCACGACGGTGATGGTGCGACCACCCTCGGTGTATCGGACCAGCGCGCCGCCGTAGCAGCGGGTCAACGCCGTGCCGTCGGCGATCGGCTCGTAGGTGTCGCTCACGTCCAGCTGAACGCTGCCGGCGCGGGTGGCTTCGCGCATGTCGCAGTTCGGCTCGCCGCCGAAGCTGGTGTGCGGTGCGGTGCGAATCTTCGGGGCCAGTGACTCCCTGGTGCGCGACAGGGGCTCGACGAGCAGGACGTCACCGGGCAGACCCCTCAGCCGCTGCAGCCCTTCGTCGTCGATCAGGAACGGTGTCGGTGCCACCAGCAGTAGGGAATCCGGGCGTGCGGACCGCTCGACTCCTGCGATGTCGTCGGCGGGAATCACGTCGACGCCGTGGTCCTCGAGCAGTGCGACGATGGCGTGCGCACCGTCGGACGACGTGGCCTCGGGATCCATCCGGCCACCATGTCGCGGAGAGGTGAGGTAAGCGGAGAGGGCCGCGACGCCGATGATGGCGACCAGCGCCAGCAGTACCCAACGTGCGGCTTGCCACCGTTGCACGACGGTGGAACCGGTGGCCGACGCGGTGTTGGTCATCGCACCTCGACCCAGCCGTCGGCGGGTGCCGAAGGACCTTGGTCTGGCGCGACACCCGCGGCGTGGACGAGAAGATGGTCGTCGAGGTCGGCGATCATCCGGTACTCGAGTTCGGTACCTGGTAGTTCACCGTAGGTGACGTCGTTGAATGCCACTGCGGCACGCCGCAATTCGTCGGCCAACCCGGGGATGGCTCGGCCTGCGTCGCGCGCGAGTTCGGTCGCGGTGCGGCCGGGGACCGGATTGAGCACGGCGGCTTCCTCGAGATGACGGGCGACGGCGCGAACGCGATGCTTGATCGCCGATGCCCAATCTCGTTGCACTGCAGCCTGTTCAGCTGCCGCACGATGCTGCGCGGAGCTCATCTCGACAGACCCGAACAGTCCACTCTGGCGGCCACGGTTGGTGCGCATGGTGCGACGGGCCACCCGGACGGCAACGAAGACCGCCGCCGCGACCAGGAGAACCAGGACGGTGATGGTGAGCCAGCCGCCCGGCACCGACGC
>NZ_JAVRQA010000067.1:0-4298 GCF_032161845.1 Mycobacterium sp.
CGACTCGGTGCCCCGCCATCGCGGTGGCCTGCGCGGACGGTCGTCCGAGATACGTCGGATCCGCGCGGCGCTGACAGCGGCGGCGGAGAACCGCGGCGGCGTCGTCGTGCTGAGCGGTGACAGTGGCATGGGCAAGACCGCACTGGCTCAACACATCACCGAGCTGGCCGACGAGCTGGGCCTGGCAACGGTGTGGGCCGGCCACGCCGCCGAGCTGCGTCGGCCGCCGTCGTGGGCGTGGGCGCACGCATTGCGGGGACTGGCCGGCCAGCTTCCCAGCGGCGGCGGGACCCTTCATGCTCCGCTACCGGACTGGTGGGGTGTCGCCACCGAAGACATCGGTGCCGAAACCCGCTCCGCGCAAGGCTTCGACGTGATCGAGGCGACGACGGCGGCATTGGCCGAGTTGGCGTTCAAACGGCCGGCCCTCGTCGTGCTCGATGACGTGCAACGCGCGGATCGCTTCACCGTCGAGGTGCTCGAACACCTTGCCTCGATGGGGCGTCGCATACCGCTGCTGGTCGTCGCGACGTGGCAGGACGGTGGCGCGGATGCTGGGTCCAGCGCCCGCGCGTTCGAACGACTCCGGAGTCGGACGGACGTCGACGTCATCAAACTTCGCGGACTGTCCAGCGGGGCCACCGCCGAACTCATCGCTGATACGAGTGGTGTCGAACCGCCGGCCGAGCTCGTCGGCGTCGTGCACACCCGAACCGGTGGAAATCCCTTCTACGTGAGAGAACTCGTCCGGCTGCTCGATGACAACGGGCGCCTCGGAGCGCTCGGAGACGACGACGTCCCCGAGGCCGTGAGTGGCGTCATCCGCCAGCGGATGTCCCGCCTGCCGGAGCCCAGCCGAACACTGCTGTACGCGGCGGCGGTCGCGGGCACCGAGTTCCTGGTGTCGCGGCTGGCGGCGGCCACGGACCGAACGAGCGCCGAGACGGCCGCGGCGCTGCATCCGGCGCAACGGGCAGGCCTGATCGTCGATGTGCCGCGGCAGGCTGGCAGCTTCCGGTTCAGTCACGGGCTCGTGCGCGACGCGGTCGCCGCGGAGATGACCGGCGTCGGCCGCGCCCGGCTGCACGCCGACATCGCGCGGGCCTACTCGTTGGAGCTCGGGGAGGTCCCGTCGCAGGACGCGATCGACGGCGCCGAGCACGCGTGGCGAGCGGGCGCTGAGTTGGACGCCGACATCGCGCTCGGACTGCTCGACCGGGCCCGGGCCGACGCCTGGGGTCGATCGGCCTATCGCGAAGTGGCCGAACTGGATCGGCGCGCGCTCGCGGTCTGCGCTCGCCTACCCTCGGACGCCGAACGCTTCGACGTTCAGGTCGACCTGCAGCTGCAGCTGGCATCGTGCGAGGCCGTCGTCAACGGGCAGACGTCGGCGAAGACGCTCGCCGAGCTCCGCCGTTCATCACCGGACGGAAAGGATGCGGTCCAGGCGACGACGGCAGTGGCCATGGGATGTCTCGAAGCGTGCGGCACCGGCCGCTATCACGATGCCACGGTGCTCTCGGACAGCCTCGTCGAGTTCTTCGCCGCCACCGACGATCCAATCGCAGGCGCCGCCGGGTACTACATCCGCGGGCTCACCGAGTTCATGCGCGGCAACCTGGATCTTGCCGAGGCCGCGGTCAGCACGCTGCAGTCGACTGTCCCGGCCGTGGACTACGAAACCTTCGGTGCGCTGGCCTCGTTCGAGGTGCTGGCCTACGCGGTCGCGGCGCATTCCCTGGCGTTGCGCGGAAACGTCGACAACGCCTGGGCCACCCTCTCCGAGGGTCTCGCTGAGGGCAGGCGGCGCAACGACGCGTTCGGCACGGCAGTGCTCCGGACCGCCGACATTCAGCTGTCGGCCATGATCGGTGTCTCGGAGGGCGTCGCGGCGCGAGCCGCCGAGGTCGTCGCACAGTTGACCGAACTGGGCATCGACCAGTTCATCGGCGGGGCGCGGTTGATCCACGCGTGGGCCCGCGCGATGGACCCCGAGGGCGTCGACACAGTCGACGAGATGGCCGCCGCCTTCGAGCAGCACGGGCACGGCGGTCGGCGGATCTTCTCGCCGCTGTACTGCGGACTGCTCTCCGATGCCACGGCGATGTACCGCGACATCGCCGGTGCGTCAGCAGCGCTGACCCGCGCCGAGTCGATCGCCGCGGCAACGGGCGAGCACGTCTGGGATGCGCAGTTGGCGGCGCGACGGCTGAGGCTGGCTTCCCGTCAACGACCGAAGCAGGGCTGACGGCCAGATCGCCGCGTGACTGTGACTGGGGTCACAATCGGCGTACCCTGGGGTCATCTCTCAAGGAAGGGAGATGCTCATGAAGGGTGCGCATCACGATCCTGTGGATCACTCTCGTACGACACAGCCGCATGCCGGTGAATCGTTCATCGACACGCTGTGGCTTCCCGGTCTGGCACTCATCATGTTGGGCACCGTGACGATTGCCGGATTTCTCGCGGCGACCGCGTACAACCGCACCGACTGGCAACTGCCTCTCGGTTTCATCGCGGGGGCACTCGTCACCGCGGGCGCGATCCTCATCGCGTTGGAGCATCACCGAGTGAAGCGAGTCGAAGAACGCTGGCTGGCCGACCATCGGGATGCGCGGCACATCTAACCGCCGAGTGGCCACTTATGCCATGCTTCTTGGCGATTCGCGTATGACAACTGGCCACTCGGCGAGAGTTCCTGGCCTCATCGACGAGCTACTGCAGTCGTAGAGGTGGCGGTTACTCCAGCGAGTCCATGAGCGCTCGCGACGGGCTGTCGACGATGTCGTCGTACTCGCGGTGCTTCTTGACGTAGGCCGCCACCATCGGGCACACGGCGACGATGCGCAGGCCGTCGTTGCGCGTCGCGGAAAGGCCCTCGGCGATCAATACGGTCGCCAGTCCCCGTCCGCCGTAGGCCTTCTCGACCTCGGTGTGGAGGAACACCCTTTGCCCCTCGCGAACGACGAACGCCATGAGTCCTACGGACTTTCCCTCGACGGCGACGGTGAACTCGGACTCGGCACGCGCGACGGTAACGGGAGCACCCGTCTTGTCGGTCAACATCAATGCGCTCCTTGCCGCTCCGTACGATCGACCCCACAGTACCCGGACGTTGGAGGCGCGCGATGGACACCGACCACGTCGACATCGACAAGCAGACGCCCGACGCCTATCACGCGCTGGTGTCGGTGGCGACCGCCGTCACGAAGTCAGCCAGGCTGGCAGGGCTGTCGCGCAGCGTGACTGAACTGGTCAACGTTCGTGTCTCGCAGATCAACGGCTGCCCGTCATGCCTGGAAGTGCATCACCTACGCGCCGTCGCGGCCGGCGTCACCGACAAGCAGCTGGCCACGCTGTCGGTCTGGCGGGACACCGAGTTGTTCACCGAGCACGAGCAGGCTGCACTGAGGCTGGCCGAGATCACCACGACGTTGCCCGACCACGACACCGCGGAACGTGAATATGCCCGCGCACGCGAGGTTCTCACCGACGACGAGCTATCCGCGGTGATCTGGGTGGCGACGGCCATCAACGCCTTCAACCGGGTGTCGATCCTCAGTCGGCATCCCGTGCGGCCGTAGCCGGCGAGTTGACCGCCACATCCTGCACGGTGAACTGAACTCGGCGCTCGTCGGCGAGCCATTGCACCTCCGCCGCACCGGACAGCTGAACTGTGCGGCCCGTGGTGAAGTCGATGAACAACAGCGCGGCGGCGGGATCGACCGTAATGTTTCCCAAGCTGTTGAACATGTTGTTGCCGGGAAAGTCCGGCCACGACACCACATCCGAGGTGGCACGGACGAACCCGGCGGACCCGCCGCGATGAGACGCGTCGTTGCCGAATTCGGGGTGGGTGGTGCCGAAGAAGAACGTGTCCGACGACTGAAGCTGGTCGACGTCCTCGGGCCGTAGCGAGTTGCCACGGCGGATGAGCCGGGTTCCGCGGTCCGACGCATCGGGCGACAGGCGCCGGGGATGGATGTACTGAGGGCAGTTGCCGTAGGCCTGGACGACGTCGACCTCCAAACCGCCTCCGTCCGCACCGCTCAACGTGCCATTGATCCGGAGCCGCCGACGGGCGGCGAAGTCCATCACGATCAGACCGACCGGCTGGCCGGACGGCAACCCGTGCAGCGGATCTTCAGGGCTCGGTGCCGCACCGATCAGCAGCCTGGTTGGTGAAGCGACTGCAAGAAATCCGGGCGGGCCTATCAGAGGTGAGGTCCACAGCCTGCCGCTCTGATCCCGTGCGGTGAGCGCCGCGAACGTCGCGCCCGCGAGGAACCCAGCGACGC
>NZ_JAVRQA010000068.1:0-39445 GCF_032161845.1 Mycobacterium sp.
GCGTCAAGGGCGAATGCAACCTGGGCCAGCAGGAGATCGGGTTCCGGTACGACGAGGCGCTGGTCACCTGCGACAACCACACGCTCTACAAGAACGGCGCCAAGGAAATCGCCGACCAGCACGGCAAGAGCCTCACGTTCATGGCGAAGTTCGACGAGCGCGAAGGAAACAGCTGCCACATCCACCTGTCGTTCCGAGGGACGGACGGTACGGCGGTGTTCGCCGACGACGACGACCCGCTCGGGATGTCGCCGATGTTCCGCAGCTTCGTCGCAGGCCAGCTGGCCACCCTGCGCGAGCTGGCGCTCTTCTACGCACCGAACATCAACTCCTACAAGCGTTTCGTCGACGGTAGCTTCGCGCCCACCGCCGTCGCGTGGGGCATGGACAACCGCACGTGCGCCCTGCGCGTGGTCGGTCACGGACACGGCATGCGGATGGAGTGCCGAGCGCCGGGCGGTGACGTCAACCAGTACCTCGCCGTCTCCGCGTTGATCGCGGGCGGCCTGCACGGCATCGACCAAGGCCTCGAGTTGCCTGAGGCGTGCGCAGGCAATGCGTACACCAGTGGCGCCCAACGCCTTCCGACCACCCTTGCCGAAGCTGCCAGGCTGTTCTCGGAGTCGACGGTGGCGCGCGAGGCGTTCGGCGACGAGGTCGTCGAGCACTACCTGAACAATGCCCGCATCGAGTTGAAGGCCTTCGACTCGGCGGTGACCGACTGGGAGAGGCGACGTGGATTCGAGCGCCTCTGAGACACCCCGCCGCCCAAGTGTCGGGCTGACCACCTATCTGCAACAGGCCCAGACCGGAGTGTGGGACGTGCGGGCGAGCTTCCTGCCCGCTGTTTACGTCGAAGGCGTCACCTCGGCAGGCGGGATCGCGTTGCTGCTTCCGCCGCAGCCGGTCGACGACGCCGTCGTCAAGCGCGTGCTCGACGGTCTCGACGGTCTGGTGATCACCGGAGGACGCGACGTCGACCCGGCGAGCTACGGACAGGCTCCGCACCCGAGCACCGACGAGCCGGCGCGAGACCGCGATGCATGGGAATTCGCCCTGGTGCGTGGGGCATTGGCGCGCGGCCTACCACTGCTCGGCATCTGCCGCGGTGCGCAGGTTCTCAACGTCGCGCTCGGCGGCACGCTGCACCAGCACCTGCCCGACGTCGTCGGCCACTATCAGCATCAATTGGGCAACGCCGTGTTCAGCACCTCGTCGATCCAGACGGTGCCAGGAACTCGGCTGGCCGCATTGATCGGCACCGCCACCGACGCTCAGTGCTACCACCACCAGGCCATCGCCGAGCTCGGCACGGGGCTGATGGCCAGTGCATGGGATTCGGACGGCGTGGTCGAAGCCATCGAAATTCCCAGCGATACCAGCCAGGCATTCGTTCTGGCCGTCCAGTGGCACCCGGAGGAGCGGCTCGACGATCTTCGGCTGTTCGCCGGTGTCGTCGAGGCAGCCGCAGCCCATGCATCGAAGAAGCAGTCAACCCTGGAGAGGAACAGCGCGTGAGCACGTCGACATTGATCAACCCGGCGACGGAGGAGGTGCTGCGCACCGTCGAGCTGCTCGACGTCCCCGCCGTCGACGATGCGGTCGCGCGCGCACGATCGGCACAGAAGCTGTGGGCCAAGCTGGCGCCAGCCGAACGGGCCGGCGCGTTGCGCTCGTTCGCCGCGCAGGTCGATGCCCACGTCGACGAGCTCGCGGCGCTTGAGGTGGCCAACTCCGGACACGTGATCGGCAACGCCGAATGGGAGGCGGCCCACGTCCGCGACGTGCTGCAGTTCTACTCGGCGAGCCCGGAGCGCATGTCCGGCAAGCAGATTCCGGTAGCGGGCGGGCTCGACGTCACGTTCAACGAGCCGCTCGGCGTCGTCGGCGTGATCGCGCCGTGGAACTTCCCGATGACCATCGCGTCGTGGGGCTTCGTGCCTGCGCTCGCCGCGGGAAACGCCGTGCTGGTCAAGCCGGCCGAGATCACCCCGCTGACAACCATGCGGCTGGCGGAACTCGGACTCGAGGCAGGCCTTCCCGAAGGACTCTTCCAGGTATTGCCAGGCAAGGGATCGGTGGTGGGGGAGCGGTTCATCAGTCACCCGGACGTCCGCAAGGTCGTCTTCACCGGCTCCACCGAGGTGGGCATCAAGGTGATGGCGGGGGCCGCGCAACAGGTCAAGCGGGTGACGCTGGAACTCGGCGGCAAGAGCGCGAACATCGTCTTCGACGATTGTGACCTGGCCAAGGCCGCCGCCACCGCACCCTACGGCGTGTTCGACAACGCGGGCCAGGACTGCTGCGCGCGCAGCCGAATCCTGGTTCAGCGCAACGTCTATGACAAGTTCATGGAGCTGCTCGAGCCTGCGGTGAAGGGCTTGGTAGTCGGCGATCCGGCATCTCGGGACAGCGAAATGGGACCACTGGTGTCCCGGGCGCACTTCGACACCGTGTCGTCCTACGTGCCCGACGATGCGCCCGTCGCCTTCCGCGGCTCGGCACCGACGGGGCCGGGATATTGGTTCCCGCCAACGGTTCTCACTCCGCAACGCACCGATCGTGCGGTCACCGAGGAGATCTTCGGGCCGGTCGTCACCGTGCTTCCATTCGCCGACGAGGCCGACGCGATCGAGCTCGCCAACGACAGCCCTTACGGCCTGTCCGGGTCGATCTGGACGGATAACCTGTCACGCGCGATGCGCGTGTCGCGTGCGGTGGAATCCGGCAACCTGTCGGTGAATTCACACTCGTCGGTTCGCTACAACACGCCGTTCGGTGGCTTCAAACAATCGGGGCTGGGGCGCGAACTCGGTCCTGATGCGCCGCTGCACTTCACGGAAACCAAGAACGTCTTCTTTGCGATTGGAGAACTCTAGATGGATCTGACCCAGCGGCTCGCAGGCAAGGTCGCCGTCATCACCGGCGGGGCCAGCGGTATCGGGCTCGCGACGGCCAAGCGGATGCGGGCCGAGGGCGCGACGATCGTCATCGGTGACATCGACCCGGCGACGGGCAAGTCCGTCGCCGAGGACCTCAACGGCACGTTCGTCCAGGTCGACGTCTCCGATCAAGCGGCGGTCGACACATTGTTCGACACCGCGGCGGAGAAGTACGGGTCGGTCGACATCGCCTTCAACAACGCGGGCATCAGCCCGCCGGATGACGACCTGATCGAGGTCACCGGCATCGACGCGTGGGACCGCGTGCAGGACATCAACCTGAAGTCGGTCTTCTTCTGCTGCAAGGCCGCGCTACGGCACATGGTGCCCGCGCAGAAGGGGTCGATCGTCAACACCGCGTCGTTCGTGGCGGTGAACGGCTCGGCGACGTCGCAGATCTCGTACACCGCGTCCAAGGGCGGCGTGCTCGCCATCTCGCGGGAACTCGGAATTCAGTACGCCCGGCAGGGAATTCGCGTCAACGCGCTGTGCCCCGGACCGGTGAACACCCCGCTGCTGCAGGAGTTGTTCGCCAAGGATCCGGAGCGCGCCGCGCGGCGGCTGATACACGTGCCGATGGGACGGTTTGCCGAACCCGACGAACTCGCCGCCGCGGTGGCCTTCCTCGCCAGCGACGACGCTTCCTTCATCACCGGGTCGACGTTCCTGGTCGACGGCGGCATCACCGGCCACTACGTCACGCCGCTGTGATCCCGTGACTCCGGAGGGCAGGAGCGAAGCGACCCGGGAAATGACTCCGGAGGGCAGGAGCGACGCGACCCGGGAAACGGCCACGGCCGCACCGGATCCGCAGCCTGCCAGTGGGGCACTGCTGCGTCCGGTGCGCCTTGGCAACGCCTTCGAAGACACCGTCGGCAGGCTGCTGGAGACCATCCGGCTCGGTGTGCTCGAGCCGGGTGAGTCGCTGCCGCCGGAACGCGAACTGGCCACTCGGCTCGGTGTCAGCCGCGACACCGTCCGCGAGGCCATCAAGTCGTTGTCCGACGCCGGCTACCTGGTGTCGCGTCGCGGTCGCTACGGCGGCACCTTCCTCGCCGAGGATCTGCCAGCACCCAGTGCCGACGGAGTTCACTTCAGCCGCGCCGACATCGACGACGCCTTGCGCCTGCGCGAGGTACTCGAGGTTGGTGCGGCCCGAATGGCGGCCAGCCGGACACTGACTGCCGTCGACCGCGAGACACTGTGGGCCAGGCTGACGGACGTCCGGGGCGCCGCGCTCGAGGACTACCGCAGGCTGGATTCTCGGCTGCACCTCGCGATCGCCGAGGCGGCCGGTGCGCCGTCGCTGGTCCCGTTGGTTGCCGAGAACCGGATGCGCCTCAACGAACTGCTTGACCACATCCCGCTGCTCGCACGCAACATCGTGCACTCCGACGAGCAGCACGAGGCCATCGTGATGGCGATCCTCGCCGGGGACGCCGACGGCGCCGCCGAAACCATGACGGCACACGTCTGGGGATCGGCGTCGCTACTGCATGGGTTTCTCGACAGCTAGGCGTCTGCTAGTCCAGGGCCATCCGGTGGACTAAATTGCAGTCATGGAAGCTGGCGGCGAGGCGGTGGTGCGACGTGCGTCGTCGGCGCTCTCCGACGTCGACATCAACGGCTGGACGTTACGGTTCGACCTGCTGTCGGATCCCCATCGTCTCGAAATCCTGCTCAGCCTGCACCGTGCACCTGGCATCTGTGTGAGCGACCTGGCCACCGTCGTGGGCCGGTCGGAAAACTCCGTCTCCCAAGCGCTTCGGGTGTTGCGGCAACAGGGTTGGGTGAGCAGCACCCGGGTGGGACGCTCCGTCGCCTATCGGCTCGATGACGAGATCATTCACGATTTGCTGCACTGGATAGGCGCTGCACACGGTTGACCTGGCCCATCGCGCCCGTCAGTCGACATGAACATCTGTACAGCTAGACAGACGTGTGGCGCACCCATAGGGTCGAACACGTGAGTGTCAGTACGTCGGAGTCCCCGGCAACAACGAATGTTGCGAGCCGGCTGGACCGCACCGACTGGCTGTCCATCGCGGGCATGGGCGCCGTCGTCCTCTTCCTGCACCTCTTCGGTTGGGGAGTGCTGGTGCTCGGCGTCGCCCCGCAGCACATCACCCTGGGATCCACCGGCGTCTTCGGCGTCGGCATCGGGCTGACCGCCTACCTCCTCGGGGTGCGGCATGCCTTCGACGCCGACCACATCGCGGTCATCGACAACACCACCCGCAAGCTGGTCGGGGAGGGCAAGAAGTCGCTGTCTGCCGGGTTCTGGTTCTCCCTCGGCCACTCCAGCGTCGTGTTCGCGCTGGCCTTTCTGTTGGCACTTGGCGTCAAGGCGCTGCTCGGGCCTGTTCAGGACGAGAACTCGTCGATGCTGCAGACACTCGGACTGATCGGCTCCCTGGTGGCAGGGACGTTCCTGATCCTGATCGGCCTGACGAATCTCTTCGCCGTCGTCGGCATCGCCAAGGTGTTCCGCGAGATGCGCAGCGGTGACTACGACGAAGCCGAGCTGGAACGCCACCTGAACAGCCGTGGTTTCCTGGCCAGACTGCTCGGGCGGGTGATGCGGCGGGTCAGCAAGTCCTGGCACTTGTACCCGGTCGGGCTGCTCATGGGACTGGGCTTCGACACCGCGACGCAGGTGGCGCTGTTGGTGCTAGCGGCGGGCACCGCGGCCTTCACCCTGCCGTGGTACGCCGTGCTGGTCCTTCCGGTGTTGTTCGCAGCGGGCATGAGTCTGTTCGACGCCGCCGACGGGATCTTCATGGCCCGCGCGTACGGCTGGGCCTTCCTCAAGCCGATTCGCAAGGTCTATTACAACCTGACGGTCACCGTGCTATCGGTGTTCGTCGCACTGGTGATCGGCGTCATCGTGTTGATCGGCCTGTTGGTCGACCGCCTCGGCATCGAGTCAGGACCGTTGGCCTTCATCGGCTCTGTCGACCTCGAGTTCGTGGGTTTCACGATCGTCGGCCTCTTCGTCGTGGTGTGGCTGATCTCGCTTGCGGTGTGGCGTTTCGGTCGTATCGAAGAACGCTGGGATCCGTCGAGCTGACCCATCCGGCGGGTCAGGCGAACGGGTAGGGCCCGGCGAAGTCGCCGATCTGACTGGTGTGACTGATCAGCCCATCGCGTTCGTCCCAGTGATGGAGCATGATCGCTCGCGGCCCGTCGTGACTCGACGGTGGTGCTGAGGCCGCGAGCCTCAGGTCGATCTCCGTCGCCGTGCTAGGGCAGGAACAGATCACGGTCCCCGCCCAACGCCTCAGCACCGCCCGATGCACGTGCCCGCACAGCACGATCTCGACGTTGTCGAACCGCTCGATCACGGCGCGCAAGGCGGCGCCTTCGAAATACCGGTACTCGTCCAGGTACGGAATGCCGCAGACGAACGGCGGGTGATGAAGCATGATCAGCGTCGGCTTCGCGGTGTCCTGCGAAAGGGTGGTTGCGAGCCAGTCCAGACCGGCCGTGTCGAGGTGTCCGTGATGCAAGCCGGGCACCGTGGAGTCCAACCCGATGATGCGCACGGGATGGTCGTCGATGCAATAGTGCAGCGGCCCACGTCGAGGCAGATAGTCGTGGTCGGCGAAGGCGACGCGGAAGTTCTCCCGGTCGTCGTGGTTGCCGGGGATGACGAGGAACGGAATCGGCAGTCCGGCGAGGATGTCGCGCAGGTTGTCATACTCCGCCGGTTTGCCGTGATCGACCAGATCTCCGGTGATCAGCACCAGATCCGGGCGGCGGTCGATCGCGAGTACGTGCTCGACGGCCTCGGCCAGTCTGGCGTTGGAGTCGACGACGCCTTGGTAGAGAACACCTTTGGGCCGGACGTGGAGATCCGACAAGTGCGCTATGAGCACTGCCGTGCCTTGCGGCTGCGATTCATCGGTCAACCTTCACACGAATCTCACCGATGGGCGCGGCGGCGGGTTAGGCCCCTGAGCGTCGGGAGTTGACAGCAGAGCCCGGTCCGCCACATCGCCGAGCCCTACAACAGGCCGAGCAGCGCGTTCTCAATGACCTCTGGCAGTGCCGGATGAATCCAATATTGATTCTGGGCAACCTCTTTCGCGGTCTGACCGAAAGACATGGCCTGAATGATCGGCTGAATGAGCGAGGACGCCTGATGGCCCATGACGTGAGCGCCGAGGATCTTGCCCGTCGCGCGGTCACCGATCAGTTTCACGATTCCGTGCTCGTCCTCCATCGCCCAGCCGTACGCGGTGTCGCCATACTTCTGGACCTTGGTGACGACGTCATGACCACTTTCCCTGGCCTCGTCCTCGGTCATGCCCACCATCGCGATCTGGGGATCGGTGAACACCGCAGACGGGACGAATCGATGGTCGGAGGCGCGCATCGCGGAGGTGTCGTCCCAGTCGAGCAGCAGATTGTGCCGCACCACCCTCATCTCGTGGTTGGCGACGTGCTTGAGCTGATAGGCCGACGACACGTCGCCGAGGGCGAAAATCCCACGCGCCGTGGTGCGTTGATATTCATCGACCACCACCAGGCCGTCGTTGACTTCGACGCCTGCCAACTCGGCGTCGAGCTGATCGCCGTTCGGCACCCGCCCGGTGGCCACCAGGAGCATGTCGGCTTCGATCGTCTTGCCGTCGTCGAGCTGCAGGATGCTGCGATCGCCGTCCTGGTGGGCACCGACGACGTTCTCGTGGGTGCGCAGATCCCACTTCTCCGTCGCGATGTCGGTGAACGGGTAGCAGATCGACTCGTCGCAGTGCGTCAGCAGGCCATGCCCGCGGACCACGATGGTGACGCGCACACCGAGCGCGGAGAAGACGTGGGCGAACTCTGCGGCCACGAAGCCGCCGCCCACGATCACCAAGTGCTCGGGCAGCTCGGGGATCCGCATGATGTCGTCGCTCGTGTAGTACTCGACGCCGCACTCGGTGATGGCCGGGGGGATGTGCACGCGGGAGCCCGCCGCGATGACCACCTTGTCGGCGGTGAACTCGTCACCGGCGTCGGTGCGCAACGTGTAGCGCCCGTCGGGCTGGGTGGGGCCGAACCTGGTGTGGCTGGCGTACACCCGAACGTTGGGCAGGCCGCGCTTGTAGT
This sequence comes from Mycobacterium sp., assembly GCF_032161845.1. GTDB lineage: Bacteria > Actinomycetota > Actinomycetes > Mycobacteriales > Mycobacteriaceae > Mycobacterium. The sequence goes on from NZ_JAVRQA010000068.1 coordinate 8,040, forward strand.
CCGCGCCGCCCGCCGCGATCGGATCGATGCGGCCGAAGACGCGGTCCACGATGTCGGTCCAGCGCACCTTGTCCAGCGTGGAGTCGATGCCGTAACGCGAACTCTGCCTGATGCCTTCAGCGACCTCGGCGGCGTAGACGAACATCTTGGTTGGAATGCAACCGACGTTGAGACAGGTGCCCCCGAACGTGCCCTGCTCGCAAATGGCGACGCGCATCTCGCCATACCTGGCATCGACGCCAGGGTCGGGGATGCTGTTTCCCGAGCCCGTTCCGATGATCGCCAGATCGAAGTGTTCCACGTGGCTAGTCCCGTCCGAATTTCGTTTCTACGCTCCGGGATTCGGAGCCGAGGTAGTGGTCGAGCCAGCGGTCCAGCTCGCCGTAGGCGGCCGCTCGCGGCCCGGCCAGTGACAAGAACACATCGTGCTTGGCGTCGGTTATCGGCGCGATCGTCTGGCGGTTCCCGACACATCCGGCCCAGCGGGCGATCTGATCGACGTCCAGGACCGCGTCGCCCCGTTGGATGGCCTCGGGGTTCGGTGACTCGCGGAGGCTGTGGTCCGACCGGAGCAGGAGGTTCGGCACCCCGACGTCCAGACCGCGATGCAGTTTGGCCTGACCCCGCCGGATGGCGTTGATCCAGCCGAACGTGACGGGAAATCCACCGAGTGGTTTCAGATCGAGGTCGTAGTCGAACTCGCCGCCGTAGTCGCGATGAAGGCTGCTGCCGTAACCGCCAGGGGTGGGCTTGCGGATCACCTTCAGCTTGCGGAAGCGGGCCAGGGCGATCAGTGCCGCCGACGTTGGCGCCGCGCGCAGAATCGCCGGGCCCTGCAAGTCGAAGAATGGACTGTTGAGCACCAGCCCGCCGATGTGCGACGCGCCACCGCGCTGCCGGAGCCGATCCAGCCACAGCGTCGCGATCAGGCCACCCGCGGAGTGTCCGTACATGCACACCTCGACGAGCTCAGCACCGCTCGTGTCCGTCGCGATGATTCCCACCGCACGGTCCAGTTCGGCGTCATAACTCGCCAGATCGGTGGTGAAGTGCGGGGTTTGGCCCTGCCCGCGCGAGCGGCCGCACTTGTGCAGGTCCAGCGCATAGAAGGTGAACCCGTGATCGGCGAAGCGATCCGCCAACTCCGTGTTGAAGAAGTAGTCGGTATATCCGTGCAGTGCCAACACGGCGTGCCTGCCACGGCCACCGTCCCCACGCCGCACCAGGGTCGCGACGAGCTCGCCCTCACCGTGCGGGTCGGGGCCGAGCGGCAGGGTTTGCTGCCAATAGCCGGGCAGCACGTCGGGTTTCCAGGTGGGCTCCCCGCTGGGTTCCCTCGATGTCACGGCCTCAACTCTAGGCGGCCCTCGGCCGACCAACTGCGCGCGACGCGTACGGGATAACCTGGTAGCCCTGCAATCCGTGACGAGCGGGTACGCGACCACGAAGGGTCTGAAGATCAGGTGTCTGAGGTAGCTAAGACCGACGTCGTGCTGGTGGGCGCGGGCATCATGAGTGCCACGCTGGCCACATTGTTGAAGCTGATGGAACCCGACTGGTCGATCACGCTGGTCGAGCGGCTCGACGGAGCTGCCGCCGAAAGCAGCGATCCGTGGAACAACGCGGGCACGGGGCACTCCGCACTGTGTGAGTTGAACTACACCCCGCAGCGCGCCGACGGCACCATCGAAATCAACAAGGCCGTTCACGTCAACGAGCAGTTCCAGGTGTCGCGCCAATTCTGGGCTCATGCGGTGGAGAACGGCGTCCTGCCCGACGTGCGCAGCTTCCTCAATCCCATCCCGCACGTCAGCTTCGTGCACGGCGCCGAACACCTCGACTACCTCAAACGCCGTCGCGAGACGCTGGTCCAGAACCCACTGTTCGCGTCGATGGAGTACATCGACGATGAAGACGAGTTCGCCCGCCGGCTGCCGTTGATGGCGGCCAAGCGCGACTTCTCCGAACCCGTCGCACTGAACTGGACAACGGACGGCACCGACGTCGACTTCGGATCACTGACGCGGCAGCTGATGGGGTACGCCGTCAAAGGTGGGATGACGACGCTGTTCGGTCACGACGTTGGCGACCTGAGCAAGGAGTCCGACGGCAGCTGGACCGTGAAGATCACGAACCGACGCACGCGTGCGAAGCGCAAGATCAACGCGAAGTTCGTGTTCGTTGGCGCCGGCGGAGGTGCCCTGCCGCTGCTGCAGAAGTCGGGGATAGCGGAGGCCAAGGGCTTTGGCGGATTCCCCGTCGGGGGTCAGTGGCTGCGCACGGGCAATCCGGAACTGGCCGCCGCGCATCAGGCCAAGGTGTACGGCGCTCCACCTCTTGGTGCACCGCCGATGTCCGTGCCGCACTTGGACACTCGCGTGATCAACGGCCGTTCGTATCTTCTCTTCGGTCCGTTCGCCGGATGGTCGCCGAAGTTCCTCAAGCAGGGCAAGGTGACGGATCTGCCCTTCTCGGTGAAACCGAACAACCTGGCTTCGATGCTCGGTGTCGGCCTCACCGAGATGAGCTTGGTCAAGTATCTGATCGGGCAACTGCGTCTCAGTCAGACCGACCGCGTCGACGATCTACGGGAATTCGCCCCCAGCGCAGTTGATTCCGACTGGGAGCTCGACATCGCGGGACAGCGTGTTCAGGTGATCCGCCGCAAGGGCGCAGGCGGCGTGCTGGAGTTCGGCACCACCGTGCTCGCGGCCGCCGACGGCAGCATCGCGGGTCTGCTCGGCGCATCGCCGGGTGCCTCAACGGCCGTCCCTGCGATGTTCGACGTGCTGGAACGTTGTTTCCCCGACCAATTCCCGGGGTGGCAGCCCAAGCTCAAGGAGATGGTGCCGTCGTTCGGCATCGAACTGTCCAATGAGCCCAAGCTGTACGAGGAAGTGTGGAACTGGGGCACCAAGGTGCTCAAACTCGACAAGAAGGCGACGGACGTGCCCGCGGTCCCCGTATGACGGTCGCGCCGTGACGATCTCACCCCGTCGAAGTTGGGCGAAGGATCTCGACGCCGCCACGCTCTATGAGTTGCTGAAGCTTCGAGTGGAGGTCTTCGTCGTCGAGCAGGCCACCCCGTATCCGGAGTTGGACGGACGTGATCTGCTGGCCGAGACGCGGCACTTCTGGCTCGAGGACCCCGACGGGAAGGTCATCTCGACCCTGCGGCTGATGGAGGAACATCCCGCTGGGGAGAAGGTCTTTCGCATTGGCCGGGTGTGCACCAAGCGCAGCGACCGGGGCCACGGTCATACCAGTCGGCTGCTGCAGGCGGCGCTCGCCGAGGTCGGCGGCGACCCTTGCCGCATCGATGCCCAGACGTACCTCGAAGAGATGTACACCAAGCACGGCTTCGTCCGTGACGGCGAGGAGTTCCTCGACGACGGGATCCCGCACATTCCCATGTTGCGGCGCAGCGGACTTCATGGCGCGGGCTGACGCCCAGTCACGGCTCGGCATGGCGGCAACCTCTAAGCTCGCCGGGTGACCGAGAACGCCTACCTCGTCGGCCTGCGCCTGAACGGCCGCAAGGTCGTCGTCGTCGGCGGGGGCAGCGTGGCACAGCGTCGGATACCGCTACTGCTGGCCAACGGCGCCGACGTCCACGTCGTCACCCGTGCGGCGACGCCTGCCGTGGAGGCGCTCGAGGGCATCACCCTCGTCCTGCGTGACTTTCGCGCCGGCGATCTCGAGGGTGCCTGGTATGCGATCGCGGCGACCAGTGAGCCTGCCGTCAACGAAGCCATCGTCGCGGAGGCCGAACGGCTGCGGATCTTCTGTGTGCGGGCCGACATCGCCCGCGACGGCACCGCCGTGACTCCCGCCTCGTTCGAGTACGACGGTCTCAGCGTCGGGGTACTGGCCGGTGGCGAGCACCGTCGTTCGGCCGCCATCCGGTCGGCCATCCACGAGGCGCTGCAGCAGGGCGTGATCGTCGCCGACTCACCCAATTCGGCACACACCGGCGTCGCCTTGGTCGGCGGCGGTCCAGGTGACCCCGAGCTCATCACCGTCCGCGGCCGCAGGCTTCTCGCCCAGGCCGACGTCGTGGTCGCCGACCGCCTGGCACCGCAGGAGCTGTTGGCCGAACTCCCGCCCCACGTCGAGGTCATCGACGCTGCGAAGATTCCCTACGGCCGTTCCATGGCGCAGGACGCGATCAACGCGGTCTTGATCGACCGTGCCAGGGCAGGCAAATTCGTCGTGCGGCTCAAGGGGGGCGACCCCTACGTCTTCGCGCGGGGTCACGAGGAGCTGTTGGCGTGCGCCGACGCCGGGATTCCGGTCACCGTCGTGCCAGGTGTGACAAGTGCCATAGCAGTTCCTGCCGCGGCGGGCGTCCCGGTCACACATCGGGGGGTCACACACGAATTCGTGGTGGTCAGCGGCCATGTTGCGCCGGGGCACCCCGAATCGTTAGTGAATTGGGATGCGCTGGCCGCGCTGTCCGGCACGATCGTCCTGCTGATGGCGGTCGAACGGATCGAACTCTTCGCCAAGGTGTTGTTGGAAGGCGGCCGACCAGCCGATACGCCGGTGCTGGTGGTTCAGCACGGGACCACTGCCGCGCAGCGGACGTTGCGCACCACGCTCGCCGACGCGCCTGAACAGATTCGCGCGGACGGCATTCGACCTCCCGCGATCATCGTGATCGGCGCTGTGGCGGCCTTCGCCAATTAAAGGATTCTTAAGATTACTGTAAGGTAATCTGGCATGACGGCTCTCAACGATGCAGAGCGCGCCGCCATCGAACGAGATGCGGAAGACGCCGGCGAGCGGGTGCTGCCCACGCCAATCACGCAGGCCCAGATCATCCGGAGCAGCTGGTATCCGGCCTGGCTGCCGTCGCGCCGGTTCGTCGCCGCGGTCATCGCGATCGGCGGCATGCAGCTACTGGCGACGATGGACAGCACCGTGGCGATCGTGGCGCTGCCGAAGATCCAGAACGAGCTCGATCTGTCCGATGCGGGCCGCAGCTGGGTCATCACCGCATACGTCCTGACCTTCGGCGGCCTGATGCTGCTGGGTGGTCGGCTCGGCGACACGATCGGCCGCAAGCGCACCTTCATCGTCGGCGTCGCGCTGTTCACCATCGCCTCGATCCTGTGCGGCGTCGCATGGGACGAGAGCACGCTCGTCATCGCTCGGCTGGCCCAGGGTGTCGGCGCGGCCATCGCGTCGCCCACCGGACTGGCCCTGATCGCGACCACCTTCCCGAAGGGTCCCGCCCGCAACACGGCCACGGCGGTATTCGCTGCCATGACCGGCGTCGGCTCGGTGATGGGCCTCGTCGTCGGTGGCGCTCTCACCGAGGTCTCGTGGCGCTGGGCGTTCCTGGTGAACGTCCCTGTCGGTCTGGTGATGATCTACCTGGCCCGCCGGACCCTTCGCGAGACGCACCGCGAACGCATGAAGCTCGACGCTGCAGGCGCCATCCTTGCGACGCTCGCGTGCACTGCGGCCGTCTTCGGCTTCTCGATGGGCCCGGAGATGGGCTGGATGTCCACGCTCACGCTGTCGTCGGGCCTGGCGGCGGTGGTGTTCTTCGCCGCGTTCGTCTACGTCGAACGCACCGCGATCAATCCCGTCGTCCCGTTCAGCCTGTTCCGTGACCGCAACCGGGTCGCCACCTTCGCGGCGGTGTTCCTCGCCGGCGGCGTGATGTTCACGCTGACCGTCCTGATCGGTCTGTACGTGCAGGACATCATGGGCTACAGCGCACTTCGCGCGGGCATCGGGTTCATCCCGTTCGTGGTGGCGCTTGGCATCGGTCTCGGCTTGTCGTCGTACCTCGTCTCGATCCTCCCGCCGCGCGTGCTGGTGATCGTCGGCGGTGTGTTCGTCCTCGCGGCGATGCTGTACGGCTCCACGCTCCACGGCGACATCCCGTACTTCCCGAACCTGGTCATCCCGATAACCGTCGGCGGCTTCGGCATCGGCATGATCGTCGTACCGCTCACGGTGTCGGCGATCGCAGGTGTCGCGTTCGACGAGATCGGCCCGGTCTCCGCGATCGCCCTGATGCTGCAGAGTCTCGGCGGCCCCGTCGTGTTGGCCATCATCCAAGCGGTCATCACGTCGCGGACGCTGTATCTCGGCGGCACCACCGGCCCCGTCAAGAACATGGACGCGGCGCAACTGCACGCACTCGATCAGGGCTACACCTATGGGCTGCTGTGGGTCGCGGCGGTCGCCGTCATCGTCGGCATCGTCGCGCTGTTCATCGGCTACACGGCCCAGCAGGTCGCCCAGGCACAGGAAGTCAAGGAAGCAATCGACGCGGGCGAGATCTAGCTCGGTCGGTCCTCCGTTTCACGAGGGTCACCGCTGGGTAGGGTTCTGGCAATGTCTGTCGCGGGTGGTTCCTCAGGGTCGACGGATCATCGGACAGCGCCGCTGGCGTCATCGGTCCTCGGCATCGCGATCGTGGCGATCACCGGCATGCAGTTGATGTCGACGCTGGACGGCACGATCGTCATCGTTGCGTTGCCCCGCATGCAGGCCGATCTCGATCTCTCGGACGCAGGCAAGAGCTGGGTCATCACCGCGTATGTGCTGGCCTTCGGCGGCCTGTTGCTGCTCGGCGGGCGGGTCGGCGACGCGATCGGTCAGAAGCGAGCCTTCCTCTCCGGCGTCGGCATCTTCACCATTGCTTCGTTGATTTGCGGGCTCGCAGGCGACGAGTACACCCTGATCGTGGCGCGCGCCCTGCAAGGCGTCGGCGCCGCGGTGTCCGCCCCAACGGGGTTCGCCCTCATCGCGACCACCTACGCCGTGGGGCATGCCCGCAACCAGGCCATGGCGGTGTCGGCGGGCATGCAGGCCACCGGGTCGGTGCTTGGCCTGGTCCTAGGCGGCCTGTTGACGGTCATCTCGTGGCGGCTGGCATTTCTGATGAACGTGCCGATCGGGATCGTCATCATCGTGATCGCGTGGCTGCGGATCGGGGAGACTCACCACGAACGGCTCAAGCTCGACATCACGGGTGCCCTGCTGGCCACGCTGGGTTGCACGTCGGCGGTGCTGGTGTTCACCCAGGGCCCGCCGCGGGGTTGGCTCGATCCCTGGGTCGTCGGCGCGGCCGTCGCGTCGGGCGTGTTCTTCGTCTCGTTCCTGTTCGCCGAACGCACCGCCGAGAACCCGCTGGTGCCGTTCTCCGTGTTCAGCGACCGCAACCGCGTGATGACCTTCATCGCATGGTTCCTCGGGGGCGGGGTGCTACTCACGGTGACCGTCATGGTCGGGCTGCTGGCCCAGGACGTGCTCGGCTACTCGGCTCTGCGGGCCGGGATCTGCTTCCTCCCGTTCGCCGTCGCCGTCGGGGTCGGCAACGTGCTGGCCACCAAGCTGGCGCCGCGCTTTGCCCCACGCTGGCTGATCATCGGCGGCGGCCTGTACGTGCTGGCCGCCATGCTCTACGGGTCCACTCTGGATCGGACGATCCCGTACTTCCCCGACCTGTTCATCCCGATCGTGTTGGGCGGCTTCGGGATCGGCATCATCTCGGTGGTCTTGCCGCTGTGCGCGGTCGCCGGGGTTGGACCCCGTGAGATCGGCCCCGTCTCGGCCATCACCCTGATGGTGCAAAACCTCGGCGGCCCGCTGGTGCTGGTCGTCATCATGGCGGTGCAGACGTCTCGCACCCTCTATCTCGGCGGCACGACGGGCCCGGTGAAGAACATGACGCCAGCCCAGCTCGACGCGCTTGGCGAGGGCTATACCTATTCACTGCTGTGGGTCGCGGGCGTCTCCATCCTGGTTGGCATCGCAGCGTTCTGGATCGGCTTCTCGGCCCGCGACATCGCCAGGGCGCAGCACACGAAGGAAGCGGTCGAGGCCGGCGAGCTGTAGGTCGGGCTAGCGTGACGCCATGGCCGACCTCCTCACCCGTCAACGAATCTCCGACGCGATCGACCCCCTTGGCTGGCGGCTGATCCTCGGGGTGGCCGTCACCCACGTGGGGGTGTCTTCGCTCGCGGTCGCCGTCGATGCCGCATCGGTCGCGGTAGCCGCCGCTGGGGCCGGTGGCGACGGGCACCTGAGCCTCGATCTGTACGCCGACCGCGTCGTGCTGCGCCTGCACACCGCGGCCGCGGGTGCGGTCACCGAACACGACCTCGGGCTGGCACGCCGCGTGACCGAGGCCCTCGTCGCCCGGTCGCTGCCCTCCCAGCCGGGCGACGGCACCGTGGTGCCGCAGGCCATCGAGATCGCCATCGACGCTCTCGACATCCCGCTGATCAGGCCGTTCTGGCAGGCCGTTACGGGTTATGTGACCGAGTCTGGGCCGCCGGATCTGCCCGACGGCGCGCTGCTCGATCCACTCCGGCGCGGGCCCGCCATCTGGTTTCAGCAGATGGACGCCCCGCGCATCCAGCGCAATCGCATCCACCTCGACGTCGACGTTCCGCCCGAACTCGCCAGGCAGCGGATCGACGCGGCGCTCGCCGCGGGAGGCACGCTGCTGGCCGAGGACGCCGCGCCCGCGTTCTGGGTGCTGGCCGATCCCGAGGGCAACGAGGTGTGCGTGTGCACGTGGCAGGGTCGGGACTAGATGGCGCGGGTAGATAAGGTTGGCGGCTGTGATCACCCGCATGTCCGAACTGTTCCTGCGCACCCTGCGCGACGACCCCGCCGACGCCGAGGTGCCCAGCCACAAGCTGCTGATCAGAGCGGGCTACGTCCGTCCGCTCGGACCCGGGCTGTACAGCTGGCTGCCGCTAGGCCTGCGGGTGTTCCGCAAGATCGAGCAGATCGTCCGCGAGGAGATGAACGCCATTGGCGGGCAGGAGATCCTGCTTCCCGCCCTGCTGCCACGTGCACCCTATGAGACGACCAACCGCTGGACCGAGTACGGCGACAACCTGTTCCGCCTGAAGGATCGGCGCGGCAACGACTACCTGCTCGGACCCACCCACGAGGAAATCTTCACCCTCACCGTGAAGGGGGAGTACAGCTCCTACAAGGACTTCCCGCTGCGGCTCTACCAAATTCAGACCAAGTACCGCGACGAGGCCCGGCCACGCGCGGGCATCCTTCGCGGACGCGAGTTCGTGATGAAGGATTCCTATTCGTTCGACGTCGACGACGACGGGCTCAAGGCCGCTTACGATGCCCACCGCGAGGCGTACCAGCGGATCTTCGCGCGACTGAACGTCAAGTACGTCGTCGTGTCCGCGGTGTCCGGCGCGATGGGCGGTAGCGCCTCGGAGGAGTTCCTGGCCGAGAGCGAGGTCGGTGAGGACACGTACGTCCGTTGCCTGGAATCGGGCTACGCCGCCAACGTCGAGGCCGTGATCACCCAGCAGCCCGAATCGCTGCCCATCGAGGGACTACCAGCGCCGGTCGTCCACGACACCGCCGATACGCCCACCATCGCGACACTGGTGGAGTGGGCCAACGGCGCCGACCTTCCCGAGTTCGCGGGCCGCGACGTCACCGCCGCGGACACCTTGAAGAACGTGCTGCTGAAGGTTCGCGAACCCGGCGGCGAGTGGGAGCTGTTGGCCATCGGCGTCCCCGGTGACCGCGAGGTCGACGACAAGCGGTTGGGTGCGGCACTCGATCCGGCCGAATACGTCATGCTGCCCGCCGAGGACTTCCCGAAGTACCCATTCCTGGTGAAGGGCTACATCGGTCCGAAGGCTCTGCTGGCCAACGGTGTTCGCTTTTTGGTCGACCCACGCATCGTCGACGGGACGGCCTGGATCACCGGCGCCGACGCGAACGGCAAGCACGTCGTCGGCCTGGTCGCCGGACGCGACTTCATCCCCGATGGGACCATCGAGGCCGCCGAGGTGCGCGACGGCGACCCCTCGCCCGACGGTGCGGGTCCGCTGGTGTCGGCGCGGGGCATCGAGATCGGTCACATCTTTCAACTCGGCAAGAAGTATGCGGACGCCTTCACCGTTGACGTGCTCGGCGAGGACGGCAAGCCGCTGCGCCTGACGATGGGGTCCTATGGGGTCGGGGTGTCGCGGCTGGTGGCGGTCATTGCCGAGCAGAGCCACGATGACATCGGCCTGCGCTGGCCGTCTTCCGTGTCGCCCTTCGACGTGCACATCGTCATCGCCAACAAGGACGCCGAAGCACGTTCGGGGGCAACCGAACTCGCGAGTGAACTCGACCTGCTCGGTGTCGACCTGCTTCTCGACGACCGCAAGATGTCGCCGGGGGTGAAGTTCAAGGACGCCGAATTGCTTGGCGTGCCGTGGATCGTCGTGGTCGGCCGAGGTTGGGCGAACGGTGTCGTCGAACTGCGGAACAGGTTCACCGGAGAGGCCGAGGAGATCGCCGTCGATGGTGCGGCCGCGGCGATCGCGGCCAAGCTCGCGGGCTCGGCGGGCAGGAGCGCAGCGACTCGGGGCAGCATCCGCTGACTATTCGGTGCCGCCGGGGAACGCCACCGTGGTCGGTACGACGCCAAGCATCCCGCGCCACTTCGCTGCAGTCACCGCACACTGCTTCAAGCCGGTGACGGCGAGCTCGCGGTCGTCACCGGCCTTCGCCTGCTCGAGGACCGCCCGCCACGCCACGGCGGAGTCCTCCTCCATCCGCACGGCCAGCTTGGCCGCGTCGGTGGGATTGTCGACGACGAACGGGAGCTGGTACCCGACAGCGGGAACCGGCGGCGTCACGTGCCGAGCGATCAGCCTGGCGATCGCTTCCTCGCGCAGCTCGCGGTGCCCCGCCAGCGATGCGGACACCAGGTCGTTGGCGTCGGGCGTCGAATGCGCCGACACCAGGCCGTAGCCGTAGATGACTCCGTGTTCACCGGTGAGCGCGTCGTACATGGCGGCGTCGGCGGCATCCGAGGGTCGAGACGGAGTCGACGAGGGCGACGTGGAAGGACCGGTGGCCGGGGAGGTCATGACGTCGGCCCGGCATTGGCCAGTGCGACGGTGGTGGCCGCAGTGCACGCCGCCGCGATCGAGCCGAGCAGACCCGCCCGGTAGCCCGACTGCTGGGTCGCTAGCAGGGACGCGCCGTCGGCGGACTGCTCGAGGGCGGCGATCACGTCGGCGGCGGTGGGCGGCTTCGGCGGCGGGACAGACGTCGGGGTGGTGGCGGTGGAAGACGGTGACGTGGCAGCCGACGTCGTCGGCGCCTTGCCGGAAATCCTGGTGATCTCGTCGGTGAGCGCTTGAGCGTGTTCGGCCCGCTGTTGAGCGACGACCGTCAGCGTTGCGGCGATCTTGGGTGGCGCCGCTGCCGCCGCGTTGCCGGCGAGCTCGCTGTCGCCGCGCGCTCGTTCGAGCTGTCCGACGAGGGCATCGATGTCTTCTACCGGCGTGGTCGATCCGCAGGCTGTGGCGACGGTACCGCTCAGCAGCGCCAACGCCGCCGCGCCGACGAGCACACGGCGCCTGCTGACGGTGGGGAGAGCGCTCGGCACAGCAACATCCTGCCATCCCGCTCGCGCACGTCCGTCGGACGTCGATCCCCATCGCCGTGCTGGACGTTTGCCATTTGACGCTCCGCGGCTGGCGTATCGTTGACACTCGATTCCGCGCAATCTCGGCGGAATCGGGTCCGTACAACTCAAGACGAGGAGCTCACCGTGGCATCGGAGATTCCGCTACGGTCCGCGCGGTTGCCATCCCCGCCGCAGTTGATCGAGCTGCTCGAAGGCGAATTCGGGCGCGCGGGATACGACGTCGAGGACGTCGTCGTCGAATCGTCCGCCCGCCCGGCGCGCGTCGTCGTGATCGTCGATGGTGATCAGGGCCTCGATCTGGACTCCCTCGGTGCGTTGTCGCGGTTGGCCTCCGAACTGCTGGATCAGCTCGACGACTCCAACGAGAATGCCCCGTACCTCCTGGAAGTCACGTCGCGCGGGGTCGACCGCCCCCTCACGGCCGAGCGTCACTACCGCCGCGCCAAGGGGCGCAAGGTCGAGGTGACGCTGGCCGACGGCTCGCAGGTGACGGGCCGGCTGGGTGAGACGACCGACGGCATCGTGCGGCTGGTCGTCGCCGATCGTCGAGCAGCGCTGACCATTCGCGAACTTTCCATCGACGACGTCACCAATGCCGTTGTCCAGGTGGAGTTCTCACCGCCGAACCCACTCGAGCTCGAGTTGGCCGGGGTGTCTGGCAAGGAGGATCAAGAGTGAACATCGACATGGGTGCGCTGCACGCCATCGAAGTGGACCGGGGGATCTCGGTCGACGAACTGCTCGACACCATCAAGTCCGCGCTTCTCACCGCGTACCGGCACACCCAGGGCCACGAAGCCGAGGCCCGCATCGACATCGACCGCAAGAGCGGCATCGTCAAGGTGCTCGCAAGGGAGACCGACGACGACGGCAACCTGATCAACGAATGGGACGACACCCCAGAGGGTTTCGGCCGGGTCGCGGCCACCACCGCCCGCCAGGTGATGCTGCAACGCTTCCGTGACGCCGAAAACGAGCGGATGTACGGCGAATTCTCGGCGCGGGAGGGCGACATCGTCGGCGGCGTGGTCCAGCGGGACGCGCGGGAAAATGCGCGTGGCAACGTCATCGTGCGTCTCGGCACCGAGGCGAAGGGCTCCGAGGGCGTCATCCGGCCCGCCGAGCAGGTTCCGGGCGAGTCATACGAACACGGGGATCGGTTGCGCTGCTACGTGATCGGGGTGACTCGTGGGGTGCGCGAACCCAAGATCGAGTTGTCCCGCACCCATCCGAACCTGGTGCGCAAGCTGTTCTCGTTGGAGGTGCCGGAGATCGCCGACAACTCCGTCGAGATTGCCGCCGTCGCCCGAGAAGCCGGTCATCGGTCCAAGATCGCCGTGACCTCGCGTGTCTCGGGCCTCAACGCCAAGGGCGCCTGCATCGGTCCGATGGGGCAGCGGGTGCGCAACGTGATGAGCGAGTTGTCGGGGGAGAAGATCGACATCATCGACTTCGACGAGGACCCTGCGCGGTTCGTGGCCAATGCGCTGTCACCGGCCAAGGTCGTGTCGGTGTCGGTGATCGATGAGGCGGCGAGAGCGGCGCGCGTCGTGGTGCCCGACTTCCAACTGTCGTTGGCAATCGGCAAGGAAGGGCAGAACGCGCGGTTGGCCGCCCGCCTGACGGGCTGGCGGATCGACATTCGCAGTGATGCTGCGCCGTCGCCGTCTGACGAGGAGGCACCGCATGGCGCCTCTCGGGAGGGGTAGCGGGCACGCGTTTCTTTCTGCGGTGATCGTGACGGTAGAGTGAACCGTGATCCAGCGCGAGAGTTCGGCTCCCCGCGCGCGCCAGCACCAAAGTCCCGAAGGACCAGTGCGAACGTGCGTTGGATGCCGGAAGCGTGAGCTGGCCGTCGATCTGCTTCGAGTGGCCGCTGTTCGCGACGGAGATGGCAAATACGCCGTCGCCGTCGACGCAGCGGGTAATCTGCCCGGGCGGGGTGCATGGTTGCATCCCGACCAGCAGTGTCTACACCTGGCAATCCGGCGGCGGGCATTCGCTCGAGCGTTGCGCATCACCGGTTCGCCGGACACCTCCGCGGTGGTCGAGTTCTTCACTGAAGGTGAAACCTCGGTCCGCCCGGCAACAGAACAGGTAGCGAAGAACATGAGCACACCGTGAAGTTCCGATGACCATGCGTCATAGCTAAACCCGAGGCGCGGCCCACTGCTGTCGCCTCCACGATGAGGAGATGTAGTGGCAGGCAAGGCCCGCGTGCACGAGTTGGCTAAAGAACTCGGTGTCACCAGCAAGGAAGTACTCGCCCGGCTGAGCGAACAGGGCGAATTCGTCAAATCAGCATCGTCGACCGTTGAGGCGCCCGTCGCCCGCCGGCTCCGCGAGGCACTGGGCGGCGGCTCGAAGCCCGCGCCCGCAAAGACAGCAGCGGCAGCCCCCAAGGCGGCCGCTGCCGGCGCATCCACCAACGGTGGCGTGGCCACCGCGGGACCCAAGCCCGGCGGCCCCAAGCCCGCCGCGCCGCGTCCGCCCGCCGAGCCGGAGCCACCAGCTCCGCCGGCGCCGCCCGTCGTCGTGCCAGAGGTAGCCGCTGCACCGCCAGCCGCACCGCAGGCCGAGGCGACTCCCACCAGCCCGGCCGCACCCGCGGGTCCCGCAGGCCCCACTCCCGGCCCCCGACCGGGACCGGCGCCAAAGCCCGCAGGTCGCGCGCCCCGCGTCGGCAACAACCCCTTCTCGACACAGGTACCCGTCGAGCGGCCCGCCCCGCGTCCGCCGCAGGGTGCAGGCCCGCCCCGGCCGGGTGCTCCGCCCCGTCCCGGCGGTGGACCGCGTCCCGGCGCCACTCCCGGCAACATGCCCCCGCGTCCCCCCGGCGCACGTCCCGGCGCGGCCGGTCGTCCCGGTGGACCCCGCCCAGCCCCAGGTGCTCGTGGACCCGGCGGTGGCGGCGGTCGTCCCGGTGGTCCCCCCGGTGCAGGTGGCGGCGGTAACTACCGCGGTGGCGGCGCCGGTGGCGCCGGTGCCCCAGGTGGCGCTCCCGCCGGCGGTTTCCGTGGCCGCCCAGGTGGCGGTGGCGGCGGTGGCCGTCCCGGCCAGCGCGGTGGCGCGGCAGGTGCATTCGGTCGTCCCGGTGGCGCGGTCCGTCGTGGTCGCAAGTCGAAGCGGGCAAAACGCGCTGAATACGAGAACATGCAGGCGCCGGTCGTCGGTGGCGTGCGGTTGCCGCACGGCAACGGCGAGACCATCCGGTTGGCCCGTGGCGCATCGCTGGTGGACTTCGCCGACAAGATCAACGCCAACCCGGCCGCTCTGGTCCAGGCGCTGTTCAACCTCGGTGAGATGGTCACCGCTACCCAGTCGGTAGGCGACGAGACGCTCGAGCTGCTCGGCGGCGAGATGAACTACGTCGTGCAGGTCGTGTCCCCGGAGGACGAGGACCGCGAGCTGCTGTCGTCGTTCGACCTGACCTACGGCGAGGACGAGGGCGACGAGGACGATCTCGAGTTCCGTCCGCCGGTCGTGACCGTCATGGGCCACGTCGACCACGGCAAGACGCGACTGCTGGACACGATCCGCAACGCCACGGTCCGTGAGGGCGAGGCGGGTGGCATCACCCAGCACATCGGCGCCTACCAGGTGCTCACCGAACTGGACGGCAACGAGCGACTGGTCACCTTCATCGACACGCCGGGTCACGAGGCGTTCACCGCCATGCGTGCCCGTGGTGCGAAGGCCACCGACATCGCCATCCTGGTGGTCGCCGCCGACGACGGCGTCATGCCGCAGACGGTGGAGGCCATCAACCACGCGCAGGCGGCCGACGTGCCGATCGTGGTGGCGGTCAACAAGATCGACAAGGAAGGTGCCGACCCGGCGAAGATCCGGGCACAGCTCACCGAGTACAACCTCGTTGCCGAGGAGTACGGCGGCGACACCATGTTCGTCGACATCTCGGCCAAGCAGGGCACCAACATCGACGCGCTGCTTGAAGCGGTCCTCTTGACCGCCGACGCCTCGCTGGACCTGCGGGCCAACCCCGACATGGAGGCCCAGGGCGTCGCGATCGAAGCGCACCTGGACCGTGGCCGTGGGCCCGTTGCCACCGTGCTCATTGCGCGCGGCACGCTGCGGGTCGGCGACTCGATCGTCGCCGGCGACGCCTATGGGCGCGTTCGACGGATGGTCGACGAACATGGCGAGGACGTCGAGGAGGCGACCCCGTCGCGTCCGGTCCAGGTCATCGGCTTCACGTCGGTACCGGGCGCCGGTGACAACCTGCTCGTCGTCGACGAGGACCGGATCGCTCGTCAGATCGCCGACCGGCGTAGTGCGCGCAAGCGCAATGCCCTGGCGGCGCGGACCCGCAAGCGCATCAGCCTGGACGATCTGGATGCGGCGCTGAAGGAAACCAGCCAGCTGAACCTGATCCTGAAGGGCGACAACTCGGGCACCGTGGAGGCGCTCGAGGAGGCCCTGCTTGGCATCGACATCGGCGACGAGGTCGAACTCCGCGTGATCGACCGCGGGGTTGGTGGCGTCACCGAGACCAACGTCAACCTGGCGTCGGCGTCGAACGCGATCATCATCGGGTTCAACGTTCGCGCGGAGGGCAAGGCCACCGAGCTGGCCACCCGCGAGGGTGTCGACATCCGGTACTACTCGGTGATCTACCAGGCCATCGACGAGATCCAGGCGGCCCTGAAGGGCATGCTCAAGCCGATCTACGAGGAGAAGGAGCTCGGCCGCGCCGAGATCCGGGCGATCTTCCGGTCGTCCAAGGTCGGCAACATCGCAGGCTGCCTCGTCACCTCGGGCATCATCCGTCGCAACGCGAAGGCGCGCCTGCTGCGTGACAACGTGGTGGTGGCCGAGACCGTCACCATCTCGTCGCTCAAGCGCGAGAAGGACGACGCCACCGAGGTCCGCGACGGCTACGAGTGTGGTCTTACCTTGACGTACAACGACATCAAGGAAGGCGACGTCATCGAGGCGTACGAGCTCGTCGAAAAAGAACGCGTCTAATGGTTGATGTTGGGAGGGCGCGCAAGCTCTCCAAGCGCATCGGCACCATCGTCGCCTCGGCCATCGAGTTCGAGATCAAGGATCCGCCCCTGGCCTTCGTGACCGTCACGGACACGAAGGTCACGGGGGACCTGCACGACGCGACGGTGTTCTACACGGTCCGTGGTGAGACCCTTGCCGACGAACCCGACTACGAAGGTGCGGCTGCGGCGCTGGAACGCGCCAAGGGCATCCTGCGGTCCAAGGTCGGAGCGGGCACGGGGGTTCGGTTCACGCCGACGCTGGCGTTCGTGCTGGACAAGTTGCCCGACACCGCGCGTGACATGGAAGATTTGTTGGCTCGGGCGCGTCAGGCGGATGCCGATCTGGCGCGAATTCGGCAGGGTGCCACTCCGGCAGGTGACGCTGACCCGTACCGTGTGACGGGGGCGGAGGAAGTAAGCGGGGGCGCCGAGGAAGAACCTGTCGTGCTTGATCCTGAGGACACCTATGACCGCGATCGACCCGAAGACTGAGGTAACCCGGTCATCGATGCGCGTCGATGGTCGGGGAGCTGCAGAGCTTCTCGACGCGGCGGAGTCCGTCAGCGTGGTGTGCCACGTCTATCCGGATGCCGACACCATCGGCGCTGGTCTAGCGCTTGCCCTCGTCCTCGAGCGGTCGGGCAGGCGGGTCGAGGTCGGCTTCGCAACGCCGGCGGTCCTTCCCGAGTCGCTGCAGTCGCTGCCCGGTGGGCATCTGCTGGTCGACCCCGATGCGATGCGCCGCGACAGCGATCTGGTGGTCACCGTCGACATCCCGAGCATCAATCGGCTCGGTGCGTTGCAGGCGCTTGCCGAATCGGGTCGTGAGGTTCTGGTGATCGATCACCACGCCTCCAACCAACTGTTCGGCACGGCCAACTACGTCGATCCGTCCGCTGATTCGACGACCATGCTCGTTGCGGAGTTGCTGGACGCGTGGGGTAAGCCGATCGATCAACGCGTCGCGCACTGCCTGTACGCCGGTTTGATCACCGATACCGGATCGTTCCGGTGGGCCAGTGTCCGCGCGCATCTGCTGGCGGCTCGACTCCTCGAGATCGGCGTCGACAACGCCACGATCAGTCGCACTCTGCTGGACACCCACCCCTTCTCCTGGCTTCCGATGCTGTCCGACGTCCTGTCGTCGGCGCGACTGTTGCCTGACGCCGTGAACGGACGCGGTCTGGTGTATGCCATTGTGGGACACCAGGAATGGCGCAGTGCGCGGCCCGAAGAAGTCGAAAGCATCGTCGACATCGTCCGCACCACGGCTCAGGCCGAGGTCGCTGCCGTCTTCAAGGAAATCGAGCCGCAACACTGGACGGTGTCGATGCGCGCCAAGTCCGAGGTCGACCTCGCTGCCGTCGCGAGCGCCTTCGGTGGTGGCGGCCACCGACTCGCGGCCGGCTACTCGGCGACCGGACCGGTGGACGCCGTCGTGAAGGCACTGGAGACCGCACTTGGGTGAGCCGTCCGACGGCGGGCCGCCTACCGACGCGCGATTGCACGCGGACGGCACCGTTTGCATGGAGGGCTCGCAGGTCGTTCCGGACGGCTTCGAGGCGTGTTGTGACCGCTTCCTGAACTCGACCACGGCCTGCTCGGTGGACGTCAGGTTCGAGTGGTGGGAGAGCCACGACGGGTGGTACGTCATCATCGCCGACGGCGGTCATAGTGGGTTGCACTTCAGTTTTTGCCCCTTCTGCGGAAGTCGGCTCGCAGGCCAACATCCGGCATGAGTTCCATTGGAAGACAGCCGGTTCCGGCGACCGGCCGACGCATCGCCGGGCTGGCGCTGCCCGCACTCGGGGTGCTCGCCGCCGAACCCGTCTACCTGTTGTTCGACCTCGCGGTGGTGGGGCGTCTCGGCGCGGTGGCACTGGCCGGTCTGGCCATCGGCGGACTGATTCTTTCGCTGGTCTCCTCGCAGCTGACGTTCCTCTCGTACGGGACGACGGCGAGGGCCGCACGTTACTTCGGCGCGGGTGACCGCGCCTCCGCCGTCGGCGAGGGGGTGCAGGCCACCTGGCTCGCCATCGCGCTCGGGACGGTCGTCGTCGCCGTCGTCCAGGCGGCGGCAGTACCACTTCTGACGTTGATCGCAGACGGCGGCGAGATCGCCGAGACGGCGCTGCCATGGCTTCGGATCGCGATCTTCGGTGCGCCGGCCATCCTCATCTCCCTGGCGGGCAACGGCTGGATGCGCGGGGTGCAGGACACCGCGCGGCCGCTGCGATACGTGGTTGCGGGCTTCGCGCTCTCGGCCGTGCTGTGCCCGACGCTGGTGTACGGCTGGCTGGGGATGCCGCGCATGGGGGTCAGCGGGTCAGCGGTGGCCAACCTAGCCGGGCAGTCGCTTGCTGGCGTGCTGTTCTGCCGGGCGCTGCTGGCTGAGCGGGTGCCGCTGCGCGTGGATGTCGCGGTGCTGCGCGCACAGGTGGTGATGGGCCGCGATCTCGTCGTGCGCACGCTGGCGTTCCAGGCGTGCTTCGTCTCCGCTGCCGCGGTGGCGGCCCGGTTCGGTGCGGCCGCGGTCGCCGCGCATCAGGTGGTGCTTCAGCTGTGGAGTTTCCTTGCCCTGGTTTTGGATTCGCTGGCGATCGCGGCCCAGTCGCTCGTCGGGGCGGCCCTCGGCGCTGGCCAATTGGCGCACGCCAAGTCGGTCGCCTGGCGGGTGACGATCTTCTCGACGGTCGCCGCGGCCGTGCTCGCCGCCGTCTTCGCGGCAGGCGCGTCGGTGTTTCCGCACCTGTTCACCTCGGACCGTTCGGTGCTTGAGGTGATCGGCGTGCCATGGTGGTTCCTGGTGGCGCAGTTGCCCATTGCCGGAGTCGTGTTCGCGCTCGACGGCGTGCTGCTCGGCGCGGGGGACGCCAGGTTCATGCGCAACGCGACACTGGCCAGTGCGCTCGTCGGCTTCCTGCCGTTGATCTGGTTGTCGCTGATCTTCGGCTGGGGGCTGGTCGGGATCTGGTCGGGTCTCACGACGTTCATGCTGCTGCGGCTGGTGTTCGTCGGGTGGCGCGCGTTCTCCGGTCGCTGGCTGGTGGCCGGGACCGGCTAAGCCGAATCCCCGACGGCGCGTGCGCCGCCGGGGACCCGCAACGATCCTGGCCTATCCGGCGGCGGTGACGTCCTGCTCGACGTGGCCGAACTCCACTGACTTCCCGTCGAACTGGCCCTTGCACGACAACACCACGTGGTAGGTCGCCAACAGTGGCGGGGCCAGCGTGCTGAAGCTCGTCGACCCGTTGGGTCCGAGGTCGAACGACTTGTTGACTGCGGGAAGCAGCGGCGCAGTCGCCTTGTACGAGCACGTACCGGGAATCTCCGCGCTACTCGCGATGTCCACGTTTGCGCTGACGCCCGATATCGCGATGCTCATCGTGACGGCGTTGGTTGGTGCCACCTTCTTGGGTGCATCGGGGACGACGACGGGCGGGGGCGCGACGACGGGCGGCGGTGCAACGACGGGCGGGGGTGGCGCGGCCTTGACCGGCGGCGTGTAGTTGACGTGCGCAAACGGGGTGCACCAGTCACCCTCGAGGTCCTTCTTGCGGCACGCCTGGACTCCGAAACCGCTCTGGAAGGTCGTGTCCAAACCTACCCTGGCGGTCTGGCCGTTGATGCACTTGAAGTCGAGTTCAACTTGCTCTCCACCGCTGTCGTACCGGTAGTGCATGGCGTCGACGACGTAGTCGCCGTTGACACGGGGACAGCCGCCGATGACGCAGGTCGCGTGAATGTCGCTGTCTTGACTGCAGGACGACGTCAGCCCGTTCGACAGCGTGTCCGCGGATGCGACCGGCATCGCCAGCAATCCCGGCGTCATGGCGAAGGCCACCGCTGCGATGGCGAGCACCGGACCCAATCGTCTCTTGGACATGTCTTCTTCCCCCATGGTTGGCGCCCAATCTTCGGTTGAGCGCGTGTGGGGTCAAAATTAACGTTGTGGACGGTCGGACATATCGGGTGTTTCCCTATGATCCGGCCAACACGCCCAGCTGACTCACGTCTTGTACGCGATGACCGCCCAGCCATGGGGATTGGTGCGCACGTCGATCCGTTCGAAGCCCGCCGTCGTCAGCCGCTCCGGCAGCGAGGCGGGGTCGACGGGGTTGTAGGTGTCGTCCGTGTGGTGTGCGGCCAACTCGTCGCTGCCGAGACTGTCGCTGGCCACCAGCGGCGATCCAGGGCGTAGGACGCGGGCGACCTCGGCGAACAGCCGGTCCTGCAATTCGGTGGTCGGTACGTGGTGCAGCATCGTGAAACTTGCTGCGCCGGAGAATCTTCCGTCGTCGTAGGCCAGTGCGGTGGCGTCGCCGTTGACGATCTCGACCGAAGGGACCTCGGCGAAGCGCTCACGCAGCATCGCGACGAGTTCGTCATCGATCTCGACCGAAGTCAGGTGTGGCACCTTCTGGCCGAGCACGTCGGTGGTGGCTCCGTAGCCGGGGCCCACCTCCAGCACGTCGTCGCCGAGGTTGGTGTCACCGAGGGCCCACGGCAGGATCACCTCGCGAATGGCTTGGCGCCATTCATCGCTGCCGCACATCTCGTGCGCCTCGTTCATGGCGGCAGCCTACGCCCGGCCGATCGCCGACGGTGACGTCCACTTGCGGTCGCGAGCGTGCGTCGGATGCCAGGAACAGCGGTGTGTCGGCGTGCCGACACGCACGCTCGCGGGGGAGAGGGAGAGGGGGAGGGGGTCAGCGGAGCTGTGAGCGGCCGCGTTCGAGGACGGCCGACCTGTTGGCGGCGATGTCGTCGCCGGTCGCGACCTGCATCCACTGCTTGGCCGACGTGGCCTCGATCCACAGGCCGGCGCTGGTCTGCTGTTCGTCGATGCGGTGGTAGGACCCGAGTAGCGCGCGCACCGCCTCTTGGTTGTTGCCGACGATGGCCGCCGCTACCTTGCGTGCCGCGGGGAGGAGGGCGTCGTGGGCGACGACCTCGGTCACCAACCCGGCGCGCAGTGCGTCCTCGGCAGACAGGTAATCGCCGGTCAGGCTCATGCGGCGGGCCAGCCCAACGCCGACCTTCTGTGGCAGGCGCACGCTTAGCCCCCACGTCGGCAGCAGCCCGACGCGGGCGTGGGTGTCGGCGAATCGGGCCTGCTCCGAGGCGATCAGGATGTCGCAGTACAGCGCCAGTTCGAGGCCGCCGGTGACGGCCGCCCCGTTGATCGCCCCGATGACCGGCTTGTTCATCGCGGGCCACTTGGGCGAGATGTCGGGAAGCTCGGTGGCGTCACCGAGCTCCTTGAGGTCAAGACCCGCACAGAACACGGGGTCGGCGCCGGTGAGGATGACGACGTCCACGTCGTCATCGGCCTCTGCCTCGCGCAGCGCCGCATAGAACTGGGTCCGCAACGCGGTCGACAGGGCGTTGCGTGCCTGCGGCCGGTTCAGGGTCAGCGTGCGGACGCGGTCGGTGGTGTCGATCAACAGGGGGCTGTCGTGTTCTGTGGTCGGCATGTCCATCACCGTATCGACCCGTCGACCTATGGTTGAAGGCATGTGCAGGAACATCACCGAGTTGCGCGGCCTCGAACCTTCGGCCACGGCCGAGGAGATCGAAGCCGCATCACGCCAGTACGTCCGCAAGGTCAGCGGCATCACCCGCCCCACGGCCGCCAACACCGAGGCCTTCGAGGAGGCGGTCGCCGAGGTGACGGCCACCACGACGCGACTGCTGAGCGCGCTGCCTCCGCGCCGGCAGCCGCCGAAGACGGTGCCGCCGCTGCGTCGGCCAGAGGTGCGCGCCAGACTCGCCGCGCAGTGAGCACGCCCGCACTCAAGGAGTGGAGTGCGGCCGTGCACGCGATGCTCGACGGGCGTCAGACGGTGCTGCTGCGCAAGGGTGGCATTCACGAGAAGCGCTTCGACCTCGCCGCAGGGGAGTTCGTGTTCTTTCCGACGATCGCCCACGGACATGCCGAGCGCGTCCGTCCCGAACATCGCGACCTGCTCGACGCCGCCGGATCCGACAGTGCCGAGGACGAGTTCGTCGTGAGGGCGGCCGCGAAGGTGGTTGCCGCCGTGGCCGTCAATCGTCCAGACGGACTCGACGATCTGTTGGACACCCACATTTGGACGGCGGAGTCGGTGCGCTCCGATCGGCTGGACTTCCGGCCGAAACATCGGCTGACGGTGTTGGTGGTGCAGGCCCGCCCGTTGGCCGAACCGCTGCGACTGCCCAGAGAATCGGCATACGCGGGCTGCAAGAGCTGGGTCGAGTTACCGCTGCAAGCGGACTGGGCCGAACCCGTGCACGACGACGCGACGCTTTCTGCGATCGCCGCCAGGGTGACGGCGTCAGTCGGTTGACGGCGGTTGCGGACCCGCTGGGAGTACCAGCCGCGACAGGCCGCCCGCACCGTGGTGCACGGTGTGGTTGGCGGGTGTCATCGTCGTTCCCGAGATCGGCGGCTCGTCGGTACCGAGGTTGCGGACGAATCGCGGGTGCGAACCCCCCGCAATCATGACCCGCAGCCGGGCGCCCGCCCGGAATCGGTAGGCGACGGCGTCGAGTTCGAGTCGCACGACGCCGGAGTCAGTGGTGAGCCTGACGAAGCCCTCGCTGACGTTGGTCGATCGCCCCTTCCCGTCGACGTCGCTCAACCGGACGAAGACGTCGTTGTAGGGGATGTCGCACGAATGGGCAAGTTCGATGACGGGATTCCCGACGACGTAGAGGTCGGTGGCCAGTGGCTCACCGGTGAAGTCGGCGGTGTCGGGCCGCACCGAGAGTCGGGTGTCGTCCCGGTAGCCACCCTCGGGTGAGAGCAGCCGACCGCCGACGGTGGGCGTGGGGTTGGCTGGGTCGAAGGTGAACGTCGACGGCGGGGCCGACGCGTCGGGCGGGGAGTCCGAAAGCCGATGTGCGGGTTGTAGATACACCACGTGCTCGGCCATCACAGGCGGCCAGGTCGGAAGTTCGGTCCAGTCGCCGTTGGTGACGTAGGCCCGCACCGGACTACGAGGTGTCGCCGGCTTGCCGCCGAGGTGGGTGTCGAGCCAGGACAGCGACTCCCGGATGACGACTGGGGCCCCCTTCGTCATCAGCTGGGTGTGCGTCCAAGGACCGACAGTCAGGGCCGTCGTGACGTCACGCCCGCGCAAGTGCTGGAACTGCGTCAGGGTCTGCTCGAGGAACAGGTCCTGCCACCCGCTGAACAGCAGCACGGGGACGTCGACGCGGTCCAGGGCATCGGTCAGGCGGAGATCTGCCCAGAAGGGATGGTCGCGCTCGGGGTGCTCGATCCAGGACTCCCACCATGGTGCGCCCGCGCCGAGCAACGTCCGACCCGACGCGCCCATCGGCACCTGGTTGGCGGTGTGCGCCACTCGCCGCCGGGACCGACCCTGCTGCAGCGCGCCGAGAAGTCGGTTCTCCTCCTGGTGGGACATCATGTCGCTCCACCCGAGGAAGTCGTTGATGGTGAACGCGCCCGTGCCCCAACTGGACTCACTGAAGTCGTGTGGGCCGACGATGATGACCGCGGCCGCCATCTCCGGCGGGGGGTCCATCAGAAGGGCCCACTGTGTGAAGCCGAGGTAGGAAAGGCCGATCGTCGCGAACGACCCGGTGAACCACCCCTGGCTGCGCAGCCAGGCCGCCGTGTCCGCCCCGTCGGCCACCTCGTGGACCATCGGCGTGAAGTCGCCGCCGGACCCAAATGTGCCGCGCACGCTCTGGATGATCACGTGGTAACCGCGGGCGGCGTAGACCGCGCCGAACAGATTCGAGAACGGAAAGGCACGGCCGTACGGGCAGCGGACGAGCAGCGTTCCCGCGGGCGTGGCGGTCTGCGGCGCGTAGTGGTCGGCGATCAGATCGACGCCGTCGCGCATCGGTACCCGCAACCCTCTGATTACGGTGTAGTCCGTCGTCGGCGGTGGCAGCTTCAGTACTCGGCTGAGGGCGTGAGAGGTGAGGCGTTTGGCGCTCATTGGTCGAACCACGCCTTGCACGTTACGCAAACGGGGCGACGGCTAAAACTTGTAGAACGGCACCAGCTGCTGGGCGCGCTGGAGATTGGTCTGCATGCAGTCCACGTCGTCGGCGCTGTAGACCGGTGCGTAGAACAGCGATTGCTGGAGGACGCCGTAGCTGGTGTCGAACGCGATCATGCAGCTGAACCAGAAGCGGTTGTTGCGGTCCGACGGCTTCAGGATCCAGTACTGCGCGGCACGGTGGCCCGCGATGTCCATCTCGACGGCGTCAGCGGGCAGCGTTTGTTCGTAGGTTCGCCAGACGAAGGCCTCGACGGCCATCTGGTAATTGCCTGCGTCGTAATGACACCGCAGGCCGTCCTCGTGCTCCGGCGGGGTGAAGCCCAGCCCGAGACCGTTGATGACGTCGATGGGGATGTCCTCGCACGCGTCGAACGGACTCGGGTCGACGGTTTGGATCACGGGCCATTTGATGCTGCTGGAGACGCCGCTCATGGGTGCCGACGTGGATCTCAGCTCGACGGAGCCGGCGTCGGGGACGGTGATCGGATTGCTCTGCCAGACGACTATCACCGCCGCTACCAGGGCGCACATCGCCGACAGCAGGCGCATCTTGCCGATCACACCCCTCGGGGCACCCCGCTTACGCTCGTTGTCCATTGCGGGGAGTGTACAAGTCCCAAACCCCCGCCCGGACCGGAAAGCAGAACATGTTCTAGTTGCCGGGCGAGCGTCCTGCGCTGGCGCAAGTAGGCTGATCCGTTGTGTCTCCGCTGTCACAGGACCGTCGCCATCCCACGCTCTGGGCGATCAGCGACCTCCACATCGGTCATACCGGTAACAAGCCCGTCACCGAGTCGCTGCACCCCTCGTCGCCGGACGACTGGTTGATCGTCGCCGGTGACGTCGCCGAGCGCACCGACGACATCCGTTGGTCACTGGATCTGCTGCGCAAACGATTCGCCAAGGTCATCTGGGTGCCGGGCAACCACGAGCTGTGGACGACGGCCAAGGACCCGATGCAGATCTTCGGTCGGGCGCGCTACGACTACCTCGTCAACATGTGCGACGAGATGGGCATCGTGACCCCCGAGCACCCCTTCCCGGTGTGGACCGAGGAGGGCGGGCCGGCGACCATCGTGCCGATGTTCCTGCTGTACGACTACTCGTTCCTGCCCGAGGGCACGGCGACCAAGGCAGAGGGGCTCGCCATCGCCCGTGAGCGCAACGTGGTCGGCACCGACGAGTTCCTGTTGTCTGCCGAGCCTTACGCGACCCGCGATGCGTGGTGCCGTGATCGCGTCAAGCTGACGCGGGCCAAGCTCGAGGACCTCGACTGGCTGACGCCGCCGATCCTGGTCAATCACTTCCCGCTGGTGCGCGATCCCTGCGATGCGATGTTCTATCCCGAGTTCGCGCTGTGGTGCGGCACCACCGCGACGAAGGACTGGCATACCCGTTACAACGCCCTGTGCTCGGTGTACGGCCACCTCCACATTCCGCGCACCACCTGGTACGACGGTGTGCGGTTCGAGGAGGTGTCGGTCGGCTATCCACGGGAATGGCGCCGCCGCAAGCCATATCGATGGATGCGACAGATACTGCCCGACCCCAACTACCCGCCCGGTTACCTCAACGAGTTCGGCGGCCACTTCGAGATCACCCCCGAGATGCGAGCGGGCGCGGAGAAGATGCAGGCACAGATCAAGCGCAGGCGAGAGTGACGGGCCGACTGTTGTCGGGCCTGGTGCCGTCGCCGATCGCATCGGCCGAGCTGTACGACGATCCACCGGATCTGGCGCCGTTGTCCGAGGAGGAGCCGCTCATCGCCCGCTCGGTGGCCAAGCGGCGCAACGAGTTCATCACCGTCCGCCATTGCGCACGCCTGGCGCTCGGTGACCTCGGGTTGCCTGCGGTGCCGATCCTCAAGGGGGACAAGGGCGAACCGTGCTGGCCCGACGGGGTGGTCGGCAGCCTGACGCACTGCGAGGGTTTCCGCGGTGCCGTCGTCGGGCGGGCGGTCGACGTCCGTTCCGTCGGCATCGACGCCGAACCCCATGCCGTGCTGCCGAACGGGGTCCTCGACGCCATCAGCCTGCCCGCCGAACGCAGCGAGCTGGCGACCCTCCCCGGCGGAGCCCACTGGGACCGAATCCTGTTCTGCGCCAAAGAGGCGACGTACAAGGCGTGGTTTCCGCTGACGCACCGGTGGTTGGGCTTCGAAGACGCCCACATCACGTTCGCCGTCGACGGATCCGGTAGCGCAGGCACATTCGAGTCGCGGATCCTGATCGACCCGGCCGCGGAGTCAGGCCCGCCGCTGACCGCGCTGTCGGGCCGCTGGTCGGTGGGCGAGGGTCTGGTGCTGACGGCGATCGTGCTGTGAGTCCCGCTCCCGGACTGGTGATCGTCGACAAGCCGGCCGGCATGACCAGCCACGACGTGGTGGGCCGCTGCCGGAGGTTCTTTGGCACTCGCAAGGTGGGCCACGCCGGGACCCTGGATCCGATGGCGACCGGGGTGCTGGTCGTTGGCATCGAGCGCGCCACCAAGATTCTCGGTCTGCTGACGGCGACCGACAAGTCCTACGCAGGCACCATCCGGCTGGGGCAGACCACGTCCACCGAGGACGCCGAAGGCGAAGTGCTCCAGACGGTTTCGGCAGTCCACCTCACCGATGCCGCGATCGAAGCAGCCATTGCCGGGTTGCGGGGTCCCATCGATCAGATCCCTTCGGCGGTGAGCGCGATCAAAGTCAACGGTCAACGCGCCTACAAGCTGGCGCGCGAGGGCCAAACGGTTGAACTGGCCGCCCGCCGGGTGCGGATCGAACGATTCGACGTCGTCGCCGTCCGTCGGACCGGCGGCTTCGTCGACGTGGACGTGGACGTCGACTGCTCGTCGGGTACCTACATTCGGGCGCTGGCACGTGACGTCGGCATGACGCTCGGCGTCGGCGGCCACCTCACCGCGCTGCGCCGCACCAGGGTCGGCCGGTACGGGCTGGCCGAGGCGCACACGCTCGATCAGCTGGCCGAGTCGCCGCAGTTGAGCCACACCCTGGACGAGGCGTGTCTGCTGGGCTTTCCCCGGCGCGACCTCACCGACGCGGAGTCGGAGTCGGCGTCGAACGGACGCGCCCTGGCGCCGATCGGCATCGACGGTGTGTACGCCGCCACCGCGCCCGACGGCCGGGTGATCGCACTGCTCGCCGACGACGGGTCGCGGACGCAGTCGATCGTCGTGATCCGGCCCTCGACGCTGTAGGAGTCGGTCAGACCACCCAAATCGCTTCTGCCGCAGGGTTTCCCAGTTCGACGGTATTTTCCGGAAGCTCTGGGTCGGCCAGGGTCCCCGGGCTTGCGATGGCCACCGAGATCATGCCCGCGAAGTCGCGACGGGCCAGCACCCGAAGCCGCGAGTCCAAACTGATGCCGACGCTGTCGAAGTAGCGGAGCATCTCTGGGTCGGCGTCGGAGATGCGCGCCACCGTGCCCGCGTCCCCGTTCTTGCATACCGAGAGTTGGCGTGCCGGTGGTGTCGGCACCTCGCCGTCCGCCGCCGGGATGGGATCACCGTGGGGGTCGCGGGTGGGGTATCCGAGTTTGGCGTCGATGCGGTCCAGCATTCGGTCGGAAACGGCGTGCTCGAGGATCTCGGCCTCGTCGTGCACTTCGTCCCAGCCGTAGCCGAGCTCGCGCACCAGGAAGGTCTCCATCAGCCGGTGGCGCCGCACCATCGCGAGCGCCGCAATACGGCCCGCGGCGGTCAGCGACACACCGCCGTACTTCTCGTGGTCGACGAGGCCCTGGTCGGCGAGCTTGCGAATGGACTCCGACGCCGTACTGGCGGACACCCCGATGCGCTCGGCCAGCATCTTGGTGCTGACCTTGTCCACAGACCATTCCTGGGCCGTCCAGATGACCTTCAGGTAGTCCTGGGCAACCGACGACAAGTCTCGAGTGGTGTCGTCGGGGCTCATAACAAGAGAAGTTTAGGCAATCCGCCGCCCATCCGGGCATCTAGCGGCGCCAGTCACTCTGGCGCGTCGTAGGCTTGCCGTCGTGCAGCGCTGGCGGGGCCAAGACGAGATCCCCACGGACTGGGGCAGATGTGTCGTCACCATCGGTGTGTTCGACGGTGTCCACCGCGGGCATGCCGAGCTCATCAACCACGCGGTGAAGGCGGGCCGGTCCCGCGGGGTGCCGACGGTGTTGATGACGTTCGACCCCCATCCGATGGAGGTCGTGTTTCCCGGTAGCCACCCCGCCCAGTTGACCACCCTGACCCGGCGCGCCGAGCTGGTCGAGGAGATGGGCGTCGACGTGTTCCTCGTCATGCCGTTCACCTCGGACTTCATGAAGCTGACGCCCGAGCGGTACATCCACGAACTCCTCGTCGAACGCCTGCACGTCGTCGAGGTCGTCGTCGGTGAGAACTTCACCTTCGGCAAGAAGGCGGGCGGCAACGTCAGCATGTTGCGCAAGGCCGGCGAACGGTTCGGGTTCGCCGTGGAGAGCATGTCGTTGGTGTCCGAGCACCACATCGATCGCGATAGGGAACGGAACGTGACGTTCTCGTCGACGTACATCCGATCCTGCGTCGATGCCGGTGACGTCGTCGCTGCGGCCGAGGCGCTTGGCAGGCCCCATCGCGTCGAGGGCGTAGTGGTGCGCGGCGACGGCCGCGGCAAGGGTCTGGGGTTTCCGACCGCCAACGTCGCACCCCCGATGTATTCGGCGATTCCAGCCGACGGCGTCTACGCCGCGTGGTTCACCGTCCTTGGCCACGGCCCCGTCATGGGCACCGTCACGCCCGGTGAGCGGTATCAGGCTGCGGTTTCGGTCGGCACCAATCCCACGTTCTCGGGTCGCACCCGCACCGTCGAGGCCTTCGTCCTCGACACGCAGGCCGACCTCTATGGCCAGCACGTCGCCGTCGACTTCGTCGCCCGCGTCCGCGGCCAGGAGAAGTTCGGCTCGATCGACGAGCTCGTCGTGGCAATGGAAGGCGACACGGCGCGGGCCCGCACGATCTTGGCCGCGCAGTGACGATTCGTTTCGCGCGCTAAGGCGCTGTTAGACTCTCCGGCGACCCAGCGTGCGCTGCAGTTCGCGGCGGCCGCGCCTCAGTTGTAATTCGCGAACCCATGGATGGAGTTTGTTTCATGTCGCTCACCACCGAGCAGAAAAAAGAGATCCTCGGCCAGTACGGTCTTCACGAGACCGACACCGGCTCGCCGGAAGCCCAGATCGCGATGCTGACCAAGCGCATCTCCGATCTGACCGAGCACCTCAAGATGCACAAGCACGACCACCACTCGCGGCGCGGACTGCTGCTGCTCGTTGGTCGTCGTCGTCGCCTGCTCAAGTACATCGCCCAGGTCGACGTGGCGCGCTACCGCTCGTTGATCGAGCGCCTGGGCTTGCGCCGCTAATTCGAGTGAGGACCCTTCCCCCGGGCGCCGTCATGGCGTCCGCGTTGGTCCTTGCGGCCATGGCGTTGGCGGGGTGCTCGTCCGCCGCCGCCGCGGACATGCAGGTGGGGGATTGCCTCAAGGTGGGCGGTCCGCCGGACCGGCCGGAGACCTCCAAGGTGCAGTGCGGCAGCCCAGAGTCCAACTTCAAGGTGGTCGGCTCCGTCGAGTCCACTGATCAATGCCCGACGGACGTCGATTCCTACTATTCGATGCGCAGTTCGTTCAGCGGCTCGGGATCGACCATCTGCATGGACATCGACTGGGTGGTCGGCGGTTGCATGAGCATCGACCCGGAGAACGACCGCGACCCCATCCGGGTCGACTGCAACGACGCGTCCGCGCCGAATCGTCAGCGCGCCACGCAAGTCATGCAGAAGGTCGCCAACGTCGACCAGTGCGCGACCGGCCTCGGCTACGCCTATGACGAACGCCAGTTCACGGTGTGCGTCGAGGACGTGTCGTAGCGCCGGACTTGGCGTGTCTGGCAATTGCCGCCATGTAACATGGACGTGTTTTGAGTCCCAATCGGCAATCCGATCGGCTCAGGACGACAGGTGCGGCTCGCGCATATCCGCGTGCACCGTTCCAGTGCGTCACCGTCAGTGCCCGCCTTTGAATGGGCGGTCTTCGGTAGTGGCTGCCGGACCTTCCCTGAATGTTTGGGGCGGCGTCCGGCCGCTTCGATCGATGGCCGTCGGCATTTTCCGGGTGCTCGCGTGTGAGGTGCAAAAAAAGGGGTGCGAAACAGCACCACACGAGAACCAAAGAGGCCTGACACACGTATGTCTGCAACTGAAATAGAAGATGGCGTATTCGAATCGACCGCCGTCATCGACAACGGGAGCTTCGGCACCCGCACCATCCGCTTCGAGACCGGCCGACTGGCCAAGCAGGCCGCCGGCTCCGTCGTCGCCTACCTCGACGACGAGACGATGCTCCTTTCGGCCACCACGGCCAGCAAGACCCCGAAGGACCACTTCGACTTCTTCCCGCTGACGATCGACGTCGAAGAGCGGATGTACGCCGCGGGACGCATCCCCGGCTCGTTCTTCCGTCGCGAGGGCCGTCCCTCCACCGACGCGATCCTGACCTGCCGTCTGATCGACCGGCCGCTGCGCCCGACGTTCATCTCGGGTCTGCGCAACGAGATCCAGGTCGTCGTCACGATCCTGAGCCTGGATCCCAAGGATCTGTACGACGTGCTGGCCATCAACGCCGCGTCCGCGTCGACGCAGATCTCCGGCATTCCGTTCTCCGGTCCCGTCGGCGGCGTGCGCGTCGCCCTGATCTCCACTCCTGAAAACAAGGGAGGCCAGTGGGTGGCCTTCCCGACCGTCGAGCAGCTCGAAGGCGCCGTGTTCGACATGGTGGTCGCGGGCCGCAAGGCAGGCGATGACGTGGCGATCATGATGGTCGAGGCCGAGGCCACCGACAACGTCATCGAGCTGATCGCCGGTGGCGCCGGAGCGCCTACCGAGAGCGTCGTTGCCGAGGGCCTCGAGGCCGCCAAGCCG
>NZ_JAVRQA010000069.1:0-15878 GCF_032161845.1 Mycobacterium sp.
CGACGCCATTCAGGCAGCGGCGATTCAGGACTACCTGACCGCGTGGAGCCAATTCAGCTACGCCGGCCCCTCATTCATCTACACCCTTCTCGACACGAATAGCGCCAGCACCAACCCCGATGACACCTTGGGGGTAATTCGGTCGGATTGGACGTGGAAGCCCGCGGCCTACACCATCCAACAGTGGATCGCGGCACACCCTCAACAACCACTCACCGCACAGGTGATGGCCGCACTTGCCATGACGCCCAGCGCCGTCCTGAGTGCGAATTCCGGGTCCACTTACGCAATGAGCTGTGAACTCACAACCTCATTGCAGAATGCGTGCACCGCCTAACCGCCGTGACGGGGTACGGCTATACGGACTGTGGTCCGTATAGTATATTGTCAAGACATGACTCAAAAGCTGGACGCCAGACTTAGTCCGTACGCCCCCGCCGTTTTGAGCCTCTTTCGGGTGATCTTCGGACTCCTATTCCTACTCCATGCGACCAGCCACCTGTTCGGATGGCCGCTGGCGGCAGCACAAGCGCCCGTCGGGACGTGGCCCTTCTTCTATGCCGGGATCCTCGAGCTGATCGCCGCAATCCTCATCACCGTCGGATTGTTCACTCGCATAGCAGCATTCCTTGCATCCGGCGTGATGGCCTTCGCCTTCTTCACCCAGCACCTGCCCACCGGGATCATCCCGCTGACCAACGGCGGCGAACTCGCGGTGCTGTACTGCTTCGGGTTCTTCCTGTTGGTCTTCACCGGCGGCGGCGCCTACGCGTTGGACTCGCGAAAGAGGTAAACCGCGACGATCACCCGTCCAGCGCGAGGTCCTTGCGGAAGCGCTTCATGCCGTCGATCTTCTCGGCGGTGGTGGCATTCGGACCCGTATAGAACATCCACGGCATCGTCAGGATGTGGGTGATGCCCGCGGCCTCGGCGCGTTCGTAGTCGGGGATGGTCAACGCGTCGGTGAGCGGGGTCAGAATGGTGAATCCGTCCATGGTCAAACCGTTTTCGGCACGAAGCTCACGCAGTCGTTGAGCTCCCGCGATGGCCCGATCGGTGGTGATCAGGTCGCCGATCCAGCCATCGTTGCGGGCTGCTCGACGCAGCGCGATGTCGCTGAGCCCACCGACGTAGATCGGGATGTGCGGTGGCGTCGGCTCCATTTCAAGGCGCGGCGTCTGATAGAACTCGCCGTCGAACTCCGTCCACCCCGGCTGCCAGAGCGCGCGAAACAGGTCCAGCATCTCGTCGGTGCGCTTGCCGCGCCGGTCGAACCGCTGGCCCATCAGCGTGAACTCTTCCTCGCACCACCCGACGCCAACGCCCAGTTCGACCCGGCCGCCAGCCAGATATGCCGCGGTGCCAACGGCTTTGGCAACCGAGTAGGGGTCGCGCATTCCGGGGATGTACACCGTCGTGACGAAGTGCAGCCGTTCGGTGACCTGAGCCAGCGCCCCGACCAACACCCACGGGTCCGGCCAGTCGGTGAACGGCTGCCACCGACGTTCGCCATCCTTCGTGTACGGGTAGGGAGTAGCCAACTTCTCCAGGTTGACGACGTGGTCGGGAATGCCGAAGCCGTCATAACCGAGTTCATCTGCCGCTCTGGCTAATTCGACGACCTCGCGGGTCTCGAGGAAGGCAGGGCTGACGTAGAACTTCATCCGGCATCCCGGGCCCAAACAGGTTGGATGAACACACCGTCGGCTTCCACGCTCCAGCCGTCGGAGTCCCCCAGATAGCCGCGCGCGTAGGTCTTGATACCCTCGGTCCTCTCGATGAACGCCTCAGCCCGCAACGGGCCGAGTGGCGTCCCCCGCAGATAGCGGAGCGTGATGGTGCCGGTGAACAGCGGCTTGGTCAGTCCGTCACTGGCCGCCTCCCCCAGGATGTGATCGAGGACGAGGGCGCAAATGCCACCGTGAACCAGGCCGGGCGGACCTTCGTATGCGAGGCCGAGATCGAACTCCGCCCAGCACCGCCCGCTGGCCTCGTGATGGATGTCCATCGGCGGTGCGATCGCATTGCGCACTCCCACGGCGGGATTGGCCCAGGCAAGCGGCCGCCCGGTGGCTTCGTGCCGCAAGGTCGACGTCTGATTGCGTTGCGCGCCGCGAAGTTTCTCCGTCACCGCCTCAATGGCGGCCTGGGCGTCGCGCACCACTGCCTCATCGGCGTCGGTGCGGATGCCCGCGTCGATCAGTTCACGGATGGCCTGCGTCAGCGGTCCGTGCAACGCGTGCTGCCGCTCGTACTCCTCGGCACTGATGAGGTCGAACGGAAAGTCCATGCTCATTCTCCAAATATCCTTCTGACCACCATCTTTGCCCGGCGTGTCACCCGCAGGTAGTTGTCGAGGAATTCGCTGCCATCGCTATTCTCCCAACCCGCTGCCGTTGCCACCGCATTGAGCTGACGCCCCGGCCCCGGCAGCTGGTCGGTCG
Organism: Mycobacterium sp.; assembly: GCF_032161845.1. Taxonomy (GTDB): domain Bacteria; phylum Actinomycetota; class Actinomycetes; order Mycobacteriales; family Mycobacteriaceae; genus Mycobacterium. The sequence goes on from NZ_JAVRQA010000069.1 coordinate 2,445, forward strand.
GCTTGCCCCGGACGAGCACCAGCGCATTGCGCGCCTGTGTCGCCGTCAGCCACGCTTGGCGAAGCAACTCGACGTCACCCTCGGCGATCAGCTCTGCCGCACCGATGGCGTTCAGGGCTTCCAGCGTCGAGGTGCTGTGCAGCGCCTCGATCTGGTGCGCATGGCGAAGTTGGAGCAGCTGCACGGTCCACTCGACGTCGGCGAGGCCGCCGCGGCCCAGTTTGGTGTGCGTGTTCGGATCCGCGCCTCGCGGCAGTCGCTCGGCGTCGATGCGCGCTTTGACCCGCCGAATCTCTTGCACCGCTTCGGCAGAGACCCCACCGGACGGGTATCGGGTCTTGTCGACCATCAGCAGGAACCGCATACCGAGGTCCTCGTCGCCGGCGACGCGGTGCGCCCGCAGCAGAGCCTGGACCTCCCAGGTTTGGGCAAACCGCGCGTAATACGCCTCGTAGGAGGCGAGCGTGCGGACCAGCGGCCCGCTGCGCCCCTCGGGCCGCAGATTGGTGTCGACTTCCAGTGGCGGATCCGCGCTCGGAGTGCCCAGCAGGGCGCGCACCTGCTCGGCTATGGTGACCGACCACTTCACCGCGACGGATTCCTCTGTGTCGCCTACTGGTTCGCAGACGAACATGACGTCGGCGTCGGAGCCGTAGCTCAATTCGCCGCCGCCGAGCCTGCCCATCCCGATGACCGCGATCTTCGCCGGCGGCCCTCCTTCCGGCGCGTTCGCACGGATGACGACGTCCAAGGCCGCTTGCAGCACCGCGACCCAAACCGAGGTCAGGGCTCGGCACACGTCGGTGACCTCCAGCATGCCCAGCAGGTCTGCCGACGCCACGCGTGCAAGCTCTTGGCGCCGAAGCGTTCTCGCGGCGGCAATCGCACGCAACGGCTCCTCGTGCCGCCCCGCCGAGGCGACGAGAGCGCGGGCGAACCCGTCGGGCTCGACCTCCAGCAGTTTGGGACCCGCAGGACCGTCCGCGTATTGCCGGATCACTTCGGGTGCCCGCATCAGGAGTTCGGGAACGAACGCCGACGTACCAAGGACGTGCATCAAACGTTTGGCTACGGCACCCTCGTCGCGCAGCGAGGCTAGGAACCAACGCTGCTCGGCCATTTCATCGCTGAGCCGCCGATAGGACAGCAGCCCGGCATCCGGATCGGGCGTATCGGAAAGCCAGTCGAGCAGCGTGGGCAGAAGGACCTGCTGCACCCGTCCGCGCCTGCCGCTGCTGCCGGTCAGTGCGGCCAGGTGCGTCAGCGCGCTCTGCGGCCCTTCGTATCCCAATGCGGCCAGCTGACGTTCGGCCGCCTCGGGCGACATGCTCGGCGAGACCTCGACGTAATTGCCTTCGACCGATTCCAGCAGCGGCTGGTAGAAGAGCTTGGCGTGCAGGCGTGACACCCGCAGGCTCTGGCGCTTGAGTTCCTCCCTCAGCACGCCGAGCGAATCACGCTGGCCGTCGGGGCGCATGTGTGCGGCACGGGCGAGCCACCGCATCGCCTCGTCGTCACCGGGTTCGGGGAGCATGTGGGTGCGCTTGAGCCGCTGCAGCTGCAAGCGGTGTTCGAGTAACCGCAGGAACTCATACGACGCGGTCAGGTTCGCAGCATCGTCGCGTCCGACATAACCGCCGTCTCCCAGGGCCGCCAACGCATCCACCGTCGATGCCACGTGCAGCGAATCGTCGGTGCGGCCATGGACGAGCTGCAGCAGCTGGACGGCGAACTCGACGTCGCGCAAACCGCCCGTGCCGAGCTTGATCTCGCGGGCCCTCACATCGGCGGGCACCAGTTCCTCGACGCGTCGGCGCATCTTCTGCACCTCGGAGACGAAGTCCTCCCGTTCGCACGCCGTCCACACCATCGGCATCAGCGCCGAAATGTACTGCTCGCCGAGTTCGGCGTCGCCGACCGCCGGGCGTGCCTTCAACAGCGCCTGGAACTCCCAGGTCTTGGCCCACCGTTCGTAGTACGCGACATGGGATTCCAGCGTGCGGACGAGCTGTCCGCTCTTCCCCTCCGGCCGTAGCGCGGCGTCCACCTCGAAGAAGGCGTCGGCGGCGAAGCGCATCAACTCGCCTGCCACCCGGGTGCTGATCGCATCGGCCTGCTCGGCGACGAAGATGACGTCGACGTCGCTGACGTAGTTCAGTTCGCGGGCCCCGCACTTGCCCATCGCGATGACCGCCAGTCGAGGCGCTGGCGCCCCCTCGTTGCCGGCCGTGGAGTCTCCGCACACCGTCCTGGTGGCGATGACGAGGGCGGCAGCCAACGCGGCGTCGGCGAGGTCGGCCAGGTGCTCGCCCACCGTCGGGAAGGGCAGCACGGGTTCGTTCTCGACCGTCGGGGCCAGGTCCAGTGCCGCCAGCACCAGCAGACGATCGCGGTATAGCACACGGAGATCGTTTGTCTCCGAAGATTTCTCGGCTAGCTCGGTGAAGGTCCGCTTCAGCTCGGCTGCACTGGGGAGCGCGACGTGACCCGCCAACAGGTGCCACGAACTTGGCTGCGCGACGAGATGGTCGCCGAGCGCCATGGACGAACCGAGCACACCGAACAGTCGGCCGCGCAGCCCGCGGTCCTTGACCAGTGCGCGGTTCAGCTCGTCCCAGTCCCCGTCGAGCGCGTCGGCGAGTCGCACCATCGCGCGCAGCGCGGTGTCGGCGTCCGGGGCTCGGGACAGCGACCACAACAGCTCGATGTGTGCATCGGTGGTCCAGCCCAGCCGGTTCAGATCGGTTCGGGCGGACGATTCGACCATGCCCAGCCTGCCGACGCTGGGCAGCGTCGGTCGCTGCGTCGCGGGTTTGGGCACGCCATCACGGTATCGCAGGCGTTGGCGCGGACCCTACAGCGACAGGTAGGCCTTCAGCTCATACGGCGTGACGTGACTGCGGTAAGTCTCCCATTCGGCGCGCTTGTTGCGCAGGAAGAAGTCGAAGACGTGCTCCCCGAGCGCTTCTGCGACCAGTTCGGAGTTCTCCATCTCCCCGAGTGCGACGCCGAGGCTGCCCGGCAACTCCTTGTAGCCCATCGCGCGGCGCTCTTCCGGGGTCAGGTTCCACACGTTGTCCTCGGCCTGGGGCCCGAGCACGTAGTTCTTCTCGACGCCGCGCAGACCGGCCGCGAGGAGCACGGCGAAGGCGAGATACGGGTTGCAAGCCGAGTCGGGGCTGCGCACCTCGATGCGCCGTGAGGACGCCTTGCGCGGCGTGTACATCGGCACCCGGACGAGGGCGGACCGGTTGGCCGCACCCCAGGACGCCGCGGTCGGTGCCTCGCCGCCGTGCACCAGCCGCTTGTAGGAGTTCACCCACTGGTTGGTGACGGCGCTGATCTCGCTGGCGTGCTCGAGGATTCCGGCGATGAACGACTTGCCGATGGCCGACAGCTGAAGCGGGTCGTCGGGGGTGTGGAACGCGTTGGTGTCACCCTCGAACAGGCTCATGTGGGTGTGCATCGCCGAGCCGGGGTACTCGCTGAACGGCTTGGGCATGAAGGACGCCCGCACGCCTTCGTTGAGTGCGACCTCCTTGACGACGTAGCGGAACGTCATCACGTTGTCCGCCATCGACAGCGCGTCGGCGTAACGCAGGTCGATTTCCTGCTGGCCCGGCGCGCCCTCGTGGTGGCTGAACTCCACCGAGATGCCCATGGACTCCAGCGCGTCGATCGCGTGGCGGCGGAAGTTGGGCGCCGAGTCGTGCACGGCCTGGTCGAAGTAACCGCCGTTGTCAGCGGGCACGGGCTGCGAACCGTCGTACGGTCCTGGCTGCAGCAGGAAGAATTCGATTTCCGGGTGCACGTAGCAGGAGAAGCCGAGCTCGCTGGCCTTGGCGAGTTGCCTGCGAAGCACGTGCCGTGAATCGGCCCAGGATGGTGACCCGTCGGGCATCGTGATGTCGCAGAACATGCGCGCGGAGTGCTGCTTGCCGCCGCTGGTGGTCCAGGGCAACACCTGGAACGTCGACGGATCGGGGCGGGCGACGGTGTCGGATTCCGACACCCGGGCAAAGCCCTCGATCGACGAACCGTCGAAGCCGATGCCTTCTTCGAACGCGCCCTCTAGCTCGGCAGGCGCGATCGCGACGGACTTGAGGTATCCGAGCACGTCGGTGAACCACAACCGCACGAATCGGATGTCACGCTCCTCGAGCGTCCGGAGCACGAATTCCTTCTGCCGATCCATGTGCGAAGCGTAGGCATCGGCTGTTAATTCCGTGTTACATGCCTGCTGCGGGTTGTGATCGCAGGCCGTTTCAGCGCGGTCGGCAGAGGAACCACGCCTGGCTGCTGGCGAAACCGCGCAGCTGACCGACGGGGGTGAACTGGGTCTCCTCGACGTGGAGGTGATGCGACACCCGCTCGCGCAGGGCGCGCCAGTTGAAGCCGAAGTGGGAGTAGGCCTCGGCGCCGTCGAGCTTGTAGAGCGGTCGCTCGACGGCGGTATTGCGGCCAGCAAACACCATCTTGGCGGCGTCGCGCGCGCTGTAGCGCTCGACGACGTGGTAGCTGCTGTTGCCCATGCGCTTGGCCAGCGCGCGAATCGACTGCTTCAGCACGAATGACGGACCGATCTCGATCGGCACGCTGACGATGACCCGGCCGCCGGGGGCGACCAGTCGGGCCAGATCGGCCAGCACGATCTCGACGATGTCCTCGGTGCAGTGCTCGAGGGTTTCCATGCAGGTGACTACGTCGAACGTGCCGTCGTACTCACTCGTCATGTCGCCGGTCACCGTGAAGGTGACGTCATCGAGATCTGCGAAACGCTCTTTGCAGTTGTCGATTTGGTTGGCGTCGACGTCGGCGCCGTGACCCTTCTTGAACTTTTCCGCCGCCATTGCGAGGAACGTTCCGTCGCCGCAGCCGTAGTCGAGCAGGTTGGCCGAGTTGCTGTCGATCAGGCTGATGGCCTTCACGAAACGTGACCGGTGACTCCAGGCAATGACCTTGTTGGTGTTGCCAATCTGGTCGCGGTAGTAGTGGCCGTCTTCGACGACCGAGTTCGTGTCGTTGTCCATCAGGTGCCGTTTCCCTCTTGTCTGTAGCACTGTCGATAGCGCAATGGGGTCGCCTTCGGTGCGCTCGAGAGTAGCCCAGCGAACGGCCTACTTCCAGCTAGGCATCACCTGTCAGCTAACACTGAAGATCTGGCGGCGGCTGCGTCGAATCGACGAGGAACGCGACCACAGCGGAATCGACACAGGCGTTGCCGTTGAAGACCACGGTGTGTTGCGTGCCGTTGAACGTGATCAGGGAGGCGTCCATTTCGCGCGCGAGATCCACGCCCGCCTGGTACGGGGTGGCGGGATCATGCGTCGTCGACACGACGACGACCTTGCCGGGCCCTGGCGACGCCGCGTCGTGGGGCGCCGAGGTCGGCGGCACCGGCCACATGGCGCAGGCGTCTCTTGGAGCAAATCCGGTGAACTCGCCGTAGTCCATGAACGGCGCGGCGACGCGGGCCTGGCGATCGGCCTCCGCCCACACCGCCGGGTCGGTCGGATACGGCGAGTCGACGCAGCGGATCGCGGTGAAGGCGTCCTGCTGGGTCGAGTAGTGCCCGGCCGTGTCGCGTTCCTGGTAGTCGTCGGCCAGCAACAGCAGGTCGCCTGCGTCGGTACCGCGTTGCAAGCCCAGCAGCCCACTGGTCAGGAACTTCCAATAACGCTGCGTATAAAGCGCGTTGACGGTGCCCGTGATGGCGTCCTGATAGCTGAGTCCCCGCGGATCCGACGTTCGGCCGGGCTGCTCGACCAGCGGGTTGACCAGTTGGTGGTAGCGCGCGACGAACTGCGTCGGGTCCTGACCCAGCGGGCAGTCGACCGACTGCCCACAATTCGCGGCGTAGTCGTCGAACGCGGTTTGGAAGCCGACGAGCTGACGGATGTTCTCGGCGACCGGGTCGGAACTCGGGTCGACGGCGCCGTCGAGGACCATGGTTCGCACCCGGTCGGGGAACCGTTCGGCGTAGTTGGCGCCGAGTTCGGTCCCGTAGGAGTAGCCCAGATAGTTGATCTGACTCTCCCCCAGCGCCTCCCGCACGACGTCCATGTCTCGTGCCGTCGAGGCAGTGCCGACGTTCGCCAGGAAGTCCTGCCCCGTGCGAGCGATGCACTCCTGGGCGATCTGCTGATAGATCTGCTCGATGTGGGCGACGCCTGCGGGGCTGTAGTCCGTCATGGGTTCGCGGCGGTAGGCGTCGAATTCGGCATCGGTGCGGCAGAGCACCCGCGGGGTGGAGTGCCCGACGCCACGCGGATCGAACCCGACCAAATCGAAGCGGCGGGTGACGTCGGTGTCCGCGAGGCTGGCGGCCATTCCGGCGACGGTGTCGACGGCCGACGCGCCGGGTCCGCCGGGATTGACCATCAGCGCGCCGATTCGGTCGCCGGTGGCGGGTACCCGGATGACCGCCAATTGCGCTTGGGGTCCATCGGGTTTGGCGTAGTCGATGGGGACGCTGACCGTTCCGCACTGCGCGGTCGGGATGACGGCGGCGGAACCGACGACGTCGGCGCAGTTACCCCACACCGGGGGCTGGCCGTACGGCAGCGCGTATTGACCGTCCGGCGATGCGGACGCCGTGGGGCCCGTGAAGGTAGCCGCCAGCAGGATTGCGAGCAGCGCCGCGATGAGCCTGCCCACCAACCACATGGGATGAATGTTTGCACGCGCCGGGCTTGGAGGCAGCTGTCGGGGGCGAGCAGAGACCACTCGGCAATCAGACGGTGATCCGATGGTGATCTAGGCCGAAACCGATTGGCGTGCTTAGGTCGTCAGCACGTCGCGTTTGGCGCTGGCACCACCACGTCGATCAGGTATTTGGCAGCAATGTCGTCCACGCAGGTGTTGCCCTGGAAGACCACCGTGTGCTGGGTGCCCTGGAACGTCAGGAGCGATCCGCCGAGCTGCTTGGCCAGATCGACGCCGGCCTGATAGGGCGTCGCGGGATCGTTCGTCGTCGACACCACCAGCACCGGAGGCAGGCCGGTGACCGCGATGTGGTGCGGCTTGGAGGTGGCGGGAACCGGCCAGAACGCGCAGGTGCCCAGTGGGGCGTTGCCCGTGAATTGGCCGTAGCTCATGAAGGGTGCCACTTCGCGGGCGCGACGGTCTTCGTCGATGACCGTCTTGCGATCGGTGATCGGCGGCTCGTCGACGCAATTGACGGCCACGCGGACGTCTGTCGAATTGTTGTAGTGCCCATCCTCGTCGCGGCCCATGTAGAGGTCGGCTAGCGCCAGCATGGTGTCACCCGAGCCCTTCTTCATCTCGGTCAGACCCTGGGTGAGGTGTCGCCAGAGGTTGGGCGAGTAGAGGGGGAGGATGGTGCCGACGACGGCGTCGCTGTAGCTCAGTCCGCGCGGATCCCTGGTCTTCGCCGGGTTGCTGACCAGCGGCTCGACCAGGCTCAGGTAGACGTCGACGGCCTTGGTCGGATCGGTGCCGAGGGGGCAGTTCGGGCTCTTGGCACAGTCCGCGGCGTAGTCGTTGAACGCGGTTTGGAAGGCAGCCGCCTGTCGGATGTCGGCCTCGACGGGGTCCGCATTGGGGTCGACGGCGCCGTCGAGGATCATCGCGCGCACGTTCTGCGGGTACGCCTCCGCGTACGCCGATCCGATGCGGGTGCCGTACGAGTAGCCGAGGTACGTCAACTTCTGGTCGCCGAGCGCGCTCCGCATCGCGTCGAGATCCTTTATCACGCTTGCGGTTCCGACGTTGGCGAGGAACTCGTCGCCCATCTTCGCGACACACCGCGCCACGAAGTCCTTGGTCTCCGACTCGATGTGCGCGACGCCTTCAGGCGTGTAGTCGACCTGGGGGTCGGCCCTGAGCTTGTCGTTGTCGGCATCGGAGTTGCACCACACCGCCGGGGTCGATGCCCCTACGCCGCGAGGGTCGAAGCCGACGAGGTCGAAGCGCTGCCTGACCGAGTCCGGCATGGCCCCCACCAGTGAGGCAGCGGCCTGAACGCCGGACTCACCTGGCCCGCCCGGGTTCACGATCAGGGAGCCGATCTTGTCCCCGGTGGCCTTGAACCGGATCATTTGGATCCGCGCGACGGCACCGTCTGGCTTCGTGTAATCGACCGGTACCGAAAGCTTTCCGCATTCCGCGCCCGCCGGAATGCGGACGTCGGACGCCGCGAGATCGCACTGCGACCAGTCGACCGGCGTCCCCGGCCTCGGGGTGGCGATGACGCTGCGCCCGTCGATCACTCTGCTGCAGCCCGCCACCAGCAGCATCACCAAGGCGGCCGCGAGGACCCCGCGTCTGAGGTTCATGGCTATCCATGCTGCCATGAAGCCTCGTCGGCCCAGATGAGGGCGTTACCGCGTGGCGTCCATCAACTCCCCGAGGGCGACGGCGAAGTCGTCTGCCATGTCCCACAGGTCGGGCAGCAGTTCGGGGCACGAGATCAGGCCGACGTCGAGCTTGCCGGTCAGCGACATCACGGTGATGTTCAGCCCAGAGCCGTGGAAGATCGGCCCGAGCGGATACATCGCCTTGACCTCTCCGCCGAGGAAGTACAGCGGCACCTGCGGGCCCGGCACGTTGGACACGACCAGGTTGTGCACCGGCAGGGCACTCGTCAGCCGACTCGACGCGTAGACGCGCATGGCGACACCGAACACGGCGGGGGCGGCGAATTGCGACCAGTCCTGTAGCAGCGTCGCGCCGATCGCCGCACTGTGTTGTTTGGCAACGGAATTCGCATCGGCGATCGCCTTGAGGCGCTCACCCGGATCTTCGATGTCGGTATGCAGGCTCGAGAACATCCCCGAAACCTGGTTGCGGCCAGGCCGATCCGACTTGTCGTGCACCGACACCGGGACCATCGCCACCAGGGTGCTTTCGGGGAGCTCGTCACGGTCCAGGAGGAACCGTCGCAGCACCCCCGCCACCAATGCCATCACGACGTCGTTGACCTTGACGCCGAAGTGCTGCTTGACGGTTTTGATGTCCTCGAGGTCGAGCTGTGCGAACGACACGTTGCGGTGGCCGGTCACCGTCGCGTTGAACCTCGTCTTCGGTGCTGCGAACGGGGCGGCCATCGTCAGGCCGCTGCGGGCCCGCCTGACGGTGTCCACGACGGTCGACAGCGTCGACGGCAGCATGTTGGCGAGCTTCAATGGGCGGGTGGCGTACTTGACGGCACCGCCGATGGCGATCTCCAGATCGGATCCGCCGCCCACCCCTTCGACCGGTTCTGGGGCGGCCGCATCGGGTTCGGTGGTGCATAGCTGCGACATCAGGTTCGCGCCGGTGACGCCGTCGACGCCGGCGTGGTGCACCTTGGTCATCACCGCAAGCCTGCCGCCGTCGTGTGCATCGGTGCCTGCCACGTTCTCGATCACCCACATCTCCCACAGCGGTCGACTGCGGTCCAGCGTCAGCGACGCGATGTGTCCGCAGATCTCGCCAAGTTCGACACGCCCACCGGGTGACGGAAGGCCGATGCGGTGCAGGTGGCGATCGACGTCGAAGTATTCGTCCTCCACCCACACCGGGTGGTCGAGGTTGAAGCGGTTGTCGGCGAGCTTCTCGCGAAACTCGGGCATCGCCTTGATGCGCAGGCTCAGGGCGTCGCGCATGCTGTCGAACGTGTATCCGCCGGGGATGGTGGAGGTGTCGATCTCCAGGATCGAACAGACGTGCAGCGGCTGCGCAGCGGTTTCGAGGTAGAGAAAACTGGCATCGAGTCCGCTGAGCCTTTGCATGCGGCAAATGCTAGGCCTGCGAACGAGTCCAGATGTGAGGAACTGCACTTCACCGGGAGTTCACCTTCGGCGGCGGGAGTGACACACTGGGTGAGTCAGACGACCCGGGGACCCGGATGGGCCTCGAGGAACGAATCGACGAGATTAGGGACAATGATGTCTGAGCAGACGGTTTACGGTGCTGTCACCGAAGTGCAGGCCAAGCCCCGCACGAAGATCCGTACCCACCACTTGCAGAAGTGGAAGTCAGAGGGTCACAAGTGGGCCATGTTGACCGCGTACGACTACTCGACCGCGCGCATCTTCGACGACGCCGAGATCCCCGTGCTGCTGGTGGGCGATTCGGCCGCCAACGTGGTCTACGGCTATGACACCACCCTCCCGGTGACCGCCGACGAGCTGATCCCACTGGTGCGCGGCGTGGTGCGCGGCGCACCGCATGCACTGGTGGTCGCCGACCTTCCGTTCGGCAGTTACGAGGCGGGCCCGCAGCAGGCATTGGCCACCGCGACGCGCTTCATGAAGGAAACCGGTGCGGCGGCGGTCAAACTCGAGGGTGGTGAGCGAGTCGCCGACCAGATCGCGACGCTGACCCAGGCCGGCATCCCCGTCGTGGCTCACATCGGCTTCACCCCGCAGAGCGTCAACGGACTGGGCGGCTTCCGCGTCCAGGGCCGCGGCGATGCCGCCGAGCAGACCGTCCACGACGCCATCGCCGTCGCCGAGGCCGGTGCGATCGCCGTCGTTCTCGAAATGGTGCCCGCCGAATTGGCCACCCAGATCACCGGCAAGCTGACCATTCCGACGATCGGCATCGGCGCCGGACCCAACTGTGATTCTCAGGTGTTGGTCTGGCAGGACATGGCGGGCATGACGGCCGGCAAGACCGCGAAGTTCGTCAAGCGCTTCGGTGACGTCGGCGGCGAATTGCGGCGCGCGGCAACGCAGTACGCATCCGACGTGGCGACCGGAACGTTCCCGGCCGAGGAGCACTCCTTCTAGGCCAGCTCCTAGGAGAACTCGGGTTTGCGCTTGCCGAGGAAGGCCGCCATGCCTTCCTTCCCGTCGGCGCCGTCGGCGTTCTCGGAGATCAGCCGGGCCTCGTCGTTCAGCTGATCCTCGAAGCGCGCCCCATAGGTGGTCAGTAGTAACTTCTTCACCGCCGCGTTCGATTTCCTTGCCCCAGAAGCGGTTCGAGCGGCCAGCTCGTCGAGCTTGGCGGGCAGTTCGGCATCGGGAACGACGGCGGTGACCAGTCCCCACTCCCATGCCTCGGCGGCAGTCAAGACCCGGTTGGTGATCATCAGCTCCTGGGTCCTACGCAGGCCGACCAGCCGGGGCAACAGGTACGACGAGCCGCCGTCCGGGCTGAGGCCCGCCTTGGTGTAGGCCATCGTGAAGGACGCCGACTCCGCGGCCAGCACCAGATCGCCGGACACCCCGAGTGGGAAGCCCGCTCCGGCGGCCACCCCGTTGACGGCGGTGATGACCACCGCGTCCATCCTGGCGAAGATCGACATGGCCCGGTGCAGGTCGTTGGCGATGCCCTTGACGTAGGCGCCGGGATCGGGCTCGGCGGAGATGGCCTTGAGATCCCCTCCTGCACAGAAGAACCTGCCGGCACCGGTGATGGTGACCACCTTTGTCGCGTCGGTGTCGCACAGCGCCGCAGCTTCGGCAAGCTCCCGGGTCAACGTGTCGTTCATTCCGTTCGCGGCCTCGGGCCGATCGAGAACGATGCTGGTGATGGGCCCGGACTGCGCGAACTTCAGCGTTTCGAAATCGGTCATGGCGAGACGTTATCGCACCGGTTTGTAACGGCCGGGGTGCGTGCCGTTCTCCGTTCACCTGAATGTGGCAACGTGTTCACGGAGTCGAGCACCCGGTCCCGCCAGGAGACCATTGCCAAACTGAAGGTGAAGATGCCAGCTGACAAGCGCAAACCGTCCCGCCACACGGAGGTCGAGCGCAAGTTCGCGGTGGTCGAGGGCACTGTCTCCCCGTCGTTCGACGGCTTGTCGTCGGTCGCCAAGGTGGAGCGCTCGCCCGCGCAGCATCTCGATGCCGTGTACTACGACACCCCGGACCAGGATTTGGCCGCGCACCGGATCACGTTGCGCCGCCGGACCGGTGGACCCGATGCTGGCTGGCACCTGAAGCTTCCCGCCGGGGCCGACGCGAGGACTGAAGTGCGCACCCCTCTCGACGAGTCGGGTGCACCCGACGACACGGTGCCCGAAGACTTGCGCGACGTCGTGCTCGCCATCGTGCGGGACCGCCCCCTGCGCCCGGTGGCACGCATCTCCACCACCCGGACCGTCGACCTGTTGTACGGGCTCGACGGCACGCCGCTCGCCGAGTTCTGTGACGACACGGTGCGCGCGTCGGCCGAAGGTGACTCCGAACCACAGGAGTGGCGGGAGTGGGAACTCGAACTCGTCGAGAGCTCGGACGCGGAGGGCGATTCCACGCTTCTGGACCGGCTCGCCAATCGACTGTTCGACGCGGGTGCCGAAGCTGCTGGGCACGGCTCCAAGTTGGCGAAGGTACTGCAGAGCACCCCACGGGATTCGGCGGCGCGGTCCGATGACCCGGTGCACCGCGCGGTGGCCGAACAGGTTGAGGAACTCCTTGTCTGGGACAGGGCCGTCCGGACCGATACGTGGGACTCCGTGCACCAGATGCGGGTGGTGACGCGCAAGATCCGCAGTTTCCTGCGCGCCTCTGAAGAATCGTTCGGCATCGCCGACGACTCTTGGTTGCTCGAAGAGCTCCGGCTGCTGGCGGGAATCCTCGGGGTGGCGCGCGACGCCGAGGTGCTCGCCGAGAAGTACGAGACCGCCCTTGCCGAACTTCCTGCCGAGTTGATTCGAGGGCCGGTTCGCGAGCGGCTCGTCGATGGCGCCAAGCGGCGATATCACGCGGGCTGGAAGCGCTCCCTGGTGGCGATGCGGTCGGAGCGTTACTTCCGCCTGCTCGACGGATTGGAGGCGCTCGTCGCGGCGCAGCCACCGCCGTCGGATAGCGGCGCGGAACCCGAGTCGTCGACTGTCGAGGCAGCGTTCAAGAGGGTGCGCAAGGCCGCGAAGAAGGCCGCCGACGCCGACGTCTCCCCCGCAGCCGCCGACGAGGCGCTGCACGTGATTCGCAAACGTGCCAAGCAGCTTCGCTACACGGCGTCCGCATTGGATAAGGCAGACGTCGCCGAGAAGGCCAAGGCGATCCAGTCGCTGCTCGGCGACCATCACGACAGTGTCGTGAGCCGGGCACATCTGGCCGAGGAGGCGGTCACCGCCAACGTGGCCGGCGAGGACACCTTCACCTACGGCGTGTTGTACCAGCTCGAGTCGGAGGTCGCCCGACGCTCGGAGGAGCGGCTGGGGAAGGCTCTCAAACGTCTGAAGAAGGCGATCCGCGCCTCCGGCTAGGCCGAGGGCGAGGGCGGACGAGTTGGCCTGTAAGCCGGATTCTGTTCCGCGCCGCCATGACTGGCGGCGCGGCGGCGACCATCCATCTGGACACACCGTCACCGGGTGCCTCGAGCGGCCTACCCGCAGACTCGGGCGAGCAGCCCTCGAACGTCTGCGCAGCCGCAACCAGGTTGCGGCCTTCTTGGCCTTGCTTCGGGTGGGGTTTGCCTAGCCACTCCGGTCACCCGGAATGCTGGTGCGCTCTTACCGCACCGTTTCACCCTTACCAC
>NZ_JAVRQA010000070.1:0-3697 GCF_032161845.1 Mycobacterium sp.
CCTACGACGACAGCCGTGCCGAGGGCACCCGGGCGGCCGTGAAGGCGCTCACCGACATGAACAACCGCTGCCCGCTGACCAGTTACGTCATCTTCGGCTTCTCCCAGGGTGCGGTGATCGCGGGGGACATCGCCAGTGACATCGGCAACGGCAGGGGCCCCGTCGACGCGGATCTCGTCCTGGGCGTGACGCTCATCGCCGATGGCAGGCGAGAAAAGGGCGTCGGGCAGGACATCGGTCCCAATCCCGAAGGCCAGGGCGCCGAGATCACGCTGAAGGACATGCCGCTCGGGATGTTCGGACTGTCGATGACCGGCCCCCGCCCAGGCGGTTTCGGCACCCTGAACGACCGCACCAACCAGATCTGCGGCAAGGGCGATCTGATCTGCTCCGCCCCACCGGACGCGTTCTCGATCACGAACCTCCCAAGGACCGTGGAGATACTCAGCGGCGCTGCGGGCCAACCGGTGCACGCGCTGTACAACACGACGCAGTTCTGGGCCTTGGACGGAGCGCCGGCTCCACAGTGGACACTGGGTTGGGCGCAACGCTTGGTCGACGGTGCCCCGCATCCAAAACACGGGTGAGTCGATTTGGCCCGTGCCGGGTGTTCGCCTAACATTAAGAGAAAAGTAAGAGCAGCGCCGGGGGGACGGCGCGACGAATGGTCGACCAGGCGTCCCAAGTCGGGTGTCGGATGCTCGGTAGGATCTTCAGGGTTTGGCATTCGGATGGATGCCCCCGCGTGATGCTCGAGAAAACGGGCTTTGACAGGAGAGTTATATGGCGTTCCACAACCCGTTCTTGAAGAACGGTCTCCTCGTATTCCCCGACAACGGCAGCGTGGTGCGGCACGTCGAGAAGTGGGCGAAGGTCCGCGGCGACGACCTCGCCTACCGGTTCCTCGACTTCTCCACCGAGCGTGACGGCGTGCCCGTCGATCTGAATTGGGCGCAGTTCAGCGTGCGCAACCGCGCCGTCGCTGCCCGGTTGCAGCAGGTGACCCAACCAGGTGACCGCGTGGCGATCCTCTGCCCGCAGAACCTCGAATACATCGTCGCGTTCTTCGGCACCCTCTACTCGGGCCGCATCGCCGTGCCGCTGTTCGACCCGTCCGAGCCCGGACACGTCGGCCGCCTGCACGCCGTGCTCGACGACTGCCACCCGACGGCGATCCTCACCACCACCGCCGCCGCGGAGGGTGTGCGCAAGTTCTTCCGCAGCCGTCCCGCCAAGGAGCGGCCACGCGTCATCGCCGTCGACGCGGTGCCCGACGACGTCGGTGTCACGTGGGAGCACGTCGACGTGACGATCGAGACCATCGCCTACCTGCAGTACACCTCGGGTTCGACGCGAATCCCGACCGGTGTGCAGATCACCCACCTCAACCTCGCCACGAACGTCGTGCAGGTCATCGAGTCGCTCGACGGCGAGGAGGGCGACCGCGGCGTCACCTGGTTGCCGTTCTTCCACGACATGGGTCTGATCACCGCGCTGGTGGCGCCCATGATCGGCCACTACGTGACGTTCATGACGCCTGCGGCGTTCGTCCGCAGGCCGGGCCGCTGGATCCGCGAGATGGCGCGCAAGCCGGGCGACATCGGCGGCGTCATCTCGGTCGCGCCGAACTTCGCGTTCGACCACGCGGCGGCGCGCGGCGTGCCCAAGGAGGGCGAAGAGCCGCTGGACCTGTCCAACGTCAAGGCCGTGCTCAACGGCAGCGAGCCCATCTCCGCTGCCACGGTTCGCCGATTCAACGAGGCGTTCGGGCCGTACGGCTTCCAGGAGAAGGCCCTCAAGCCGTCGTACGGGCTGGCGGAGGCCACGCTGTTCGTGTCGACGACACTGGCCGGCGACCCGCCCAAGATCGTCAACGTCGACCGCGACGAGCTGAACAACCACCGCTTCGTCGAGGTGCCCGCGGACTCCCCGAATGCGGTTCCCCAGGCCTCGGCGGGCAAGGTCGGGATCGCGGAGTGGGCCGTCATCGTCGACGCCGACTCGGCATCCGAACTGCCCGACGGCCAGATCGGCGAGATCTGGATCAGTGGCCAGAACATGGGCACCGGGTACTGGAACAAGCCCGAGGAGACCATCGCGACGTTCCACAACATCCTCAAGTCGCGCACCAACCCGTCGCATGCCGAGCGCGCGCTGGAGGACGCCACGTGGGTGAACACGGGTGACTACGGCGCCTTCTACGACGGCGACCTCTACATCACCGGCCGCGTGAAGGATCTCGTCATCATCGACGGCCGCAACCACTATCCGCAGGACCTGGAGTACTCGGCCCAGGAGGCCAGCCGTGCCCTGCGGACCGGGTTCGTCGCGGCGTTCTCGGTGCCCGCCAACCAGCTGCCCGACGAGGTGTTCGACAACGCGCACGCGGGGCTCAAGCGCGATAGGGACGACTCCAGCGAGCAGTTGGTCATCGTGGCCGAGCGTGCGGCAGGCGCCCACAAGATGGACCTCACCCCGGTCGTCGACGACATCCGCGCCGCAATCGCGGTGCGTCACGGCGTGACCGTGCGCGACGTGTTGCTCACGCCCGCGGGTGCGATTCCGCGGACGTCGAGCGGCAAGATTGGCCGCCGCGCCTGCCGTGCCGCCTATCTCGACGGCACCCTGCGGAGCGGGAAGGTCGCCAATGCCTTCCCCGATCAGACCGACTGACGGCTTGGACGACAAAGTGGCTGAAACAGAAGACAATTCGCAGGTACCCGCGGTTGCTGAAGAGGCACCCGCGACACCCGCACGCACCGACATGACGGTCGCGGAGCTGCGCGAGTGGCTGCGCAAGTGGATCGGCAACGCCACCGGCCAGTCGCCCGACGGCATCGACGAGTCCGCGCCGATGGTCGAACTGGGACTGTCGTCACGCGACGCCGTCGCGATGGCCAGTGACATCGAGGACCTCACCGGCGTCACGCTGACGGCCACCGTCGCGTTCCGGCATCCGACCATCGAGTCGCTCGCGACGGTGATCGTCGAGGGCGAGCCCGAAGACGATCAGGCCAACGACCCTGACGAGGACTGGTCGCGCACGAAGGACGTCGACGACATCGCGATCGTGGGCATCGGCACCCGGTTCCCCGGCGATCTGAACACCCCGGAGCAGATGTGGCAGGCGCTGCTCGAGGGCCGCGACGCCATCACCGATCTGCCGGAGGGACGCTGGGAGGAGTTCCTCGGCGAGCCGCGCATCGCCGCACGTGTCGCGAAGGCGCACACGCGGGGCGGCTACCTTTCGGACATCAAGGGCTTCGACGCCGAGTTCTTCGCGCTGTCGAAGATGGAAGCCGACAACATCGATCCGCAGCAGCGGATGGCCCTCGAACTCACGTGGGAAGCGTTGGAGCACGCCAGGATTCCGGCATCGAGCCTGCGCGGCGGGTCGGTCGGCGTCTACGTCGGTAGCTCCACGAACGACTACTCCATGCTCAGCGTGTCCGACCCCGCGGTCGCACACCCCTACGCGATCACCGGCACCGCAAGCTCGATCATCGCCAACCGGGTGTCGTACTTCTTCGACTTCCGCGGCCCGTCGATGGCCATCGACACCGCGTGTTCGTCGTCGCTCGTCGCGATCCACGAAGGGGTCAAGGCGCTGCGCGCCGGAGACGTCGACGTCGTGGTCGCGGGCGGCGTGAACGCCCTCATCACCCCCCTGGTCACCATTGGCTTCGACGAGGTCGGC
>NZ_JAVRQA010000071.1:0-5280 GCF_032161845.1 Mycobacterium sp.
AGGAGGCGTAGATCAACAACCTTGGGGTTTGATGGTGTAGTTCCATTCGCCGTGGAATGCGTCGGGGGTGAGGTTGACGGCTGCCAGTTCGGCGTCTGGAACCTTGATTGCGCGGGGATAGGCGTTCTCGTCGAGCTGGGCGTAGACCTTGAGTCCTGCGGTCGAGGTGGTCGCCCCGATGAGTGACACGACGGCCTGGCGGGAGACCAAGGGCTGGCCGCGCCAGTTGCGGGCGATGTAGCTGAACAGCTTGTGCTCGATCTTGTTCCACTTGCTCGTGCCGGGCGGGAAGTGGCAGACCGAGATCGACAGGCCGGTCTCGTCGGCCAAGCACTGCAGCTCGGTCTTCCACAGGCGGGTGCGGTTGCCGTTGGAGCCGCCGCAGTCGGCGGTGATCGTCAGGGTCTTGGCAGCGCGGTAGCGGGTGCGGCCGAGGTGCTCCCACCAACTGCGGATCGACGCGACCGCGAATTGCGCGGTGTCGGCGTCGATCCCGACGCTGACCCAGCCCTCGTCGAGCGCGATGTCATAGACGCCGTAGGGGTTGACCTTGCCCAGCTGCTCGTCTTTGAAGTCATGCACGCGTACGGGGACCGGGTCGCCCTTGGGGCGCCATTCGCGCCCGCCGTTCTTGAAGTCGCCGACGAGTTCCTTCTTCTTGGTGTCGACCGAGATCGCGGGCTCGCCTCGTGCCAGCGCCGACGCGACCGTGGCGTTGATATGACGAAACTGGGCGTCGCGGTCGGGGTGCTTTGAACCCTCTTTGGTCTTACGGTTGGCCTGCATGCTGTAGCCCAGTGCGCGCAGGTACTTGGCGACCGACGTGAAGTGAATCTCGTGGCCCGCCTCACGCAACGCACCGGCCAGCGCGCGAACGCTCTTGGCCGTCCAGCGCAGCGGCGACTCCGGGTCGCCGCGGGCCTCGTCGGCGACCAGGCGCTCCAACACGACCAGCAATTCGGCGTCGGTCTCGCTGAGCGCCTTGCGACCCCCGCCGCGCTTGCGCACCCGACCGGCCTCCACCGCCTCCCCGGCATCGATCTCGCGCATCCCCTTGGCGACCGTCACCGGCGACATGCCGGTCGCCCGAGCCACCGCCGCGAGCCCGCCGCGACCATGCGACCGCGCCTCCGACGCAGCCCACAAGCGGCGCTGACGCTCGTTGAGCTCGCCCGCCATCGCCCGGTAGCGCTCCCCGATCGCGTGCTCATCCATCACGTCGGAGTAGTTCTACATAACCCAACCCGTTCCCTTCAGGTTATTGACCTACGCTTCCTTAGCCAGAATAGCGAGCCGCCGGGTTGGCACTCTTGCGTCGGGAACACCTTGAGACCGTACGAGGTCACTTTGGCCGCCCCACGACGGTAGAGCTTGGGAGCCAACTCACGGAGGTACCTGGCCTCCACATTGCCGTAGTCGTCCGGCTCGACAGCTCGAAAGAGCGCCGATGCGGCGCTGTCGGCCAGTTGCAGGAGTTCGATCGCGTTCGGATGGTTGATCCGGAACTGGTGACCATGGAAGGCGTTCCAGCGGATCTCCGTCGGCGAGTACGTGAGCGCCTGTCGGTAGTTGTGCAGCTTGACCGCAGGGAATCGTGTGAGGTGGGCGAACGTCACGATGGCCGGCCCGCCCCCGTTCTCGTCCACGTACCAGGAGATACGTTCGAGTAGGAGCCGCACGGCATATAGATACATCGGGTCAGCCTGCTTGATGTAAGCGAAGCCGCCGCCCGGGATCTGGCCAGCGATCTTGGTCTTGCAGACGATGACGTTCGTGATACAGGCGATCGGAAACCGTGCCGCGTCCTGGCACGCCTTGACCTTTCGCGCATGCGTCAACTTTCGGAAGTGCAGTACGTGCCCGGACTGCCGACCGAGCGTGGTTCTGAGCGTGGCCAGTGCGTTGCGGGCCGCAGCCTCGTCCTGATCGCGAACGATGACGGCCGACACGACAAAGTGCTCGGAGGAGTCGGGGTGGTGTCCTCGATCACCGGCCTCGTCGATGTAGACACGGAACACCTGGCTCCCCCCGCCTTCCAAAGAAGGGACGAACCGGAGTCGCCTGACGCCGCATGATTGCGGGTGCTGCCTGTGAAGGCAGCAGGCGATTCCTCCGCGTCCGTCCCCTCTAAGTGTTGCATGATGCGTCAAGGGTCGGACGGAACGCCGAGAGCGCGCAGCCCAGCTTGGCGAGGATCGTCAGATCGGCGTGCAGCCGCACGCGGTCGATACCGCGCACGCGCAGCGGCAGCACCGGCCATTCGTGCTTGAGCCGTCCGAACTCGCGCTCGACGGCCCCACGGCTGCTGTAGAGCGCCTTGGACCGTTTCGTGTGGCGCGGGATCAGCGGGTGCAGGCGGTCGGCCTTGACCCATGTCGACTTCGGCTGGCACTCGCCGGTCGGGCAGCGCCATTTCGTGGCCTGCCGCGTGTAGTCGGTTCCCGCGAATTTCCACTCCCCATGCTCGCAGACGCGCGGCGCGTGATCGCTGCGCTTGACGGCCGGCGTCAAGCGAAGCGGCGTCACGGGACACACGCCACGGGCGTTGCAGCCGTCGTGGATCGGGCCGTTGTCACAGCCCTTGTCCATGATCGCCGTCGCAGCCTTGAAGCCGCGCTCGCGGGTCGCGTCGAGCAGCCCGAGCGCGAACGTGGTTTCCGCGGCGCTCGCCGTCTCGACCGTCCACGCGAGCGGGAGGCCGGTGAAGACGCAGACGCGGCGTGGACCTTGTAGCCGTAGTACCCGCCGCCCTTCCGCGTCGAGACGGCCGAGCGGTGCCCCCACGATGCGTCCGGGCCCGAGGAGGTCTTGCGTTCCGGGCCGTTGCGGGAGAGGAACCGCTGCCCGTTGGCATAGGCGGGGAGGTCCGAGCCGTCAATCGCCACATCCGTTCCCATCTGCGGATGCGCGACGTGCAGCGCCGCCGTTACGGCGTCGAGGCAGACGGCGAGCATCGCGTTGTGCTCGCGCAGCCTCGAGGAACTTCCTGATGTGCGAGCGTCCGTGAGCCCCGCAGAAACCCCCGTGTTTACTGGCCCGCAGCGTTTCGCCAAACCTCCTAGGCGACGAGGACTCCGCACCACGCCTCGGGTCCGTGCCGCCATTGGCGCGATGATCTTGAGGACCATCTTCCCGGAGTTGTTTGCGCCCCCTCCGTGCCGCCGACGAGGCCTTCGGCCACCTTCACCGCTCTGGTCCCGAGGTCTGCGAAATGCTCCACGCCCTGGCCGCGGGCACGCTCCAGCTGGCCGCCGTCGCACTTGCGCGAAACCGGCGGCCGATCAGCCTGCGATCGCCTTCTCGATAAACGCGTAGCGTGCTGTGCGGTCGCCCTTGGTCCATCCCGCCGGCTCGGCCTCGGCGAGCTTCCTGATCTCTACAGCGCGCCGGATGAGCCACTGCGTTGCCTTCGTGGCCCGCGCCAGATGCGAGGGATCGATCTTCTCCCAGCCGCCGTTGCGCGACGCGCTCCTACGCTCGGTGGTGAGGATCACGATCTGCTCACGCTCGGAATGAGTGAGGACGGCCATGCGATCGCACGGAACGAGGTCAGATGCAACTGCCTTCGCCAGGTGAAAGAGTTGCTGGCGCTCGGCTAGGCCGTTCGTGCCGCCGTGGATCCAGCGGGTGAGTCCAACAAAGTCGTCCGTATCACAGAAGCTGTTGCAACCGTGATCCGTCCACCACTGCCCGGATGCGAGCTCACTGTACGGTGACAGTGAGAGAAGTTGTGGCTTCGTGACGCAATCGATGCCAAGCGCCTGGGCCATGGCGACGTAGTTGGTGCGTCCCGTGATCTGGATGCGGCCGCGGCCCTTGAAGCGCTTGCCGTCGCCGGGATATGTGTTGCCAAGATCCTTGCGGCCTTCGTACGCGGCACCGGAAGCGTACTCCTCACTCGTCCAGAAATGATCGCACTCATGGGCCCACTGCGCGAGCGCCATCGCGGCCCGCGTCGGGGTATTGATGTCATAGCGCGCAAAGGCCTCCCCCAAACCCTTGGCGATCTTTGCCGCAGCGGCGCCAGTAAGGTTCGGGCAGACGTGGCGCAGCGCATCAGCGCTAATCGACCACTCGGTCATGCGGTGACCGTAACGCCGGATTAGAGAGCGGTGTGTGAGGTCGCGCACGACCGCAGGTGACGAGTTGGGTTAGCGAAGCTCCGCTGGGTAGGTACGCGCGCGCCACTGAGTGCACCCCGGCCGCACGCCAACGCGACACGCGCGGCTCGCTACGCATCCAGTAGGCATGGGGTTCGGAGGCGCCAGCCGCGGCACAAGGGGATCGGTGCGCGGTCGCGATAGCCTTCGAGAGCCGATGGCTTTGGCCGCCGCACCCATCCACCGCCTGACCGTCGAGCAGGTCGACGGGCTCGTCGAGGGCGGCCTACTCGAGGACCGTCGCATGGAACTCGTCGATGGGATTCTGTTCGACGTGGTTCTCCGAATCCGCGGCATTCCCGAACCGTCTCGACGCTCACTCGGCATCTGTCGCGCGTGCTGCCGGACGACCTCGAACTCCTCGTGCAAGACGCGCTCTTCATCCACGACGGGTTCCTGTCGCCGGATCTGTTCGTGGCACCGTTCTCCGTTCCGCCGATCCGCCATCGCGAGGCGCTGCTGGCGATCGAGGTGACGCACACCACCCATCGGAGGGATCTCCAGAAGGTGGACGAGTACGCGCGAGCCGGCGTGCCCGAGTACTGGATGATCGACCTCGTCGACAGCGAGATCGTCCTCCACCGCGGGCCGGTCGACGGCGTCTACACCGACGTCGCACATCACCGCGACGGGATGCTTGATGTGCCGGGCGGTGGAGCCCCGG
This sequence comes from Mycobacterium sp., assembly GCF_032161845.1. Classification (GTDB taxonomy): domain Bacteria; phylum Actinomycetota; class Actinomycetes; order Mycobacteriales; family Mycobacteriaceae; genus Mycobacterium. Next base: position 4,825 of record NZ_JAVRQA010000071.1, read on the forward strand.
TCGATGTCGGCGCTGTGCTGTCCGCGGGCGGTTGACCGCGAATCTGGAGCGCGCCCGGGATGGGGCGGTGGGCAAGTGAGCGGTCGCCACTAGCGCGGATGGACCCCGGCGGCGGGTCGCGTGACACGACGCGTCCGGACCCGGGAGGCGACGCCGTCGCCGTTGAAGCCAACGGCCGCCGCGTGTGGGTAGCGCTCAACGGCGATCGAGGACCGCGTCGACTGGACCACTGAACCCGAGGGCGAACCTGGTGTGCGCGGACTGTGCGCGCTGTTCGAGTCGCCACTCGAACGCGAAGCGCACTGACCCCGTGGAACTCCCTGTGCGGGATGGGCGATCCAGGACTCGAACCTGGGACCTCTTCCTTATCAGAGAAGCGCTCTAACCGACTGAGCTAATCGCCCGAACGGCGGTCGAGTTTAGCGGGCGATCATGCTGCTGCGTGAGGGCGAAGGC
>NZ_JAVRQA010000072.1:0-21609 GCF_032161845.1 Mycobacterium sp.
ATCACCCATCGCAACGGTGCGTACTTCCAGGCGTTGCTGACCGGCCGCCCCACCACCGAGAACCACATCCTCAAGCAGTTGTCGTTCGAGGCGTCGTTCTACGACATGTTCCGCCAGCAGTTCCCCACCGTGACGGCGGTCGCGATCCCGCCGTCGGGCGGCGTCTACTTTCGCGTGGTCATCGCCATGCAGACGCGCTACTCCGGCGAGGCCCGCAGCGCGATCCTCGCGGCCATGGGTAGCAACTTGCGACCGAAGACAGTGATCGTCGTCGATCCCGACATCGACGTGCACGACTCCGAACAGGTCGAGTGGGCGATGGCCTTTCGCACGCAACCGGCGAAGGACGTGATCATCGTGGAGAACCTGCCAGGAGGTCCGCTGGATCCGACCGCCGACGAGTCGCTGCCCGCGGATCAGCGCACCGGATCGGCGATCGGAATCGACGCCACCTATCCCTACGGCACCGTAATCAGGAAAGTCGGCGACGTGTGCGGACCGGCGTTGGAGGAGCACGGCGGCCGGGTCGTCGAGGTGGCTGACGTACCGGGCTGGCGGGACTACGACTTTCCCGAACTCGATGCCAAGTAGGAGGCCACGTGCCCGATTTTGATACCCACCCCGGGTCCGCCCGCCCGACGATCGACCACGAGATCAACGTTGCCGCCACGCCCGAGAAGGTCTTCGCGGCGTTGACGACGCAGGACGGCGTCAAGGGCTGGCATGCGCTCAACGCCGAGGGCACCGGCGAGGTAGGCAGCGAGTGGGTGTTCCCGTTTGCCGACCACCCCGAATTCGGTTGGGCGGTCACCGCTTCGGACGCTACGAGCAAGGTCGTGTGGCGGTGCACCCGCGGGCCTGGCGATTCGGTAGGCACCACCGCGACGTTCACCGTCACGGCGACGTCAGACGGACGGACCCTCGTCGAACTGACTCACGCAGGCTGGCCGGGCACGCACGGTAACTTCCGCAAGTGCAACACCACCTGGGGCGTGCTCCTGCACCACCTTCGCGACTACGTCGAGACCGGCGACGCCGCACCGGCATTCGATTGAGGGGACACCACCGTGCCGCAGCAGAGCCTGAGCGACTTCGTCGCCGACATGGAGAAGGCGGGCTTGCTGGTCCGCGTCAAGGAGGAGAAGCGAGTCGATGAACTCCCGGCCGTCATGGAGGCCAATCCGCTGACCGCCGTGCTCGTCGAGAAGGTCACCGACTGCGAGTTCCAATTCTTGGCCAACGCCTATTCCAACCAGGACCAGACGGCGTGGGCCCTCGGTTGCGACAAGAGCGAGACGGGCCGTCGGATGGTCGAACTCGGCAAGGGACGCATCAAGCCGGAGATCGTCGACACGGCCCCCTGCAAGGAGGTCATCCTCACTGGCGACGACGTCGACCTGACCCGCCTGCCGCTGTTCCTTCACCACGACCGTGACGGCCACGCCTACACCAACGACAACCTCGTCGTCAGCAAACACCCAGACACCGGCGTCTATGACTGGGGCATCTACCGCAGCATGTTCCGTTCGAAGAACGAGAAGATGTTCGACATGACGTGCACCTCACATCGGGCGCGGCTGAATGCCCAAGCAGCACAGGCGAAAGGGCATAATCTCGAGCTCGCAATCGTGCTCGGTGGCCCACTGGTGGACAAGGTGGCCGCGTTGACGGGCGTGCCGCCGGGCACTGACGACTTCGAGGTACTCGGCAACTTCTACGGCCACCCAGCGAAGTTGGTGAAGTGCGAGACCATCGACCTCCTGGTGCCGGCCAACGCCGAGATCGTGATCGAGTGCGAGCTGATGGCGACCGAGGGCCTGACACACGACGAGGGACCATACGGCGAGTTCACCGGGATGTACGGCGGCGGAATCAAGTCGAACTTCCGCGCCGTCGTCAAGGCGATGACCTTCCGCAAGGGCGGCATCTTCCAGCACGCCACGATCGGCGGCCTGCACCCCTGGTACACCGACAACATGTTGCAACTGCCGATGATCGAGTCCGATCTGTACGGCGGCCTCGCGATGGCAGGCATCGACGTGAAGGAGGTCCGCGCTCCGCTCGGGGGGCTGTCCAACATCGCCTACGCGAAGATCAACACCCGCGGGGCGGGGGATTCGAAGCAGGCGCTCGGCGTGATGCTGACGTGCTCGAAGCAGGGTCTCCCGAAGATCGCCATGGTCTTCGACGAGGACGTCGACATCTGGGACGACAACGCGGTGCAGTTCGCGATGGCGTTCCGGTACATGCCCCACCTGGACACTGTCACCATCCCGAACGGCAACACGATGACGGTCGACCCCATGATCGCCGAGGACGCGTCGCCGGGGACTGCGTCGAAGATCGGCTTGGACTGCACCATCCCCATCAGTCCCAAGTTCAAGCCGTCGCACTTCGACCGCAGCACCGTCTTCGAGCTCGGCGATCCACCACCGGACGTCGTGGTGCTGTCGGAGGAGGAGTTGACGGCGGAGATGGCCGCACTCATCCGCGAGGCTCCGCGTACCTGGAAGGAAATCCTTCAGCACTTCATCGGCCAGCCGTACCGCACCGTGTACGGGGCCTTCAGCAATCTTCGGCACCAACTCGGGCGCTGCGACGACGAGCCGTGGTACCGCTACACGTTCTCCGACACCGACTTTGCGGTCCCTGCGCCGGAATCCGAGCCATCCAACTTCGACCCGAGACACCGGGACTGAGACACGCGTATTTGAAAGTTCTTGCTGCCGAACGCGTTTACGGGCATCGACGGGGGCGTCAATGACGCAGATCACGTTGGGTCCGCGGATGCGATCGGCAACCTTCGGCAACGGATTGCGTCGGGTTGCTCACCAACGTGGCATTCGGCGGCTCTGCTGTGGTTAGGATCGATGCCCGTAGTACGCGTGTCATCCGAGCGAATCGGCCCCTGTTCATTGAACTTCGGGTTACTGTCTCGGGTGGCTTGGCAATCAACACTGGAGGGCATGAATGAGCGCCTATCAGACCGTTTTGGTCGGCACTGACGGTTCGGATTCATCGCTACGTGCGGTAGATCGGGCCGCCCAGATCGCCGCGGGAGCGGGCGCAAAGCTGATCGTGGCGACGGCGTACTTCCCCCAGAGCGAGGACGCCAGGGCTGCCGACGTCCTCAAGGACGAGGGCTACAAGATGGCGGGCAACGCTCCCATCTACGCAATCCTCCGCGAGGCGAAGGAACGTGCCCACACGGCGGGAGCCAAGGACGTCGAGGAGAAGGCCATCGTCGGCGCTCCGGTCGACGCCCTCGTCGATCTGGCTGAAGAGATCAAGGCCGACCTTCTGGTGGTCGGCAACGTCGGCTTGAGCACGATCGCCGGTCGACTCCTCGGCTCGGTGCCAGCCAACGTCGCGCGTCGGTCGAAGTCCGACGTCCTGATCGTTCACACCTCCTGACGTTCGGGGCTACCAGCCCCTGGACCCCGGAATGCCCTTGAACGGGCCCTTCACCCAACTGGTGATCCAGCCGCCGTAGAAGCCACCCGGCTGCGGTTCGACCGTCTCGCCGTTGACCGTGCAGCGGTCGACCTGTGCCGCCATCACGGCGATCGCGCCGGTGATCTGTTCGAACCCTGGCGCGGGGTCGAGGTAGGTCCACCCCGCCCGTTCAGCGACGCGCGCCTCGGTCACCAGGTCGTAATAGGACGCCACGCCCTTCCACTCGCACCACGATGACCCCGTCGCCGCGCGGAGCGCGCCCTCGCCGAACGCGGCGGGCGGGAGGTAGTAGGTCGGCGGATGGCTGGTCTCGAGCACCCGCCAGGCGCGGTCGGTCCGGGCGATCGTCTGGCTGCCCAGTTCGATCGTGATCGAGCCGTCGAACGTCTCCAGCCTCGGCGGTCGTGGGTAGTCCCACACCGATTCCTGGCCGGGGCCCGCTTTGTCCGGCTTGGGCCACGGCAATGTCACCAGCCGCGCTCGCGCCACTCCGCGAGGTGTGGCCGTTCGGCGCCGAGCGTGGTGTCGTCGCCGTGACCGGGATAGACGACGGTCGAGTCGGGGTAGACGTCGAAAAGGCGCTCGGAGACGTCGCCGAGCAACCTCTCGAAGTCGCCGTCGCGCCAGGTCTTGCCGACGCCACCGGGAAAGAGGCAGTCGCCGGTGAACAGCTGCACGGCGTCGCCGGCCGCGGGGCCGCTGAGCGCCAGTGCGACGGAGCCCTCGGTGTGGCCCTTGAGGTGGATCACGTCGAACGTCAACGTGCCGATCTCGATGGTGTCGCCGTTGGCGAGGATGCGGTCGGGCGGCACGGGCAGCGGCTCGGCGTCGAGCCGGTGCGCGGCGGTCGGGGCGCCAGTGGCCTTGACCACGTCCTCGAGCGCCTGCCAGTGATCGCCGTGCTGGTGGCTCGTCACGATCAGCGTCAACGTCGGGGCGTAGCGCTCGACCAGGTCGAGCAAGGTCGGGGCATCGTTGGCGGCGTCGATGAGTAGCGTCTCGCCAGATTGGGAACACGTGATCAGGTAGGCGTTGTTGTCCATGGGGCCGACGGACGCCTTCACGATGGTCGCCCCGGGCAGGGTCCGGCGTGCGGCCGAGCCAGACTCGACGTGGCCCGTGTAGTTGTCGTCGACGAAGGTTTTCTGACCACTCATGACTGCCACGGTACGGGGCCTTGCGGAGGCTTGGCTCGGGACTTGGCTGGGACTTGTCGGGGGGTGGACATAACATGAGCGCGGACCGCTTCGTGCGGGTTGGGGAGCGCGATCGTCCGCAGGATTCGAGCGAGAGAGATATCAGTTGGCTGACCGCCTGATCGTCAAGGGTGCGCGCGAGCACAACCTGCGAAACGTCGATGTAGATCTGCCGCGAGACTCGTTGATCGTCTTCACCGGGCTGTCCGGCTCCGGCAAGTCGTCGCTGGCCTTCGACACGATCTTCGCCGAGGGGCAGCGCCGGTACGTGGAGTCGCTGTCGGCCTATGCCCGGCAGTTCCTCGGCCAGATGGACAAGCCCGACGTCGACTTCATCGAGGGACTCTCGCCCGCGGTGTCGATCGACCAGAAGTCCACCAACCGCAACCCCCGCTCGACCGTGGGCACCATCACCGAGGTGTACGACTATCTGCGGCTGCTCTACGCCCGCGCGGGCACCGCACACTGCCCGGTCTGCGGTGAGCGCATCGCCAGGCAGACGCCTCAGCAGATCGTCGACCAGGTACTGGCGATGGAGGAGGGCATTCGGTTCCAGGTCCTGGCTCCGGTCGTGCGGACCCGCAAGGGCGAGTTCGTCGACCTGTTCGAGAAGCTCAACTCACAGGGCTACAGCCGGGTTCGCGTCGACGGGGTCGTGCACACCCTCACCGATCCGCCCAAGCTCAAGAAGCAGGAGAAGCACGACATCGAGGTGGTGGTCGATCGCCTCAGCGTCAAGGCCAGCTCGAAACAGCGCCTCACCGATTCGGTCGAGACCGCGCTCGGCCTCGCCGACGGCATCGTCGTGCTCGAGTTCGTCGACGAGGACGAGCACGCCGCGCATCGCGAACAGCGGTTCTCCGAGAAGCTCGCATGCCCCAACGGACATGCCCTGGCGGTGGACGATCTCGAGCCGCGGTCGTTCTCGTTCAACTCGCCCTACGGTGCCTGCCCCGAGTGCACGGGGCTGGGCATACGCAAGGAGGTCGACCCCGAACTGGTGGTGCCCGACCCCGACCTGACCCTGGCCGAGGGTGCCATCGCGCCATGGGCGATGGGTCACACCGCGGACTACTTCACCCGGATGCTCGAGGGTCTCGGCGAGAGTTTGGGATTCGACGTCGACACCCCGTGGCGCAAGCTTCCGGCCAAGGCGCGCAAGAGCATCCTCGAGGGTTGCGACGAGCAGGTCCACGTCCGGTACAAGAACCGTTACGGCCGCACCCGTTCGTATTACGCCGACTTCGAGGGCGTGATGGCGTTCCTGCACCGCCGCATGGAACAGACCGAGTCCGAACAGATGAAGGAACGGTACGACGGCTTCATGCGGGACGTGCCGTGCCCGGTCTGCGAGGGCACCCGGCTCAAGCCGGAGATCCTGGCCGTCACGCTCTCGGCGGCAGCCGACGCGAAGTCCATCGCTGAGGTTTGTGAGCTGTCGATCGCCGACTGTTCGAAGTTCCTCAACGCGCTCACCCTCGGCGTGCGCGAGCACGCCATCGCCGGACAGGTGCTCAAGGAGGTGCAGTCGCGGCTGGGCTTCCTGCTCGACGTCGGTCTGGACTATCTGACGCTGTCCCGGGCCGCGGGCACGCTCTCCGGTGGAGAGGCGCAACGCATTCGGCTCGCCACGCAGATCGGCTCCGGGCTGGCTGGCGTGCTGTACGTCCTCGACGAGCCGTCCATCGGGCTGCACCAGCGCGACAACCGGCGACTGATCGACACCCTGGTCCGACTCCGCGACCTCGGCAACACACTGATCGTCGTCGAGCACGATCTCGACACCATCGCGCATGCCGACTGGGTCGTCGACATCGGACCCGCGGCAGGCGAGCATGGTGGCCACATCGTGCACAGTGGCACCTATGCGGATCTGCTGACCAATCCCGAATCCATCACCGGCGCTTACCTTTCCGGCAAGGAAAGCATCGAGGTGCCGGCGATCCGCCGTCCGATCGACCGCAAACGACAGCTGACGGTCGTCGGCGCGCGCGAGAACAACCTGCGCGAGATCGACGTGTCCTTCCCGCTCGGCGTGCTGACGTCGGTCACCGGCGTCTCGGGGTCGGGCAAGTCCACCCTCGTCAACGACATCCTGGCGTCGGTCCTGGCCAACAAGCTCAACGGCGCACGTCAGGTGCCCGGTCGTCACCTGCGGATCAACGGCGTCGACCAGCTCGACAAGTTGGTGCGGGTTGACCAGTCCCCGATCGGCCGCACCCCGCGGTCGAACCCGGCCACCTACACGGGTGTCTTCGACAAGATCCGGACGCTGTTCGCCGCCACCACCGAGGCCAAGGTGCGCGGTTATCAACCGGGACGGTTCTCGTTCAACGTCAAGGGCGGTCGCTGCGAGGCGTGCTCCGGCGACGGCACCATCAAGATCGAGATGAACTTCCTTCCCGACGTCTACGTGCCGTGCGAGGTCTGCCACGGTGCCAGGTACAACCGCGAGACGCTCGAGGTGCACTACAAGGGCAAGACCATCTCCGAGGTCCTCGACATGTCGATCGAGGAGGCGACCGGGTTCTTCGAGCCGATTACCTCGATCCACCGGTATCTGAAGACCCTCGTCGACGTCGGTCTCGGATACGTGCGACTGGGTCAGCCCGCGCCGACGCTGTCCGGCGGTGAGGCGCAGCGCGTGAAACTGGCCGCCGAACTTCAGAAGCGGTCGACGGGACGCACGGTATACGTGCTCGACGAGCCGACGACCGGCCTGCACTTCGAGGACATCCGCAAGCTGCTCAAGGTCATCAACGGCCTGGTCGACAAGGGCAACACCGTCATCGTCATCGAGCACAACCTCGACGTCATCAAGACCTCGGATTGGATTGTCGACATGGGACCCGAGGGCGGTGGCGGTGGCGGAACGGTCGTCGCGCAGGGCACCCCGGAGGACGTGGCCGCCGTCGCGGAGAGCTACACCGGTCAGTTCCTGGCCGAGATGTTGCCGCCCCCAGCACGCGCGAGGAAGCGGCGCAAGGTCTCCTAGCCGGGGCCGGACTTGGAGAGCGGAGACGGGAACCGGGCGGCCACCCGCACCCCGTCGAGCCAGTCGGTGAGCTCTTTTGCCTTGCGCGCCAACGCCTTCGATGCCTTGGCGTCGACCTCTTCGATCAGTTGCACCGCGACTCGGCCGTCGGCGTCTTGAGCCCAGCCGCCGACGATTCGACCGTCGCACCATGCCGTCGGCCCGCCGTTGCCATTGCGGTCGAATACCTGAGCCTTGTGCTGGCCGAGATACCAGTCCCTGTCCTGCCAACCCATCGTCGTGACGTCGAGGCCGGGCAGCAGGGCGCACCACCGTTCGCACGCGGGCTCGGGTTCCAGATCGGCGGGCAGCACGTACCCAGGCGTTCCATCCATGTCCACCTCGACGGCACCCACGTCACGGAGACCCTCCCGTGCCCACGTCAGGGTGTGGCCGAAGTACCACTTCACGTCGTTCACTCCGGCCGGTCCGAACGTCCGAAGATACGTCCCGATCAGACTCGCCCGCGCGGCGTCGTGCCGCATCGGGTCTTGCGCCTCGAGCCACTGCCCGGTCGAGGTCCACTTCGGGCGCGACGTCGTCCAGCCGCCTTCGTTCGGTCCGCGGACCAGGTGACCCTCGACGCCAAGCACCGTCAGCACCCGCGGTGAGATGGGACCCGCTCCGCCCCAGGTCTTCCCTGGGGCCGGGTCGTAGTTGCCCGCCAGTTGGGGGAGCGCAGCTCGCAGTTCTCTCGCGCTGGCGTGGCCGTGTTCCTCGAGATGGGCGCGGACCGCTGTCGACGCATCGTCGAGCCAGGTGTCGCCGTCGACGGCGATCCCTGCCTTCACCACGTCGGCGACGAGCTTCCTGCGCTCGTTAGCGGCCACCCGGTCGCTGGCCGCGGCCTGCACGGCGGGGAGGTCTGCGGTGCTGAACACCCACAGGGTGCGTCTCATGGCGAGGTGCTTGACCACCGTCCGGTCCTCGTACAGCGCGGCATCGAGGTCGGCGACGCAAAACCCGGCGCTACGCGCCCACAGCGAAAGGTAGGGGGTGGCGGGGTCGGTGGCGTGTAGGCCCACGAAGGCGCTGGCAACGTCGGCGACGGGACGATCGGTGGGTTCGACAAGGAAGTGGCGTCGCGCCAGCCGCGTCCGCCGCTCGTCGGCGGTGAAGGAACGCACCAGTCAGGACTTGTCTTCGTCGTCCCGCATCGACGCCCTGATCTGCTCGAGGCGCTCATGGGCGGCGCGCTGCCTGGCCTCGTACTGCTCCTCGACGTCACGCCCCTCAGGGGTCTCCGACGCCAGCTCGGATGACCCGATCGCGGTGCCGTACCTGGTCTCGATCTTCTCCCTGACCGCGTCGAAGGTCGGCACGCCACCCGGGGTGTACCCGGTGTCCTCAGGCGTCACGGGAACGGGGTCGGGCACGACCTCGGCGTCGATGATCTCGTCGGGATCCGGCACACCTGAGTCGACCACGCTGCCACCGTACTCCCGCCGATTGTTGGGATCGGTAGCGATTCGGCCCGCCTGTACTTGGGTCACGACGACGCCATCGGGGCGGAGCGAATGAAGGGAACCGAAGACATGAAGAAGATCGTGACGGCAGGCATCGGCATCGCGGCAGCCGCACTCGTTCTGGTCGGTTGCTCCGACGACAAGGGTTCGACCCCGGCCTCCAGCACCCCTGCCGCAAGCGGTAGCAGCAGCACCCAGGTCAGCACCGGCGGCAACAGCGAGGTCAAGGTCGAGGGCCAGGATCTGGCCGGCCTGGATCTGAGCTCGGTGACCTGCGTCAAGGCCGGCGGCAAGATCAACGTCGCCAGCGGCGCGGTCGGCGGCCAGCAGGGTGTGGCCGTGGTGATGGCCGACGCAACACCCCCGACCGTGGAGTCGTTGGGCCTGGTCGTGGACGGCAACGCGCTCGCCGTCGCTCAGATGGGCGGCATGAAGACCGGCTCGGCGGACGTGGCGGTCGACGGCAGCACCTACACCATCACCGGTGAAGCACAGGGCGCCGACATGAAGAACCCGATGGCGGGCATGCTCACGAAGAAGTTCGAGATCAAGGTGACCTGCAACTGATAGGTCACCCCGCGGGGAGTGGCGGACGTGCACGACACGTCCGCCGCTTTCGCCATTTCCGACTTCCACACCTCGGGTCCGTGGCGACTTATGATGCAGCCGTGTCGATTCCCGGGGAGCTGGAGCGGGCCCGTCACTTGGCCCTGGCCTCCGATGAGACGACGGCCAAGGAGCTGCTGCTGTCCCTGATGCCGCAGATCGAGGCCGCTGACCGGGATGACTGGATGCTCGAGGCGCTGGCTCAGCTCGGGGAGCTCTACCTCGTCAGGACGGCCTATGACGGCGTGCGCGAGGGCGCCTTGCGCATCCGCGAGTGCCTCGCCATCTACTCGTCGATTCTGGCGGGCACCGCATCGCCAGACGTGGTCGAGAAGTCGACCATGACGACCACCGAGGCGCGCCACCTGATTCGCCGGTACGGGCGACGGGCAGGCTTCCTCGAGACGGGACTTGCCGCTGCCGTCGGCGACCACGAGGGCGCAGCCGTCGCGCTCAGCGCGCTCGACGACGGGAACGACGACTTCGCCGACCTCGCCACCGAACACGCCTACCTGCTGACCTACGCGCGGATCGTCTGCGCCGAGGCCCTGTGCGACGACGACCTGCACGTGCGATCGGTATCCCTGTGGGACCGCGTGCTCCAGCACATCGAGATATCAACGGACAGTGGTGAATCGGCTGACAATCTGCGGGTGCTCGGCGGTATCGGGTACGCCAGGTTCTGCATCGAGACCGGTCGACTCGACCAGGCCGCACCCTGGTTGCGGCGAGTCGAGGCGAGAGCCGAGGCGCGGGGCTGGGAGCTGGCCACGGCGCGAGCGCAATTGGAACGCGGCGCCGCCAGCTGGTCCGCAGGCGACCGGGTGAGCACCGAAGCGCGGATGTATGAGGCCTATCCGGTGATCGCCCGCTACGCCCGCGCCAACGACGTCTCCCGGTGCTGGCTGTTCTTCGGCTTGACCAGGATGTCGGCCGGTGGACTCAAGGTCGCCGACGAGTGCTGGGAGAACGCCGAGAGGCATTGGCGCGAGCTCGGAAAGCCGTTTCACATCCACCGGATTCTTCTGCAGCGCAGCTGGATCGCCATCTTCCGCGGCCGCTACGCAGAGGCCGTCGACATGGTGGCGCAGGCGCGCGAGTGTCTCGACTCATCGCCCCGCAGCAGCTGGCTGGCCTATGCCAGGCTCGACGACCACCTCGGCAATGTCTGGCGGGCCGAGGCGCTTGCCGACCTCGGCTTCGACGGGGCGGGCGACCCCGACGAGGATTGGGAGGCCGTCGAGGCCAGGTACCAGGCGGGGTCGGGGACCGTCAGGGCCGAGTCGGGCACCGAGCGCCATCGCGCGGCGATGGAGAAGCTGGAGCGCGCCGCCGAACTCAAGGTCCCCGCGTCGTTGGCGGTCGATTCGGTGCGGTATTCGGTCGCCGACGCCGAGGCGCGGGCACAGTGGGCGACGTGTGTGTCGGCGCCGCTGCTGGCCGGCGCCTTCGCCGTCGCGTCGGATTGGGAGAACTCCGACCTCGTCAGCCAGTTGGTCGAATACCACAGTGCCCGAGGAACATTCAGCGCCGAGCGGGCAGACACCGCAGCGATGGAGTGGTCGAGTGTCGCCACCGCGGCGGCGCCGATCACCGACGTCGACGAGCTGGCCCTGGTCGCCGCGGGACCGCCGATCACCGACGGCACCGGACTGACGCGGCTCGGCCCGCTGCCTCCGTTGCGGATGGACCCGACCACGGGGCCGGTGCTTGACCGCTATCGGGAGTTGGCGCGGCAACGGTACGGCCAATGTGTCACCGCGGCCGAATCGGTGTGGGAGACGTGGGAGACAGGGTCCTGAGCACTCTCATCCTGCGGTTCGCCGACGTCGGTGTGGCCACCTACGCCAGCCTGAGGGTGGTCGGGGATCCGTCCCGGACGGTGACCTGGGTGATCCAGGGACCGCAAATCCGGGACGGGCTCGACGAGCTTTCCGGCGCGCTGCCGGAGCCGATGCCGGGGGAGTCCGTCGCCGATGCGGTGGCCAGAGCGCTGACGGCCGGGCCGTTCGCCGGCCAGGCCACCGAACTGGCGCTCGCGCAGCGGCTCGGGACGGTACTCATCTCGGAACGCGGGTGGCAGCTGCTGGTCGACTGCGTGGCCGCGCCGCGGGCCGCGCTCTTCATCTCGCCAAGTGCCAGATTGGGGCGCGTGCCGTGGGGGCTGCTCGCGATGCCCGCCACGTCCGATGCCGATGCGCACCGGCTGGTCGAGCTGGTCGACGTGCTGATGGCCGTTCCGCCGAACATCGTGAACGCGCCACGACCGCGGACGGCGTGGGCCGAGCGGCGCCACGCGCTGCCCCTGCTGATCCTCGATCCGCGCGTGCCTGGCCAACGGGCCGACTCGGCGTTGGGCTCCGTCCTCGGTCGACCGTCACCGGACACGCGGCTGGCGAAGCACTTCGCCGATGACGTCGCGCAGCAGCGGGTGCTGCCCGTCGTGTCCGCGGCGACCGAGCTGTTCCGCCGCACGGACGCCGACCGCGACTGGCTGGCTACCATGCTGGCAGAGAATCCGCGTCGCCTCCTCTACGTCGGTCATGCCAGCGCTGCCGAGGACCATTCGGGTCGCGCGGACCGGGCGGCGTTGCATCTGGCGGAGGAGGGCCCGCTCACAGCGGCGGCCATCATGTCCCGCCGGATGCCGATGCCGCCACGGGTGGCGCTGATCGCCTGCGCGTCCGGTGGCGACTATCGCTTCGACGAGGCGACGGGGCTGGTCGCGGCGATGGTTCTGTGTGGTGCGCAATTGGTGACGGCCACGCTGTGGTCACTGCCAACGACGGCAGGCTACCGGCAGTTCACCGGCGATACGGCCGACCCAATGGGCGACCTCGTCGTTGCCGTGGATGACGCTCACGACGACGACGAGGGTGGTTGTGCGGTGAATCGGTGGCAACGGGATCGCCTGCGGCGGTGGAGCTCCGGCGATTCGACCGCTAGTCCGCTGTACTGGGCAGCGCTCGCGACGTTCGCGGTCGACGGTGCCCGTTGACCGGTCAGCCGGGCGGCACGGAGACGGCGACCGAGGACTCGTCGCCACTGCGGTAGTACGCATCGATCACGGAGCCGGGGGCGACCTTGGTCAGCGCCGACTCGGGCACCAGCGCGGTCTCGTGGGCCGGAAACTGTCCGCCCACGATTCTGCGGACCATGAGGTCGAGTTCGACCTCCCGGTAGTCCTCGCGGGCGGCGCCCGTCGTCCTCATCGCGGTGACGATGCCGCGCGACTTGGTGCCGTTTCTGATCAGGTCCAGCTGTGCGGGCGTCACCAGTCCCTTGCCGACGAGCATCTGGTCGAAGGCGGTGCGCACCGCGGCCATGTCGTCGGCGAGCGAAAGTCGTTCGCGTTCGGACGGATCGAAGGTCACCAGGAGCAGAACGCCGGGTTGCAGGTCGCCGAGCGGTGTCTCGCCGGCGTGCTGGCGCAGCCTGCCAACGAAGTGCTGGCCGGAGGCGCTCTCCACGTCCAGGGTGACCAGGCCGTCGACGGCGCGGACGGTGCCGATTCCGATGCCGATGGGTTGGCGGGGACGGGGAAGTTCGGACGGTGCGCGGATGGCACGGGACAGGTGTGCGCACAGGATGGCCCCGAGCGCGGCGGAGATCAGGAAAACGATGGTGGCAAGCACGACGTCGGACATGCCATCAGGGTCCCTGGTGCCGTCCGCTACCGAACCCAACTTTTCTGTGCGGCGTTTTTCGAGGTACCGCCTATCCTGAGCGGATGACCACGGCTCGGCGCCTGGTGGCCGACGTCGCCACCCGAGAGGCACCAATGCTGCCGCGACGCGCGGTGATCGACGATGCGTGGCGCGCGATCGGACCAGGAGTCGAGATCCTGAGTGGCACCGACGGCGCCCCGCTGCGGCGCACGATCAAGCGGATCCTCGACCCGCTGGTGTTTCGACTTCGCGCCAACCCGCAATTCTCGGCTCCCGTCGTCAGACCCGAGACGGGCGCGGCGATGCGCAGCCTCATCGTCGGCAATGCGCCCCAATTGCGTTCGGCCGCTGCTTGGTTCGCGGTTCTGAAACTCGAGCGGCGCCGACTTCGCATCACCGCGGGCAACGCCCAGGAGCTCTACTTCCCGGTGTGCTACGAGCTCGCGGTAACCAGGGGTGCACCGGCACCCGGCGATCGCGAAACCGCCGAATCGGTGCTGCGTGACGTGCACGACGACCGCGATCGCACCGGTATCGAGGTTCTCAACCGGTACGTCGACGGGGAGCAGGTGGTGGCGCAACTGGCGCGCCAACTCGACTGCAGTTGGCGCGACGTTCGTCCGGGGACCACCATCGCGGGGCCGTTCCTGGCAGGGCTTACGACGGTGCTCGGCGCTGCCGCGGGACACAATGCCGAGATGGCGCGGCAGCGGGTGTGGTCGGCACTCATCGCCGACGCAACGCCGTACAACTTCGGCGCAAGGGCCCGTCTCGAGGTCGCCGATCTGCCGTGGTCGATCGTGGACATCGGGCTGAGTTCCGTCGCCCCGCAGCCCCCTCCACCCGTGACGTCGGCTCCGGATGGGGAGCTGCCACTGAACCGCAGCGTCGTCGACCGGGTGAGGGCCACGTTGCGCCGCGTGCTGGACCGTGACGAACTGCCCGACATCCCGCTGCTCTGCGCCGAGGAGGTCGACCGGGCGTGCGCGCCATGGGGTCTGCTCGCCGAGGACAAGCAGGCGACGCTGGTCGCCGGGATCGAGATCGCGGTCGATCTCGCCCCGCTCACTGACGACACCCCTACCCGCTACGCACTGTCGGGCGGCATCCAGGCCCGGCTGCGCAAGGAGGCCTACGTACTTCACGCCCGTCGCTACCTGGTCGACGGCGGACCGATTCATCCCCGTCAGCGCCAGGTGATCGACGACCTCTCGGCTTTCGAACGGCCCTATCTCAGAAGGCTGTGGGCCCGCCTGCACGGACGCGACGTATGGCAGGAAGCCTGCGACGACGTCGACGACCTGCGGGCGCTGCTCGAGGGCGTCGCTCGATCAGTCAGCCTCGATCACCGCCAGCGCATCAAGTCGATGCTGGAACTTCAGCCCTACGAGGTGGCCCAGTGAAGCTAGTGGCCGACTCGGGCGTCTTGATAGCGGGGCCTCCCGTCGCGGGTCCGCCCGCGGTGGCCGTGCTCGAGATCAGCGGCGCGGTGCTGGAGTGGACGGTCGACGACCCGGCGGGCGCAGCCGCGACCAGGATGACGGTGACCGACGTCGTTGCCGCCGATTGGCTATGGCGCGTCGTCGGACCGACGGGCCACGCCGCGATCGTGTCCGGAGCCGACGTGGCCGACGTGGACCTGTTGCCCGAAGCGCTGGAACCGCTGCGGCGCCTCGCCATCGGGCACTGGCTGCGCCGGTGGTGGCCGGAGAGCAGTCGCGACGGGATCGTTCGCCTCGACCATGCGTTGCTCGACGGCGAGTTGGCCGTCCTTGTGAACGCAGCCCAGGAGTTCTTCACCGAGGACACCCTGGATTCCGACGTCGAAGGACTGCTCGCACCGCACCAGCTTGCGCTGGACGCGCTCGCCAGAGGTCGGGATCCCAGGGTCGTCGCGCTGGTCGGCGCATGCACCGAACTGGCCGAGGAAGTGGGTGCCTGGTCGGCCGAAATCGCTGTCCCACCAACCAATTCAGCCACCGGCCGCCGCGCCGACTACGCGCTGGCGGCCGGCCAGGATGGCGACCGCAGGCCGGGCGCCATCGCCCGTGGCGTCGGGTCGGTCGACTGGGTGGCCGTGCCGCCGGGGATGTTCGACGCGGCGGATCACACCATCGACTGGTCCGTCGAGGCCGCCGACTCATCGGTGTTCGCGACGGTGCGGGTCGCGCTGACCGGCGAAGCGCCCGCGCGCGGCATCGCTTGCCGGCTGACTTCCGGCCCGGTGAGCGCCACCGGTGTTCTCGACGCCAACGGGACGGCCGCGCTGACGCTGCTGAGCGGCGACGGCGGGGAGCTGACCGAAAACCAGGCGTGGGACCACGATTGGACGACGACCACCGTGATCATCGGACCCGATCGCACCGACACCGTCGAGGCAGCAGCGCTCCGGCAACGCCTTCGGGACTTCGCACACGCGCGGCTCGCACATCCGGGATCGGATGCGTTCCTCGCCGAGATCGTGGCCGCCGAGTCCGACTACTGAAGGTGCGAAGTCAACGGTGCCGGGCCGGGCAGCCCATGCACCGGGATTCCCGGCGTGCCGACCTGACCCGCCAGCCACGGCAACGCTGCCGCGAACGCACGGTCGGCGAACGGCCAGTCGTGCTTGCCCGGCTGCGCTACGACCGCGCACTTGATGCCGTTGACCGCGCCGAGGGCGCACAGTGAGTTGGCCGCTGCCGCCTGATCACTGACGTGCGCCGCGGCGTCCTTGCCGCCGAGACCGGTGCCGTTGGCGTTGACCGCGGTGACGACGGTTGGACCCATCGAGGGGCCGGAGCCGTTGATGGCGAACCACCCCGAAACCCCGTTGTACGGACCGTGTTTGGTGATCACGGTGGTCGGATCGAATGCGGCGTAGGCCGCGGCGTTCCCGCCGAAGAGTCGATCGATGGTCTGTTGCTTGGTGCCGGAGTTCGGCGCCAGGTCACCTGCGATGTCCTCGAACGTACTGAACATGTCCGGGTGCATTGCGGCCAGGTCCACCGCGCAGGTACCACCCATCGACCAGCCGACGAGACCCCAGTTCGCTCGATTGATGCTCACGCGATAGTTGGCCTCCATGAACGGCACGACGTCCTTGGTGAGGTGGTCTGCGGAGTTGCCGCGCGAGCCGTTGACGCATTCGGTGTCGTTGTTGAATGCGCCGCCGGTGTCCACGAAGACCAACACGGGGGCCTTGCCGCCGTTGGCCGCGGCGTAGTCGTCGACGGACTTGATCGCGTTGCCTGCGCGCAACCAGTCGCCGGGGGTGTTGAACTCGCCCCCGATCATCATCAACGTCGGCAGATGCGGGGCCGGGTTCGTCGCGAACCAGGCGGGCGGCAGGTACACCAGCTCGCCACGGTGTTTGAACCCCGACGCCGTCGATCCGATATTCACCGGGACCACGACACCCTTGGCGGGGATTTGATGCCTGGTCTGCATGGCCACGACCGTCGTCTGGTCGGCCTGATCGGGCAGCGGCCCTTCGCTGAGCTGATTCCAGGCGGTCTGGACGGTGGGGAAGTAGCCGACCCACAGATTCAGTGCCAGCGCCGCACACAGGAGGCACAGGGGCAGTCCCACGGCGGATGCTGCCCGGCGCCACCAGCCGGTGTTGCGCCAGCCGGCGACGAACACCACCGCAGCAACGCCGGTGCCGCTGATCCAAATCCACAGCAAGTTCGGAGCCGGGTCGTCCGATATGCCCTGGGAGGTGACGAACCAGTACGAGGCGGCGGCCACCGCGAGGCCGATCACCACCGCGATGGGCAGCCACACCAGGCGCCAACGACGGGTCCGCCAGCCGATCGCGGCCATGAGGACGACCACTGTGACGGCTTGAATCGTCAACGGCAACCAACCGTGCATCAACGAGAGGTGCTGTTGCCGAAAGTCTCCGGCGGCTGACCACAATGTCACGTCGACATCGTGGACGGCGTTGCTGACGGTTGGCTGTGAGCGCTCCTCAGCGCGGCTTGGCCAGCGGGAAGGGCAGCGTCTCTCGGATGCTTCGGCCGGTGATCAACATGACCACGCGGTCCACGCCCATTCCCAGGCCGCCCGTCGGCGGCATCGCGTACTCCATGGCCTGCAGGAAGTCCTCGTCGAGCTCCATGGCCTCAGGATCGCCGCCCGCCGCAAGCAAGGATTGTTCCTGAAGTCTGCGGCGTTGCTCGACCGGATCGGTCAGCTCGCTGTAGGCGGTCCCCAGCTCGACACCCCACGCCACCAGGTCCCATCGCTCCGCCACGCCTGGCAGGCTGCGGTGGGGCCGGGTCAGCGGCGATACCGACGTCGGGAAGTCCTTGTAGAAGGTCGGGTTCTCTGTTCGATCCTCGACGAGGTGTTCGTACATCTCGAGGACGACGGCGCCGGGGTCCCAGTGGGTCTGGTACGGGATCTTCGCGGCGTCGGCGAAGCGCCGCAGCGTCGTGAGGTCGGTGGCGGTGTCGACGTGTTCGCCGAGTGCCTCCGACACGGCGCCATGCACGGTCTTGACGGCCCACTCGCCGGAGATGTCGACGGGCTCGAGGGTTCCGTCCTCCCGTGGTCTCATGACGACGTGTGATCCGTTGGCGGCGAGTGCCGCGTTCTGGATCAGCTCACGGCAGCCGTCGATCCACACGTTGTAGTCGGCGTGCGCCTGGTACGCCTCCAGCAGGGTGAACTCGGGGTTGTGGCTGAAGTCAACCCCCTCGTTTCGGAACGCGCGGCCCAGTTCGAACACCCGCTCCACGCCGCCGACGCAGAGCCGCTTCAGGTAGAGCTCCGGAGCGATGCGCAGGTACAGCGCGAGGTCGTAGGCGTTGATGTGGGTGACGAACGGGCGGGCGTTCGCGCCGCCGTGGATCTGCTGCAGGATCGGGGTCTCGACTTCAAGGAAGTCCTTGGCGAACAACGTCTCTCGAATCGCGTGCAGGACGTGACTGCGAGCCCGGATCAGATCCCGGGATTCGGTGTTGATGGCCAGGTCGACGTAGCGGGTGCGGACCCGCGCCTCCTGATCGGTGAGGCCCTTCCACTTGTCGGGCAGCGGCCGAAGGCACTTGCCGATCAGCCGCCAACCATCCACCAGCAGGGACGGGGTGCCGGACTTGCTGGCGCCCATGCTGCCCGTCACCTCGACGAGGTCACCGAGGTCGATGGCGCTGGTGAAGTCGGTGGTGCTGCCCTCGCTCAGCCGCGAATTGTCGAACAGCAGTTGGACTTCGGCGGACCAGTCGCGAAGATCGGCGAAGAGCACCGAGCCGTAGTCCCGAAGACGAAGCACCCGACCGGAAACCGTCACGGCGCCGCCAGCGGTCTCGATCGCCTTGGCAATGGTATGGCTCGGGGCCTTGCCGACGGGGTAGGCGTCGATACCCTTGTCCTGCAATGCCTTCAGCTTCGCCATCCGCACCCTGACCTGCTCGGGCAGGCGGGGGACGACCTCGTCCGCCGCTGCTTCGAGGTCGAGTCCGGTGAGGTCGGGAGCGCTGCCGTCGTGGTGCAGTCTGCCGCTGTTCACCAGCGTGTCCGGCGCGGAAATATATTGCCCGGTGTGTTGTTTGGCACGTCGGCTGAACGGCAGCACCAGGAAGCCCTCGGCGATGACCGAGGCGATGCCGACGCGCGGAATCAGCCGGGCGTCTTCGTAGCAGGCGAAGCGCGGCACCCATTCGGGCATGTACTTCATGTTCGACCGGTACAGCGTCTCCAGTTGCCACCATCGCGAGAAGAACACCAGCAGGGCGCGCCACAGTCGGGCGATCGGGCCTGCCCCGAGCTGGGCACCCTCCTCGAACGCCGAGCGGAACATCGCGAAGTTCAGCGAGATCCGGTTGATGCCAATGCCTTCACCCTGCAGGCACAGCTCGCTGACCATCAGCTCGTTGGTGCCATTCGGCGACTGGGGCGATCGCCGCATCAGGTCGAGGGATGCGCCGTTGGTGCCCCATGGGACCAGGGACAGCATGGCCACCACGGCATCCGTTTGGTCGACCGCCTCGACCAGCATGCAGTCGCCGTCGGCGGGATCGCCGAGCCGGCCCAGCGCCATGGAGAATCCGCGCTCGGTCTCGGTGTCGCGCCAGTCGTCGGCCCGCTTGATGGCGTTGGCCATCTCTTCGGGGGACAGGTCGCGGTGACGGCGGATGCGTACCACGAGGCCGGCTCGCCGAGCGCGCGTAACGGCCTGGCGCACCGGCTTCATGTCGGGACCGGACAGCTTGAACTTGTCCGGATACAGAATCGCCTCGTCGCCGAG
Organism: Mycobacterium sp.; assembly: GCF_032161845.1. Classification (GTDB taxonomy): domain Bacteria; phylum Actinomycetota; class Actinomycetes; order Mycobacteriales; family Mycobacteriaceae; genus Mycobacterium. The sequence continues at coordinate 19,659 of NZ_JAVRQA010000072.1, forward strand.
CTCGAGTGCGTTGAGTCCGGCCTCCCGGAATGCTTGTGCCGCAGCGGCACTCGCGCCCATCACGCCCGGCGCCCAGCCGTATGACTGGCACAGGGTCAGCCACGCCCCGATCGCGGCGGGCCAGGAGCGTGGGTCGCCGAGCGGATCACCGCTGGCAAGACAGACGCCGACCTCGACGCGATAGGTGATGGCGGCGCGGCCGTTCGGGGCGAACACCACCGACTTGTCCCGGCGGGTGGCGAAGTACCCGAGCGAATCGTTCTTGCCCCACAACTCGAGCATCCCGCGGATCGCGGACTCGTCCTCCCCGGTGAGCGCATTCTCGGCCCGCTGCGACTGGAACAGCACGATGGCCGCCACCATGAGTGCCAGCGCGCCGAACAGGCCGAGCAGCGCGTTGACGAAGACGTGGGGGTGGTGGCCGTCGAAGGCGTCGGCGTCGACACCGGCGAAGACGACGACGCGGTTGGCGGCATAGGGGAGGCGCTCGTCGCGGTCCAGAGAGCCGGGGAACATCTCCAGCAGGCCCCAGCCGATCATGATGCCGACGGCCATCCCTGCGGCCAGGGCGGCCGCCGCCTTGATCAGCGCGCCACGCCGGACCTTCGCCCAGAACTCCTTGCGGGCCAACACCAGGAAGGCGATCGCGGCGACGTGAAAGCCGAGCCCGATGACTTCGCCGACGTCCTCCATGACGGACTCGGGGCCGGAGAAGAGGTCACCGAGGTTCCAGCCGATCGCAGCGACCATGTACAGGACGAGGATCCACCACGCCACGCTCTTCCGTGCTGCCAGCGCGGCCGCCAGCAGAATGAGGACGAAGGCCCACGCGAAGCTGGTGTCGGGGAAGTTGAAGATGTAGTCGTTGACCCACTCGCGTGGCACCTTGATCAACCACCGCACCGCCGGCGAGATGCTGGCGCACAACGAGAGCGTCGCGATGATGCCGACGAGCCAGCCCGCGGCGGCGGGCACCCATCGGAAGGTCGACGTTCGATGCTGCTTGGGAGTAGTCAGCGTCATAGGCCGCGAGGATATTCGCTCCAGCCGCGAAATGGTTGGGAGTGCCGGCTACCAGACTGGGCCGGTGTACTTCTCGCCAGGGCCATGCCCGGGCTCGTCGGGGAAGGCGGAGGATTCGCGGAACGCCAACTGCAGTTGCTTCAAGCCGTCGCGGACCGGCCCGGCGTGCGGACCCAGATACTCAGCGGACGCCTTCACCAGCCCGGCCAGCGCCGTAATCAGCCTGCGCGCCTCGTCCAGATCTCGGTGCGGGGAATTGTCGGGATCGTCCTCCGAGAGTCCCAGCTTCTCGGCGGCGGCGCTCATCAGCATCACCGCCGCCCTGGTGATCACTTCGACGGCGGGAATCTCGGCCAGTTCACGGATGTTAGGAACATCGGTCATGGCTGCTAGACTGGCACGCGCGACCGTCCTGGCGTACGTCAGGACAGCAAGTGGAGTCCCGCTCCCACCGTTGACCAGCTAGGTCCAACGGTCCGGTCACAGACACCGACAGGTGTTTGTTCTGCGTTCCGCGCAGGCGACGCGAGTCGTGATCGGTCGGTATCGGGCCCTGTCATGTACAGGGCCTTTCTGCTCTATTGGGCAGGATGCTGATGGCGTGGCCTCCTCGAAGACTACATAGGAGGCCCCATCAGCACTGAGACCCGCATCAACGAGCGCATACGTGTACCCGAAGTCCGTTTGATCGGACCCAACGGTGAGCAGGTAGGCATCGTGCGCATCGAAGATGCACTCCGTGTCGCCGCGGATGCCGATCTCGACCTTGTCGAAGTTGCTCCGGCCGCCAAGCCGCCGGTGTGCAAGATCATGGACTACGGCAAGTTCAAGTACGAGACGGCACTCAAGGAGCGCGAGTCTCGCAAGAACCAGCAGCAGACCGTCGTCAAGGAACAGAAGCTGCGACCCAAGATCGACGACCACGACT
>NZ_JAVRQA010000073.1:0-4525 GCF_032161845.1 Mycobacterium sp.
GTCGTCGCGAAGCATCTCGACCACCACCCGCAGCACGGTCGATGCCTCGGCGGCCACCCGTTCGGCATGCGTCGGATCGGAGAGCCACTTGCCCATCCGGTCGGAGACCTGAGCCTCGCGCAGCTTGGTCGACACCACCGCCGGCGACATGAAGTTCTCCCGGACGAAGTCACCTAGACCCTCGCCGAGCTGGTCTTTCTTGCGCTTGATGATCGCGGTGTGCGGGATGGGAATGCCCAGCGGGTGCTTGAACAGGGCGGTCACGGCGAACCAGTCGGCCAGCGCCCCGACCATGCCCGCTTCGGCCGCCGCTCGGACGTAGCCGACCCAGCCCGGGGCGCCCACCGACTGCGCCCACGCGGCCACCAGGAAGACGACCGTCGCAGCGAGGAGGAAGCTCAGCGCGACGACCTTCATCCTGCGCAGCCCGCGGCGGCGTTCGGCATCAGCGGCGGAGTCGACACCTGCGAACGATTCGGCGAAGCTCGACCGCTGGTCGGAGGTGGGTCTGTGTGCCACGCCTCCATCATCCTGCATGCCGCCACCGGCACACCCGTCCCACCGCGGCACCGGGCGATTTCAGCCGTATCATCTAGTCCGGACGAGGGAATGGGAATGACGGCGGAAGTGGCAGGGGCTACCCCAGCGGGACCGGTGAAGACCGACGGACGCAAACGGCGCTGGCACCAGCACAAAGTCGATCGACGAAATGAACTCGTCGATGGCACGCTGGATGCCATCCGGCTCCGTGGCAGCAACGTCAGCATGGATGAGATCGCCGCCGAGATCGGCGTGTCCAAGACTGTGCTGTACCGCTACTTCGTCGACAAGAATGATCTGACCACCGCGGTCATGATGCGGTTCGCACAGACCACCCTGATTCCCAACATGGCTGCAGCGCTGTCATCGAACCTCGACGGGTACGACCTCACCCGCGAGATCATCCGCGTCTACGTCGACACCGTCGCCAACGAGCCCGAGATCTACCCGTTCGTGATGGCCAACAGCTCGGCGAGCAAGAGCAAGGCGGTGGCGGACTCCGAGCAGATCATCGCCCGCATGCTCGGCGTCATGTTGCGCCGCCGGATGGCGTCGGAGGGCATGGACACCAGCGGCGCGCAGCCATGGGCGTTCATGATCGTCGGCGGCGTGCAGTTGGCCACCCACTCCTGGATGTCGCACCCGCGGATGACCGCCGACGAGTTGATCGACTACCTGACGATGCTGTCGTGGAACGCGTTGCGCGGCATCGTCGAAGCGAACGGCTCGCTGGAGAACTTCAACTCGGTACCGCATCCGTCCCCGATACTGCCGTCCCGACTGCTTGACTGACGGCATGGCCGACACCTCCTCCGATACGCCCTCGCTCTGGACTCACGAACCGCACACCCACCTCGAGTTCACGGCGGGCGACAAGGTCGCCGACATCAAGGCGAACGCGACGCCCGGGTTCAAGGGATCCAAGTCGGACGCGCCCGATCTGCAGGAGGAGCGCAACCAGCGGTTCGCCGAACTGCAGGAGATGTTGTACGCGAGCAGCCGGTCGGGCGACACCCGCAAGGTCCTGCTGGTACTGCAGGGAATGGACACCGCGGGCAAGGGCGGCATCGTCAAACACGTTGTCGGCGCAGGCAATCCGCAAGGTATCCGATACGCGAGCTTCGGCAAGCCCACCGAGGAAGAGCTGGCCCACGACTTCCTGTGGCGAATCCGCAACGCGCTTCCGACCGCGGGCCACCTCGGCGTGTTCGACCGGTCGCACTACGAGGACGTGCTGATCGTGCGGGTGCACGACCTGGTCCCGCCCGACGTGTGGGGCGCGAGGTACGACGAGATCAATGGGTTCGAGAAGGAACTCGTCGACGACGGCACGACGATCGTCAAGGTGGCCATGTTCGTCTCGCTCGACGAACAGAAGAAGCGGCTCGCCAAGCGCCTGGATCGGCCGGACAAGTATTGGAAGTACAACCCCGCCGACATCGACGAGCGCGAACTGTGGCCGAAGTACCAGGAGGCCTACCAGGCGATGTTGGACCGGACCTCGACGGAGTACGCACCGTGGCACGTCATTCCCTGCGACCGCAAGTGGTACTCCCGGTTGGCGATCACCGAGTTGCTGATCGAAGCGCTCAACGGCCTCGACTTGTCATGGCCGCCAGCCGATTTCGACGTCGAGGCCGAGAAGAAGCGACTGGCCACCGTCTGACGTCCGCTACGCCCCCTTGACCAGCGTGAACTGGCCGACGTTGGTGATGCCGCGGCGGAAGAAGTCCGCACAGCCAGTCAGGTAGTGCAGGTAGCGCTCGTAGACCTCGGGCGAGGTGATGGCGATCGCCTCGTCGCGGTTCGCCGCCAGGTTCGCGGCCCACATGTCGAGGGTGCGGGCATAGTGCGGCCGCAGCAGATGGGTTCGCGCCAGGGTGAACCCGGAACCGTCGGCCAACCGTTCGATGTCCTCGACGGCGGGTAACTGGCCGCCGGGAAAGATCTCGGTACCGATGAAGCGCATGAACTTGAGATCGCTGAACGTTAGCTTGATTCCGTTGTCGTGGAAGAACTTCTGCGTGTGCGCGAGGATGGTGTGCAGCAACATCGTTCCGCCCGCAGGCAGGACGTCGTGGGCCTTGGCGAAGAAGGCCGGGTAGCGGTCGGCCTTGAACGCCTCGAACGCTCCGATGGACACGATCCGGTCGACGGGCTCGTCGAACTCCTCCCAGCCCTGCAGGCGCACCTCGGCGGTTCGCGCGCTGGAAACCCCGCGCATCAACTTCTTGCTGTACTCGTATTGGTTGCGGCTCAACGTGATTCCAATGACGTTGACGTCAAATCGCTCGGCGGCCCTTCGCAGCGCTCCGCCCCAGCCGCACCCCACGTCGAGCAACGTCATGCCAGGCCGAAGACCGAGTTTGCCGAGCGCGAGGTCGAACTTGGCGTTCTGCGCTTCGTCGAGTGTCATGTCGTCACGTTCGAAGTACGCACAGGTGTAACCCATGGTCGGTCCGAGGAACAGCGCGAAGAACTCGTCGGACAGGTCGTAGATCGCCTGGGATTCCTCGTAGAACGGCTCGAGTTCGGAAACGATTTCGGACATTCCCTGACATCTCCCTCATCCGCTGACCGACCGTCGACGCCGGAGCGAGGGGTTTGCCATCGCATGCCAAAATGACTGCGGGGCAACCGACTCCGAGCTGAATCGGCACTTGTCTGAAGAAGCCAGCGTAACCAATGCCGACGGCAAATTGGCGGCCACCCCGGCGTCGGTGCTGCCGCCCCTTGCACGGGTCTTCGCTGCGTACGACGGTGATGCCGATCGACTGGCGGCTCGACGAGGTTACGTGGTTAGCCATGCGGTCGAGGCCAACCCACGACGCACCCACCGATGCAATTTGGGCAACATCGGACCGTCGCCGGTCAGTACGTGTAGAAGCCCTTGCCGGACTTCTTGCCGAGCTGGCCTGCCTCGACCATCCGCTGCAACAGCGGCGGCGGACCGTACAGCGGCTCCTTGAATTCTTCGAACATGCTGTCTGCGATCAGCTTCAGGGTGTCCAGCCCGACGAGGTCGGACAGCTTCAGTGGGCCCATCGGGTGCGACAGCCCGGCGACGACGGCGGTGTCGATGTCCTCGACGGTCGCGACGCCTGCCTCGGCCATCCGGATCGCCGAAAGCAGGTACGGCACCAGGAGGGCGTTGACGACGAAGCCCGACCGGTCGGCGCACTTCACGACCTTCTTGCCGAGCAATTCACCGGCGAACTGCTCGGTCCTGGCGATGGCCGCCTCACTGGTGACCAGCGTCCCGACGAGTTCGACGAGCGGCAACACGGGCACCGGGTTGAAGAAGTGCAGCCCAAGTACCCGGCTGGGATTCTTGGTTGCCGCGGCGATCTTCATGATCGGGATGCTCGAGGTGTTCGACGCCAGCACCGCGTCCGGATCGGTGACGACCTCGTCGAGCTCGGCGAACACCTTGGCCTTGACGACGGCGTCCTCCACGATGGCCTCGATCACCAGATCGCGATCGGCCAGGTCCGAAAGGCTGGTGGTGACCGTCAACTTGGCGAGCGCCGAGTCGAGCTCGTCCTTCGTGAGCTTGCCCTTGCTGACCCCGCGCTCCAACGACTTGACGATGCGGTCGCGGCCCGCGGCTACCAGCGCCTCGGAAGGCTCGTAGATCCGCACGTCCGCTCCCGCGCGCAATGACACCTCCGCGATGCCCGCGCCCATCTGTCCGGCGCCCACGACGCCAACCCGCTCGATGTTCTTCACGGTGACACTCTCTACGTGATGGCCGAGTAGACGCAAATGGCCCTCAAATCCGCGGATTGAGGGCCATTTACGTCTGCTCGCGCAGATCTAGAGACCTAGTGGAACTGGCCCTCTTCGGTCGAGCCCGCAAGCGCGGTGGTCGAGCTGGTCGGGTCAACGGTGGTGGCAATCCGGTCGAAGTAGCCTGCGCCGACCTCGCGCTGGTGCTTGGTCGCGGTGTAGCCACGCTCCTCGGCGGCGAACTCGCGCTCCTGCA
>NZ_JAVRQA010000074.1:0-11836 GCF_032161845.1 Mycobacterium sp.
TCGGCCGCGGTCATGTGCGGAAACAGGTTGAAATGCTGGAACACGAAGACGATCTCACGACGGCGCCGGGCGAGTTCGGCAGTGCTGACCCGCTTCTCGCTGCCCACGTCGCGGTGCCCGATCGGTACGCCCCCGATCAGGATCTGGCCGCTGTCAACCTGTTCCAGGTGGTTCAGCGATCGCAGCAAGGTCGTCTTGCCCGCCCCGGACGGACCGATGAGCACCACGACCTGACCGCGCATCACGTCGAGCGACACGTCGTCGAGCACCTTGCGTCCCCCGAGTGTGCACGAGACACCCCGAACGGAGACAACGGGTTCCGTGGCTGACTCCGCCCTGGACATGATGTACTCCTTGGCGTTCACGGTTGACCTCATCCCTGCAGTTGAAGGACAGAGGCGGCACGGCGGGCACCCAGGAGGCGATGCGTGATCCGCACGCGTTGTTCGATGCCGAGCTGTCGGGCCAGCCGGTTCTCGATCCAGGCTTGAATGAACGTCCAGATCGTGGTCAGCGCAAGGTAGTAGATGGCCGCGACGATGAAGATCTCGAACGTATGAAACGTCGCCGAGCTGATCGATTGCGTGATGAGGAACATCTCGCTGACGCCGATCACGGACAGCACCGACGTCGTCTTCATCATCCCGTTGAACGAGTTGCCCAGCGGCGGCACCATGACGCGCAGCGCTTGAGGCACGATGATCCACCGCATCACCCTGCCCGGTTTCATCCCAAGCGAGGCTGCCGCCTCGAACTGGCCCTTGGGCACGGAATCGAGTCCGGCGCGGATGATCTCGGCGATGTAGGCGCTTTCGTTGATCATCAGCCCGAGGACCGCCGCCTGCACCGCGGCCCGCACCGACAGGCCCAGCAGCGACACGTCGTGAAATTGGTAAAGGCCTATCGCGGCCAGTCCCGTATAGATGAGCACCAGCTGTACCAGCAGCGGGGTGCCGCGAATCACCCAGATATAGATGCTGGCCGACCACCGCAGCAGGGTGAACCGTGACCGCCGCATGAGCGCGACGACCAGGCCGACGAACGTGGCCAGCACCATCGCCACCACGGAGATGACGACGGTCAGGATCAGCCCGTCGACGAACGGGTCACCGGGCGTGAACAACGCCTTCCAGAAGAACTGCCAATCGAACTGCATGACAAGCCCTCTGCGTCAGCTCTGGATGCTGAGGTCGGACATTCCCCACTGGTCGAGGATCTTGGCGTACGCGCCGTTGCCCTCGAGTTCGCCAAGCGCCTGCTGGAGCACGTTGTGCAGCGCGGCATTCCCCTTTACGGTCGCCGCGCCAATCTTGATGGTGCCGAACGGCTTCCCGGCTGACTGGATCTGGGCACCGGTCTTGGTGACGTAGTACCCCAGCGTTTCGGCCGTATCGAGGTAGGCGTCGACCTGACCGTTCTGCACCTGCTGAATGGAGACGTCGGCCTGATTGGCCCTGGTGATGTCGACGGGCGGCCTGCCTGCAGCCGTGCACTTGTCCGATTGCTCCTGCGCCAGGGACTCGGCGGTGGTGGCCACCGCCAGGATCACCTTCTTGCCGCACAGGCTGTCGTCGAGGCCGGTGATGGCCGCCGGATGCGCCTTGGATACGGCGATACCGGTGCCCGAATACACGTAGGGGACGAAGTCGACGACCTTTTCGCGCTCGGGCTTGATGTAGAGCTGCGCCATGATCACGTCGCACTGCTTGGCCTGCAAGGTCGGGATCACCGCGGCGAAGGAGGACTCCACGAAGTCGGCCTTCAAACCCAACTGTGCGGCGAGCGCTTCGCCGAGGTCGACCTCGGCGCCGACCAGCTTCCCGGTCTCGTCGTGGTAGACGTTCGGTGGTGTGCCGTCGTTGGGTGCACAGATCTTCAGCGTCCCCGCCTCCAACACGGCCGGCGGCGCGATCTTGGCCGGGCCGGTCGGGGCCGGCGATGATTCGCTGGACGACGAGCAACCGGACATGGCTAGCGCCAGCGCGAGCGTGCAGATGGCGGCACGGGCGGCGGCAATGACGGTTGTGTTCACGGTTCCTCCACAAGTTGGGCAATGGCGGAGCCTTCGCCCGCCGGCCGCTGACCTATCAGACGATAGGGCCCTATCGGTCGATAGGCATCTTTTGGGCCAATATTGGTTCTGAATGGGTTCAAGGAGATGTCACGACCCGGTCGCCCGAACCACAGGTCAACGCAGTGCGACGGCCTCGAGTTCGTCGAGGCGGCCCGTGGTCGTCGCACGGAGGCGATCGAGCACCGACGGGTCCACCAGCAGCGACCGCAGCACGAAATCAGCCGCCTGCAGCGGGCGCCGCTCCCGAATCGAGCCGCCAGGACCGCCCTGCTCACGCAGCGTCTCGAACAGCACCCCGTTCATGGCCCGCTGGACGAAGCTCGGTTCGAGGTCCACGAACTCCCCCGCCGCACTACCGCTGGAGATCACCCGCTCGACGAGTTCGTGAAACAGCTCGATGCCGTCGCGCTCGTCGGCGAACTCGTCGAGTCCGAGGACCGCGTCCTGGTAGAGCCCCCGCGCGTCGAACGGCTGGATGAGCGCCTCGCGCACGTCGCACGCGATCGTCAGATGCAACTTCTCACCCCACGTCGAGTGCTCCTCGAGCACATTGACGATGCGGTCGATCGACGGCCCCAGATCGAGTTCGACCAGCGTCCGGAAGATGACGTGCTTGGCCTCGAAATGGTGGAACAGCGACGGCTGCCTGATTCGTACCGCGTCGGCGATGTCACGCGTCGAAGTGCCGAAGTAGCCGCGCTGCGCGAACAGCGTCGACGCCGCGAGCAGGATCCGGCCGCGTGTCGACGACCAGTCGACCGCCGCGGGGCGGTAGCCCGCTCGGTACTTCACGCCGCCGATTGTGTCATCGTCAGAACGAAAATCCGAGTTGCGCGGGAACGTCGCTACCGAATGCGGCGTCCAGGTGCACCAGGGTCGTGGGACTACCACCGCGGATACGGTTCGCCGCCGCCAGGGTGGCGGCTCGGTGCACGCCCAGATACAGGCTGCCGAGCACGTCGAGACCCATCACGAATTCGGCCTGCGCATCCGTGCGTTCGCAGCGGGCCCGCCCGTCACGGATCGTCAGCGCGAATCGCCCACCGTCGGAGCGGAATCCGTCGTCGATCTGAATCACCGTGTCCAGGTCGGCGAGGTAGGTACGAGCTTGCAGCGCGCTGGGCACGTCCATGATCCGCAGCCAGAGACCGTCTTCCGATCCCGTGGTGCGCACCAGTCGAGGGTTGTCCAGCAGATACGGCAACGGGTCGCAGGGATGGCTTGACGTCGTGATCGTCTCGACGAGGTCGAGGCCGATCAGCGCGCGCCACAGCGCCACGTGGGCTTCGGCGGTGACGGCCGTGAACTCTTCGACGCGAACGTTTCTCGACTGGCCCCGATGCACGCGGTAGAGCAGATAGCCATCGGCGTGCAGGAAGCAGTTCCACGGCGTGCCTCCGCGCCGCGAGTCGTCCCAATCGGCCAGCAGGTCGTCCCACAGCGGTGCCGGTCGCTGCAGGCCACCCGGTGTGATCAACCGATGGCGGTCATGGATCGCGGCGAGCTCGTCGCGGTGATCACCCGGCCGCACGATGCGCACCCCGCCGGGATCGGTTGCGCCGCCATGGAACCGGGCGAATCGGCGATCCAGGGTCAACTCCGTCTCGACGGTGGCCGGACCGTACCCGAAGCGGCCGTATATCCCGCCCTCGGTGGCAGTCAGTCCCGCGATCGGATAGCCGGCGCCGGCAAAGCGCTGGTGCAGTTCGGTGTACATCGCCCGCAGCAGGCCGCGCCTGCGGTGCGTCGGCGCCACACCCACCCACGTGATGCCTGCGACGGGCAGGATGGCGCCGCCGGGAATGGTCAGCTTCAGGTCGATGTAGTGAGCCATTGCGACCACGTCGGCGCCGTCCTTGACGACCACTGAACTCCTGGCCGGCATCAGCGTCCGCCACGCCGCGATCGTCTCGGGGTGCCAGAACGAGCCGTAGCTGGTCGCGGCGAGCAGTGCTACTCCTGGCCAGTCGTCGTCGGCGATGTCGCGCACGCTGAGATCGTCGAAGGTACTCATCGCTTCGCGAATATGATCCGGTGCCAATCCTTTTCGGCGTTGGCGGTGATGTCACTCATCACGTGCTTGATGGTGAGGTACTCCTCGAACGAGTAGTCGCTCATGTCCTTGCCGAAGCCGGATGCACCGACGCCGCCGTGCGGCATTTCGCTGATGATCGGAATGTGGTCGTTGATCCACACGCACCCGGCATGAATCTCGCGCGAGGCCCGCTGTGCGCGGTACACGTCGCGCGTCCACGCCGATGCGGCCAGCCCGTACTCGGTGTCGTTGGCCTGTCGGATGCCGTCGTCGTCGTCGGTGAACGGTCGCGCCACCAGCACGGGGCCGAAGATCTCGCTGCGGTAGACCTCGGAGCGTTCGTCGACGTCGGCGATCAGGGTCGGCCGATAGAACGAGCCGGGTAGGTCGGGGGCGGTGCCGCCGGTGACGACGCGGCCGCCCTCGCCGGTGGCGCGGTCGACCATGCCGGCGACCTTCGCGCGATGGGCATGGGTGATCAACGGGCCCAGGTCGGTGTCGGGATCGTGCGGGTCGCCGACGACGATCTTGCTCATCAGCTCGCCGACGCCCGCGACGAAGTCGTCGTACAGGTCGCGCGCGACGATGGCCCGCGTGGCCGCGGTGCAGTCCTGCCCGGTGTTGATCAGTGACGCGGCGACCGCGCCGTGGATGGCGGCGTCCAGGTCGGCGTCGTCGAACACCAGGAACGGCGCCTTGCCGCCGAGTTCGAGTTGGGTGCGGTGGCCGTGCAGCGCCGCGGCCGACATCACCTTGCGTCCGACCGCCGTTGAGCCGGTGAACGTCACCAGATCCACGTCGCGGTGACCAGCCAGCGCGGTGCCGACGTCACCCCCGGCGCCGGTGACGACGTTGAGCACGCCGTCGGGCAGTCCAGCCTCGCTGGCGAGTCGCGCCAGCGTCAGCGTGGTCAGTGGGGTCACCTCGGCGGGCTTGATCACCACCGAGCAGCCGGCCGCCAGCGCGGGAATGACCTTCCACACCGCCATTTGCAGCGGGTAGTTCCACGGTGTGATGGTCGCGACCACGCCGATGGCCTCGCGCCGGATGCTCGAGGTGTGGTCGGCTGAGTACTCCGCGGTCGCCTTGCCCTCGAGGTGCCGCGCCGCCCCCGCGAAGAAGTCGATGTTGTCCACGCTGCCAGGAACGTCGAACTCGGAAGCCAGCCTGACGGGCTTGCCGGTCTGACTCACCTCTTCGGCCACCAGGGCTTTGGCGTGCTGGCCGGCGAGTTGAGCCAGCTTGGCCAGTACCGTCGACCGTTCGGCTGGGGTCGCGGTGGACCATTTCGGCAGCGCCGCGCGGGCGGAGGCGACCGCGACGTCGACGTCCGCCGACGTCGCCAACGCGCAATCGGCAACCACGTTTCCCGTCGCCGGGTCGATGACCTGATGCATGCCGCCGCCGGTGATCACCTCGGCGCCGTCGATCCAGCTGCTCGCGATCGTCATGACTTTTACGCTAGCTGACCGTAGAACGGCCAGCTACGCATTCCCCCGTGACGGCGGGGTAAAACGAACGATTTCATGGCTTTGGTTGCCTGTAACGACGGATTCCGTGCACAATCGTCGTCATGGTCGAACCCCACGCACAGCCTGGCATCGGGCCTGTCTCGCTGCGGATCAACCACTCCCGCCCCGGCGCCGCCTTCCAGCTCGACGAACTCTCCAAGGCGATCATCGAGAAACTGCAGCAGGACGGCCGACGGTCCTACGCGGGCATCGGCAAGGCGGTCGGCTTGTCCGAGGCCGCCGTGCGCCAACGGGTCCAGCGCATGGTCGATGCAGGCGTCATGCAGATCGTCGCCGTCACCGATCCGATGCAGCTTGGTTTCGCCCGCCAGGCGATGATCGGCATCCGCTGCACCGGCGACACCACCAAGATCGCCGACAAGCTCGCCAAGATCGAGTCCGTCGACTACGTGGTGCTCACCGCGGGATCCTTCGACGCCATCGTGGAAGTGGTCTGCGAGGACGACGGCGACCTACTCGACCTACTCAACACCAAAATCCGTGCCGTACCAGGGGTGATATCCACCGAAACATTGGTCTACCTCAAACTCGTTAAACAGCAATACAATTGGGGCACACGATGACTCTCGTAGAATCAGATCCAACCGTTTACACCGACCTGGCCGCCAAGGCCAAGCGCCACCTCTGGGGCCACTTCGCCCGCCACGGCGACGACATCACCCCGCCGATCATCACCCGCGGCGAGGGCGTCCACATCTGGGACAGCGACGGCAACAAGTTCATCGACGGCCTATCCGGGCTGTTCGTCGTGCAGGTCGGCCACGGCCGCAAGGAGCTCGCCGAGGCCGCGGCCAAGCAGGCCGAAACGCTGGCGTTCTTCCCGCTGTGGTCGTTCGCCACCCCGCCGGCGATCGAATTGGCCGAGCGCATCGCCAATTACGCGCCAGGCGACCTGAACCGAGTCTTCTTCACCACCGGCGGCGGCGAGGCCGTCGAGAGTGCGTGGAAGCTCGCCAAGCAGTACTACAAGCTGACCGGCAAGCCTGGCAAGTACAAGGTGATATCGCGGTCCATCGCGTACCACGGCACACCGCAGGGCGCGCTGGCCATCACCGGCATCCCGGCGTTCAAGGCACCGTTCGATCCGCCGACCCCCGGCGGTTTCCGGGTGCCCAACACCAACTTCTACCGGGCCCCTGAGCATTTCAGCACCGACCCCAAGGCATGGGGACGCTACTGCGCAGACCGCATCGCCGAGGCCATCGAGTTCGAGGGTCCCGACACCGTCGCCGCGGTCTTCCTCGAGCCCGTACAGAACGCAGGCGGCTGCTTCCCTCCGCCGCCGGGATACTTCGAACGCGTCCGCGAGATCTGCGACGAGTACGACGTGCTGCTGGTCTCCGACGAGGTGATCTGCGCGTACGGGCGCATCGGATCGATGTTCGCCTGCAACGACTTTGGCTACGTCCCCGACATCATCACCTGCGCCAAGGGCCTCACCTCCGGATACTCCCCCATCGGCGCGATGATCGCCAGCGACCGGCTGTTCGAGCCGTTCAACGACGGGTCGACGGTGTTCGGGCACGGCTACACCTTCGGCGGGCATCCCGTCTCCGCGGCGGTGGCCCTTGCCAACCTCGACATCTTCGAGCGCGAAGGCATCAACGACCACGTCAAAGAAATGGCGCCGGTGTTCAAGTCCACCCTCGAGAAGCTGTACGACCTGCCGATCGTCGGCGACATCCGCGGCGAGGGCTTCTTCTACGGCATCGAACTCGTCAAGGACAAGGCCACCAAGGAAACCTTCGACGACGACGAGTGTGAGCGACTGCTGCGCGGCTACCTCACCCCGGCACTGTTCGAGGCGGGCCTCTACTGCCGCGCCGACGACCGTGGTGACCCAGTGGTCCAGTTGGCTCCGCCACTGATCTGCGGCCAGAAGGAGTTCGACGCGATCTACGAGATCCTGCACGGCGTACTGAGCGAAGCCGGGCGGCGTCTCTAGAGCCATTGGTAGCGTCGGACGGGTGACTCCGGCAACCAGACCGTCGATCGATCCCGTCCGCTGGCAACCCCCTCCGTCGAAGCCGCTCCGCGAGCCCGACCTCGTTCGGCGGCTGAGAATCATCCCACTGCCCGGCCTCGCCCCGGAGGACGTCGTCGTCGACGGTCGCGGTGGCGTGTACACCGGGGTCGTCGGCGGCGAGATCATGCGCATCGACGCGGAGTCCGGGTCACACGAGGTGATCGGTGACACCGGCGGGCGGCCGCTCGGGCTGGCCGTGGCCCGCGACGGCCGACTGCTGATCTGCGACAGCCACCGCGGTCTGCTGGCCATGGACACCACCACCGGCGACGTCGAGACGCTGGTCGTCGAATTCGAAGGTCGGCCGCTGAAGTTCTGCTCGAACGTCGTCGAGTCGTCGGACGGCACGATCTTCTTCACGGAGTCCACCGACCGGTTTCACTACGAGTACTACAAGGGGGCCGTCATCGAGGCCCGTGGTTCGGGTTCGCTGTTCCGACGCGATCCCGACGGCACGGTCACGCGGTTGGCGTCGGGGCTGCACTTCGCCAACGGCGTCACGCTCACCGCTGATGAGTCGGCAGTGGTATTCGCCGAGACCACGGGTGCGAGGGTGTCGAAGTTCTGGCTCACCGGGCCCAACACCGGCACCGTGACGCCATTGGCGGAATCGCTGCCCGGGTATCCGGACAACATCTCGACCGCACCCGATGGCCGCATCTGGGTCGCGATGGTCTCCGATCGCAATGCGCTGACCGAGTGGCTGGCCCCCAGGGCACCGGCGGTACGGAAGTTGCTCTGGCGCTTACCGTATGGCGCCCTGCCCGACGTGAAGCCCGTGGTGTGGGTGATCGCGCTGGATCCGGACGACGGCCGGGTCGTGACACAGCTGAAGGCGCGTCACGCGGCCTTCGGGTCGACGACGGGCGTCGTCCAGGAGGGCAACCGGGTGTGGCTCGCGGGCATCGGCGCTCCGACGGTCGCCTACTTCGACATCTAGTCCGTCGCGTCGAACGTGACGCAGGTGCGACTTACGCGACGATTCTTCGCACTGGTGTCACGTTCGGCGCTGTGTCGGATGCGGTCGGCACACTCCCGGCATGGGGATCCCATTCATCGGGAGCGAGGCGGTGGCTTCGGGCCGCCTCACGAAGTATCAACTACGCAGCAAGTACGTCGCAGTGCACCACGACGTATATCTCGCGCGCGAATCGACACTGACCGCCGCGTCGCGAGCTAAGTCGGCGTGGCTGTGGTCAGGCCGGGACGCGGTCGTCGCGGGCCGTTCGGCGGCCGCGCTGCACGGTGCGAAGTGGGTGGCTGACGATGCGCCCGCCCAGATCCTCTACAGGAACAGACGCCCGCCCCAGGGGATTCACACGTGGTCGGACCGTTTCGCAGATGACGAAGTCCAGACGGTCAACGGTGTCGTGGTGACTACGCCCGCTCGCACCGCCCTTGACATCGCGTGCCACTACCCGTTCGATTCCGCCGTCGCGGCCATCGACGCTCTGGCGCGAGCCACCAAACTCGAAGTGGCTAACGTCGAAGCCCTGGCCGAGCGGTACCGTGGCCGACGGGGCATCCGGGCCGCACTCGAGGTGCTCGGCCTGGTCGATCCCGGCGCTGAATCGCCCCAGGAGACCAGGGTTCGACTGCTCCTCATTCGAGCGGGCTTTCCACGGCCGGAGACCCAGTTGCCCGTGTATGACGAGTTCGGCCAACTCGTCGCGCAGCTCGACATGGGCTGGCGCGATGTCATGGTGGGCGTCGACTACGAGGGCAAGCATCACTGGAAGACCCCGCAACAGATCCGGCGAGACATCCGGCGCCACGACCTGGTGACGGAACTTGGGTGGATAGACGTACGCGTGACCGCCGAGGACAGCGACGGCGCGATCATCGGCCGCGTCGGGAGAGCACGTGTGCGCGCTCGTCGAACGTGACGCAGGTGCGACTTTCGCGATGATTCTTCGCACTGGTGTCACGTTCGGCGCAGCGTCCACCGCTAATCCCACAAGCAGCAATGGTCACTCTGGTAACAGCGTGGCAACCCGGCGAACGGCGGACCGTCGCCTAATCTGCAGACACCATGGCGACCTTCCGAACCGTGTCCCGGCGACTCGTCGCACTGACGGCGACACCCTTCCTGGCGAGTTTCTGCCTGTTGGGCAGCCCTGCACTCGCCAACGCCGACGACGCCTGCCCGTACCGGGTCGCAACCCCACCGGCAGTCGACTCCTCCGAGGTTCCCGAATCGGGCGACCCACCCCAGCCGCTGCCCATCCCCGCCCAGCCCCTCGGCGGTGACGCCCTGTCCGGCTGCGGCATCATCACCGCGCCGGGAACGCCGCCAGTGCCCGAGGACGTCTCCGCAGAGGCGTGGGTGATCGCCGATCTGGACACCGGCGACATCGTCGCCGCGAGGGACCCGCACGGCAGGCACCGCCCCGCCAGCATCATCAAGGTGCTCGTCGCGACCCAGGCGCTACGGGAGCTGCCGATCAACAAGCAGGTCATCGGAACCGCCGACGACGCGGCGGCTGAGGGCACCCGGGTCGGCGTGGACGAGGGCGGCAAGTACACCGTCAACGACCTGTTGCACGGCCTTTTGATGCACTCGGGCAACGACGCCGCCCACGCCCTAGCGGTCCAGATTGGCGGCATGGACACCGCCGTACAGAAGATCAACGACCTCGCAGGCAAGCTCGGCGGTCACGACACCCGCGCCGCCACCCCGTCGGGCCTCGACGGTCCCGGCATGAGCACGTCGGCCTACGATCTGGGCCTGTTCTATCGCTTCGCTTGGCAGAACGCCGTATTCGCGAACGTCGTCGCCACCAAGACCTACGACTTTCCCGGCCACCCCGCGCGCGACGGCGGCGAGGACAATCCCGGCTACCAGTTGGAGAACGACAACCAGCTGCTCTACAACTACCCCGGTGCCCTTGGCGGCAAGACGGGATACACCGACGACGCGGGACAAACGTTCGTCGGCGCCGCCGACCGTGACGGACGCCGACTCGTCGTGGTGATGCTGCACGGCACCCGCCTCCCCATCGCACCGTGGGAGCAGGCCGCCCACCTTCTGGACTACGGCTTTGCGACGGCCCCTGGCACGAAGGTCGGCGCACTGGTCGAACCCGATCCGTCGTTGATCGCCAGGGCCGCGAACCCACTCGGGGACAACGTCCCCGCACAAGACATCGCCGCTTCGCCGCTGCCGACCGCCGATGCGGTACCGGTCCGGGTGGGGGTTGGCGTCGTTGGCTCGATCATCGTCTTCGGCCTCATCATGGCCGCCCGGTCACTGAACCGGCGCCCCACCGACTAACGTCAGCGCCGCCGCGTCAGCCTCGAAAGACCAAGCGCGCCAAGGGCCCCGAACCCCACCGCGGCGATGGCGCCACGAACGCCGATTCCTTCGTGAAGTTCGACCCGGGTGGTGATCTCGGCGGGACCGGGTGGGTCGACGGGTGCCGCGGCAAGATTGTCCGGTGACGTCGCCGCCCATGCCGTCGCAAAGAGGATGAGACGCGCGGTGATGTAGGCGAACACCATCAGACCGAGGATCGGACCGAAGGTGGCGCCCGCGGGACCCCGGATGACCGAAGACAGGTAGACCGACGCCACCAGCTTGAAGACTTCGAACGCCACCGCCCCGAGCAGTCCGGCCCGCGCCGCGCTGCGAAAGCTGACGGACTCCCGCGGCAGTCGAGCGATGATCCAGGTGAACAGCAGCCACGAGATGCCGAGCGATACCACCAGCGATGCCACGCGCAATAAGACGCCCAACGCGGGAAAGTCCGGGATGCCGAGCCACTCCAGGACGTGGCGCATCACCGTCCCATTGCCGAGCGCGGTGAGCGCGACGGTGATGACGATCGCGGCGAACGCCGAGAGCAGCGCCAGCAGGTCCGAGATCTTCGCACGCGCGAAACCCGGCGCCTCACCGCGCTGATGGCCCCACATCTGGCTGAGCGCCTCGCGCAGGTTCGCCATCCAGCCAAGGCCGGCCCACGCGGCGGTGGCCAGGCCGATGACGCCGACCGAGGTGCGCGAATCGATCGCCGAATCCATCAGGTTGATGAGTTGCTGCCCCAGGTCACCGGAGACGGCCCCCTTGATCTTCATCTCGACTTCGGAGAGCAGTTCCGGCCGGCTCGCCAACACGAAGCCGCCCGCCGCGAAACCGACCATCAGCAGCGGGAAGAGCGCGAAGATCGTGA
>NZ_JAVRQA010000075.1:0-8003 GCF_032161845.1 Mycobacterium sp.
CCGGACGTCCGCAACTGGTCCCCGAGCAAGCGATAGGCGCCAGCTACGGCAGTGCGCTGATGGCTGCGATCGGCGTGAAACTGGTTGCCCCGGAGACTGATTGGGCGAAGATTGAAAGGGAGATCACGCCAAACCCGGCCCACCGCGAGCTCTACGACGAGCTGTACGGCGTGTGGCGCGAGCTGTACCCGGCGACCAAGTCCGCGATGCACGGTCTTGGTGCGATCGCCGGACGGGACTAGTTCTCAAAGGCGGCGCTACTGAGCACGTCGGCGGCGGTCACGGGGTCGGTGACGAGTCGGTTGAAGTAGCCGCCGCGCGCGCCCGCAATGATGGAGTCGATCTTGTCCTTGCCGACCGCCACGGCGATGGTGACCGGAATGTGCCGCAGCGCTTCGAGTTCCACGGCGATCAGGCGTTCACCATCCTCGAACTCCACCGGCACGCCGTCGCGGTCATAGAAGCGTGAGCACACGTCTCCGACCGCGGACCGCAGCGAGGTCGAACCCGTCGGCACGAATCGGGGAATGTCGGAACGCGTCAACGGCGGTGCGCCGACGCCCATCAGGGCGCATCGTGCCCTGGGCCAAAGGTGAAGCACCCGTTGGATACCCGGGTCGTTGAGTAGGGACTGATACAGCTCGACGCCGGGGAGCGCGGGGGCGAACAGGTAGTTGGCGCGTCCGCCGATCCGGTTCGCGACCAAGCGGGTGATCTCGTTGGTCTGGTACCACTCCTCGGGTTGATCGTTGCCACCGACGGTCGGGGCGACGACGACGCCGGGCAACGGCGCCAGTTCGAACTGGGCGACCTCGTACACCGTGCGCCCCGACGACACCAGCAGGACGTCGCCCGGCAGCAGCCCGGCCTCGCCGAGGGCGCGACCGACGGCGGGCGCCAGCGCGCGACCCATCACGTCCACGACGGTGCGGCCGGCACCGGGAGCGGGAAGTTGCGGGCTGAGGTACACCGACGTCACGTTGAGTGCGCGGGCAAGCCGATCTGCCAGGTCGCCGTCGCGGGCCTCCGCAGGCGGGACCACCTCGATGCGCACGATGCCTTGGCGCTTCGCCTCTGACAACAACCTGCTGACGGTGGCCCGGCTGGTGCCGAGTTGTTGGGCGACCTCGGCCTGGGTGACGTCGTCCTCGTAGTAGAGCCGGGCTGCCGCGTACAGCAGTGCCGCCGGAAAGTGGCTGCCCTCGGCGTCCTGCGAGACAGCTTCGGCGGGCTGGCTCGCCGGCGTGCGCGGGGCCGACCGGGACATACGGCGAGTATGGCATTGCACATCCGTTCTGGAGGGAATTTTGATGAACATTCGTTCTGGACAAATGTGCAGCAGGCCGATACTGTGACCGGAGCCACAGCCGAAGGAGCGTTGAGATGCCCGACCCGATTCCGGAGAAGATGCAGGCCGTCGTCTGTCACGGACCGAACGACTACCGCCTCGAAGAGGTCGCGGTTCCCGAACGCAAGCCCGGAGAGGCACTCATCCGGGTCGAGGCGGTCGGCATCTGCGCCAGCGATCTGAAGTGCTATCACGGTGCCGCGAAGTTCTGGGGCGACGAGAATCGTCCGGCCTGGACCGAGACGATGGTCATCCCCGGCCATGAATTCGTCGGCCGAGTCGTCGAACTCGACGATCAGGCCGCCAGCAGGTGGGGCATCGCCGTTGGCGACAGGGTGACGTCCGAGCAGATCGTGCCCTGCTGGGAGTGTCGCTTCTGCAAGCGCGGGCAGTACCACATGTGCCAGCCCCACGACCTCTACGGCTTCAAACGGCGGACACCGGGCGCGATGGCCAGTTACATGACGTATCCCGTAGAGGCGTTGGTGCACAAGATCTCCGGCGACATCCCGCCCGCGCACGCCGCATTCGTCGAACCGCTGTCCTGCTCGCTGCACGCCGTCGAGCGTGCGCAGATCACCTTCGAGGACACCGTCGTGGTGGCGGGGTGCGGCCCGATCGGGCTCGGCATGATCGCCGGTGCTCGGGCCAAGAACCCGATGCACGTCATCGCGCTAGACATGGCGCCCGAGAAGCTGGCGCTCGCCAAGAAGTGCGGTGCCGACATCACCATCAACATCGCCGAAGAAGACGTCGAGAAGATCGTCAAGGACCTCACCGACGGGTACGGCGCCGACGTCTACCTGGAGGGCACCGGACATCCGTCCGCAGTTCCGCAGGGGCTCAACGCATTGCGCAAGCTGGGTCGTTACGTCGAGTACGGCGTCTTCGGCAGCGACGTGACGGTGGACTGGAGCATCATCAGCGACGACAAGGAACTCGACGTGCTCGGCGCCCACCTTGGGCCGTACTGCTGGCCGGCCGCCATCAAGATGATCGAGTCCGGCGTGCTACCGCTGGACGAGATCTGCACTCACCAACTGCCGTTGAGCGAGTTCCAGAAGGGCCTCGACCTCGTCGGCAGCGGCAAGGAATCGGTCAAGGTCTCCCTGATCCCGGCGTAGTCCAGACAATCCAAGAAGGACCAGACACATGAGTCGAGATCGCACGACCGGGCCGCAGCTGTCGCGGCGAAACATGTTGGGCGCGTTGGGTTTGGCGGGCGCGGCTGCGGCAAGCCTGCCGTTGCTCAGCGCCTGCGGCGTCGGCGGCAAGGCTAGCGCACCGAACGGGGCGTCCGCAGTGACCGGCGGTTTCGACTGGAAGAAGGCGTCCGGACAGACGCTGAATCTCCTGCAGACGCCGCACCCGTACCAGTTGTCGTATCAGCCGCTGCTGCAGGAGTTCAGCGAGCTCACCGGAATCACCGTCAACGTCGACCTGGTCCCCGAGGCGGACTACTTCACCAAGCTGAACACCGAGCTGGCCGGTGGTTCCGGCAAGCACGACGCCTTCATGCTCGGTGCCTACTTCATCTGGCAGTACGGCCCGCCCGGGTGGATCGAAGACCTCAACCCGTGGCTGCAGAACAGTTCGGCCACCAACGCCGAATACGACTTCGAGGACATCTTCGACGGGCTTCGAACGTCAACCCGCTGGGACTTCGTCAACGGCAACCCATTGGGCACCGGCGGCCAGTGGGCCATCCCGTGGGGCTTCGAGAACAACGTGGTGGCCTACAACAAACGGATCTTCGACGAGAAGGGCATCCGAAAGCTGCCCGACAACTTCGACGACTTCATTCAGCTGGCCGTCGACCTGACCGACCGTGCCGACAACCGCTACGGCATAGCTACCCGCGGCTCGAAGTCGTGGGCCACCATCCACCCCGGGTTCATGACCCAGTACAGCAGGGCAGGCGCCGTCGACTACACCTTCAACGGCTCCGAGCTCATCGCCGAGATGGACAGCGACAAGGCGATCGACTTCACGAAGAAGTGGATCGAGATGCAGCACCAGGCCGGGCCGACGTCGTGGACCACCTACGACTATCCCAATGCCACCGGCGATCTCGGGGATGGCAAGGCCATGATGGTGTTCGACGCCGACAGCGCGACCTACCCGAAGAACAAGCCCGGCGCCAGCAAGGAAGCCGGCAACATCGCCTGGTACGCCGGGCCTGCCGGGGCGGACGGCAACTACAAGACCAACCTGTGGACGTGGAGTTGGGCGATGAGCGCCAACTCCCGTAACAAGCTGCCCGCCTGGTTGTTCATCCAGTGGGCCACCGGCAAGGAGTCGATGAACAAGGCCGTCGAAGGCGGCACGTATGCCGACCCGGTGCGAAAGTCGGTGTTCGACACCACGTTCAAGCGGGTCGCCGCCGACCAGTTCGGCTACCTTGAGGCCTTCGAAACGGTGATCGGTCAGTCGAAGATCCAGTTCACCCCGCAGAAGAAGTTCTTCGACACCACCCAGAACTGGGCCGTGGCGTTGCAGGACATCTACGGCGGTGACGATGCCAGCTCGCGCCTGCGCAGCCTCGCCAAGACCAACACCTCCAAGGTCAACCTCTAGGAAGTTGCGGCACTCATGACAACTCGGACATCCACGGCCACCGCCACCTCGCCGCAGCAGCCGGTCACGCCGACGGGTCGCACGCTCCCGGAGGTGCCTACGTGGCGGCGCAAGCTGCGGCCGTACCTTCTGTCGATCCCCGCCCTGGTGATCGTCATCGGAATCCTCTACCCCTTCGTGGTCGGCGCCTACTACGCCTTCCTCAACTACGCGGCGGTCAACCCCGACCCGCACTTCGTCTGGTTCGACAACTTCAAGTCGGTGCTTGGCGATCAGGTCTTCTGGTCGAGCGTGCGGACGACGGCGATCTTCGCCGTCCTCGCCACGGCGGTCGAGACCGCCCTCGGCGTTGGGCTGGCACTGTTGCTCAACCGTTCGAGCATCATCGGCAAGATCTTCGAGAAGGTGCTGATCCTGCCGCTGATGATCGCCCCCGTGATCGCGGGCGTCATCTGGAAGCTGATGTTCAACCCACAGTTCGGCGTCCTCAATCACGTTCTCGGACTTGGCAACACCTTTGACTGGCTGTCCAGCACCAACGCCTTGTTCTCGGTGGTCCTGGTCGACCTCTGGATCTTCACCCCCTTCGTGGCGATCCTGGTGCTGGCAGGCATTCGGTCGCTGCCGAAGGAGCCGTTCGAGGCGTCCGAGGTCGACGGCGCCAGCTGGTTCTACATGTTCCGCAAGCTCATGCTCCCGATGCTGTGGCCCTACATCTTGGTCGCCGTGATCTTCCGGTTCATGGACAACCTCAAGGTCTTCGACCACATCTACGTGTTGACCGCGGGTGGCCCCGGCGTGGCCACCAGGACGCTGCAGATCGGTGCCTTCGAGGACTCGATCATCAACCTCGACTACTCGCGGGGCAGCACCTACATGCTGCTGCTCTGGATCATCGTGTTCATCACCGCGCGCTACCTGGTGAGCGTGCTCAGTAAGGCGCAGCGTCGTGCTGCGGGAGCGGAGTCCTAATGGCACTCACCAAGTTCAAGCCGACGCGCAGTGAACTCCTGCCCGGCCAGAAGCGGCTCGGCGCCGGGTCCGTGGTCGCCGACATCGGCCTGATCGGCTGGTTCGTCTTCTCGCTGTTCCCCATCGTGTGGATGGTGATCCTGGCGCTGAAGAACGCCGAGGAGCAGACCAGCACCTACTTCCAGTTCAGCCCGACCTGGTCGAACTTCGCCACGGTGCTGTCGGAGAAGGGCACTCAGATGACGAGCGTGGACTTCAAGTCCGCGATGCTGACCAGCCTGATCAACTGCGGCGGGGCAGTGATCGTCTCGTTGGTCATCGGCATTCCCGCGGCATACGCGGCGGGCCGCTGGAAGTACCGGGGCTCAAGCGATCTGATGTTCCAGATGTTGTCGTTCCGGTTCGCCCCTGAGCTGATGGTGATCGTGCCGCTGTTCGTCATCTACAACCAGATCGGGTTGTTCGACACCAAGGTCGGCATGATCTGGGTGCTGCAGTTGGTGACGATGCCGCTGGTCGTCTGGATTCTGCGGTCCTACTTCGAGGACCTGCCGGAGGATCTGGAGCAGGCCGCGCTGCTTGACGGTTACACCCGCACGCGGGCGTTCGTCATGGTGGCGCTCCCGATCGTGCGACCCGGCATCGCCGCCGCGGCCCTGCTGGCCTTCATCTTCGCGTGGAACAACTACGTATTCCCGCTGATCCTGGCCGACAGCAACGCGGGCACGGTCACCGTCGCGATCACCAAGTTCCTCGGCGGCGGAGGGCAGGCGTACTACAACCTGACGGCCGCGGCGGCCATCATCGCTGCGCTGCCACCACTCATACTTGCGCTCACCATCCAGAGATATCTGGTGCGGGGCTTGTCCTTTGGGGCGGTGAAGGCCTGATGGCCACCGTATCGCTCAAGGGCCTGTCCAAGTCCTACGGAAAGACCGACGCACTCAAGGACTTCACGGTCGACATCGCCGACGGCGAGTTCTTCGTCATCCTCGGACCCAGCGGTGCTGGGAAGACGACCACGCTGAAGTCGGTGGCCGGGCTCGTCGACGTCGACAGTGGCTCGGTGCGCATCGGCAGCAACGACGTCACCCTGGTGGAGCCCTATCACCGCAATGTCGCGATGGCCTTCGAGAGCTACGCGCTGTACCCGCAGAAGACCGTTAGCGAGAACCTGGCGTCACCGCTCAAGTCGGGTCGCACCGGCAAGTACACCGAAGCGCAACAGAGGGAACGCATCGATCAGGTCACCACGACGCTCGGAATCAACCACCTGCTCAAGCGTTTTCCGCGCGAGCTGTCCAACGGCCAGCGGCAGCGGGTGGCGCTCGGCCGGGTGCTGGTGCGTCCCGCCGACATCTACCTGCTCGACGAACCGCTAAGCCATCTCGACGCGAAACTGCGGGCGGCGATGCGGGCCGAACTCAAGCAACTCGGCGCCATGTCGAAGACCACCACCGTCTACGTCACCCACGACTACCAGGAGGCACTGGCGCTCGGTGACCGCATCGCGGTGCTGAGGGCGGGCTCGCTGGTGCAGATCGGCACCCCCGAGGAGATCTGGCGCCGCCCCGCCGACACCTTCGTCGCCCGTGCCCTCGGGCAACCGGAGATCAACCTGCTCGACGGGGAGGTCGAGGACGGCCGGATTCGGCTCGGTGGCGGTGCATTCGACGTGCCGGTGCCCGCCGGGCTCGACGTCCGTGGTGGTGATCGCGTCCGGGTTGGTTTGCGGCCCTGCGACGTTCACGTCGTGGGCGGTGGCGCCTCGGCGCGGCTGACCGGCACGGTGATCCTCGCCGAACGGCTCGGGCGCAACATCGAGCTGACTGTCGACATGGGTGGCGAACAGTTGATCGTGCTCGCGTCCGGTCGGGAGGGCGTCGACGAGGGCGCCACGGTATCGATGGCCGTCGCGGACGCGGACATACACGTCTTCGCCGCCGGGGAGGGTGACACCGCGCGACTCGGTGCGGACGACAAGACTCTGGAGGCAGCGCAGTGACCACCACGATCAGTGCTCCGAAGACCACGACCGCCCAGAGCCTTACGCTGACCGATCTGGTCAAGACCTACATGGCGCGAGGGCGGGAGAGCTTCGCGGCGGTCAAGGGCATCAACCTCGACATCGCGCCTGGCGAGCTGATCGCGCTGCTCGGCCCGTCGGGGTGCGGCAAGACCACCACGCTGCGCATGATCGCCGGGCTGGAGACGGTGACCAGTGGTTCCATCCGCATCGGTGACCGGGAGATCTCCCAGCTGCCGGCGGCCAAGCGCGGCATCGGTGTCGGCTTCGAGAGCTATGCGCTGTATCCGCCGATGTCGGTGCGCGAGAACCTGCTCTATGGGCTGAAGGCCCGCAAGGTCAAGGGTGCCGAGCAGATGGTGTCGTCGATCAGCAAGCGCCTGGAGATGGACGACATGATGGATCTGCGGCCCGCGGGTCTGTCCAGCGGGCAGAAACAGCGCGTCGCGTTGGCGCGCGCCCTGGTGCGCAACCCGCCGGTGCTGCTGCTCGACGAGCCGCTGAGCCACCTCGATGCCTCTGCGCGCCAACGAGTTCGGCGTGAGCTGAAGGTTCTGCAGCGCGAGTTCGGCTACACCACGATCGTGGTGACTCACGACCAGGTCGAGGCGCTCTCACTGGCCGACCGGCTCGCGGTCATGGACGCAGGTGTGGTGCAACAGTTCGGCACTCCCGACGAGGTGTTCGACGACCCGGCCAACCTATTCGTCGCGCAGTTCGTCGGCGAGCCGCAGATCAACGTGCTGAGCGGGGTGGTGAAGACGTCCGATGGTGGTGCCCGGGTCGAGATTAGTTCTCGCGCAGGGTCTTTGGATACCTCGGCCACCGGGGTGGCTGACGGCACCAGGGTGACCGTGGGAATCCGTCCGCAGGACTGCACGATGTCGGCCGGTGATGGGCCCGGATTGCGCACCACCGTGGCGTACTTCGAGCACCTTCTCGAGTTCGGCCTCGCCACCAGCACCGTGGCGGGCGCGGAGGAGGGCATCGTCGTCCAGACGCCTGCGCAGGAGGACTACCAGCCCGAGCAGAAGGTGGTCATCAGCGCTCCGCCCGAGCGGGTGTACCTTTTCGACACCG
>NZ_JAVRQA010000076.1:0-3279 GCF_032161845.1 Mycobacterium sp.
GCACCGGGCTCATCAGGTCGTCACTCACAGCTGCCTCCATGTCATTTACCAGCCAAATCGATACTGCATCGATTTGTAAATCCCGCTGTTCCGTCAATTCTTACTACGGACAGTCGCACCACGTCCAATTCGATACGTTATCGACACGGGTAATTATTACGCACGAAACAAGCGGCCCATACGTTCGCTTCTGTCCGACGACCCAACCCGTTGCCCTGGAGGCACCCGAACGTGCGCATGTATTTCTGCACCGACATCCACGGGAGCGAGCGATGCTGGAAGAAGTTCCTCGCCACCCCCAAGCACTACGAGTGCGACACGATCGTGATCGGCGGCGACATCACGGGGAAGTTCATCGTGCCCGTGATCGAGACCAAGCGCGGCAAGTACAAGGCCCGGTTCGCGGGCATCGAGCGCAAGGTCAGCGCGGGCGCGCAGCTCAACAATCTGCTCGCCATGATCGCCGACGCCGGTGAGTATGCGTGGCTGACCACCCCAGAGGAGTTCGAGTCCTACGCCGGCGACCAGGACAGGATCGACGACCTGTTCCGCACGTTGATCCTCAAGCGCGTCGAGCGCTGGATCGACATGGCCGAGGACCGTCTCGGCGGAACGGGCGTGCGGGTTCTGATCAGCGGCGCCAACGACGACTACTTCGACGTCGACGACATGCTCAGCCGCTCGAGTGTGATCGAGGACCCGAACGGCACGGTGATCGATCTCGACGACGGCTTCCAGATGATGGGCATGGGCTACGGCAACATCACGCCGTGGGCGTGCCCGCGCGACGTGTCGGAGGAAGACTTGGCCCGCCGGATCGACGAGGTGATGGCCACGGCTGACGACCCTGGCAAGACGATCATGAGCCTGCACGTACCGCCTTACGCCTCGGGGTTGGACTACGCGCCCAAGCTCGACGAGGACCTGCGCGCGGTCGTCACGTCGGGTGGCCCGCAGATGGTGCCGGTCGGCAGCACGGCCACCCGCGACGCCATCGCCACCTACGAGCCGATGCTCGGCCTGCACGGACACATCCACGAATCGCGGGGAGTCCGTGAACTGGCCGGGGTGCCGATCGGCAACCCCGGCAGTGAGTACAGCGAGGGGATCCTGGGCGGCCTGCTCATCGATCTGGACAAACGACACGGCCTTGTGAACACGAGCCTGGTAAGGGGCTGATCGCCATGACTGCTGCACCGACCGTCAAGACCGGGGTCCCGACCACGGCCGGGGTCTTCACCAGGGCCAGCTCGGGGCTGGTCCGGCAGGTCCGTACCGACGACGTGATGTTCTACGGGTGGCAGCAAATCGCCCTCGGCTACATCATTTTCATCGTCGCGGCCTGGCAGTTCTACCCGGGTGCGTCGATGGAGCTGGCCACCCTGATCGCGACCGTGGCAGGCCTCTTCATCGCAGGCTGCTACGGGCTGCTCAGCATGGTCTATCCGCGCTCCGGCGGCGACTACGTGTTCATGTCAAGAATCCTTCATCCGGCCGCAGGCATCGCGTTGAGCATGTCGCTGGTGTTCTGGCAGCTCTTCTACACCGGGGTGAACGGTGCCTTCCTGTCCAAGTTCGGGATCGCGCCGATGCTCAGTTCGCTCGGGGTGCAGCAACACAACGCAGCCCTGATCAATGCGGGCAACTGGTTCGCGGGCAAGTGGGGCCTGTTCCTCGGCGGTGTGCTCGTGGTCGGCATCTTCTCGATCGTGCAGTACCGCGGCGCCGGGGTGTACTTCAAGGTGCAACGCTGGGCCAGCTACGTCACCGCGGTCAGCCTGCTGGCCACGTTCGTCACCCTCGCGCTGGCGGCCACCGGCGTGCTCGACTTCCACCACAACTTCGACGCCGCCGCAGGTGCGGGCGCCTACGACGGCGTCATCGCAGCGGCAGGCGACACCGCCCACCCGTTCAGCCTGCCGCAGAGCGCGTTCTTCGCGGCGTGGCCGGCGTTCTCGCTCTGGTTCGCGGTGCTCTCGGTGAGCTTCGGTGGCGAGGTGAAGGACGGGCAGCGCAGTCAGCTGCGGGGTATGACGCTCGCCATCGTCACGATGGGTGGGGCGATGATGCTGTTGATGTTCCTGTATCGGATGGCGTTTGGCAGTTCGTTCATGCTGGCCTCCACCGAGGTCGCGCCAGACAAGTTCCCGCTCGACGCGGCGCCGTACGTCAACCTGTACACCGGAATCGCCGGCGGCAATCCCGTGCTCACGGTGGTGAACAGTCTCTGGGTGCTGTCGTTGTTGTTCTTCGTCGGCGCAAGCTCGTTGATCGTCGCGACGCGCAGCATGCTCGCGTGGTCGCTGGACGGGCTGGCACCGAAGTGGTTCTCGTCGGTCTCGGCCAAGTTCCACACCCCGACCTGGGCGCTGGCGTTGTCGGCGGCGATCGCCTTCGTCTGGGTGTGCCTCTACGCGTTCACCAGCTCGGTCCTGGTGCTCGGCGGCTTTCTCGGCCAGTGCATCCCGTTCATGGGCGTCTGCCTGGCCGCGATCATCTTCCCGTTCCGGCGAAAGCGGGAGTTCGAGTCCTCACCGATCGCCTACCGAGTGGGGAAGGTGCCCGTGATCTCGGTGATCGGCGTCGTCGCCCTCACCTGCGTGGTGTTCGTCTTCTACCGGTTGCTGATCGATGCCGCCTACGGCGCCAACAACCACCTCTCCGAGGTCATGACGATCGCCGTCACGGTCTTCGCGCTCACCTGGTACGCAGCGTTCCGGATCTACCGCGCCAATCAGGGGGCCGACCTCAAGGGCCAGTTCAGCGAGATCCCGGTCGAGTGATGGACGGGATGGACGCCGCGACCCTCCTACGGGCCGAGCGGATCCCCGGCGAGGCCGCGCGCCTCGTCGGGGCGGCCGCGGAGCAGTCGCTGCTGCTGCGGGTCACGGGCTCGGTGGCCGTGCATCTGCACTGCTCCCGGCACAACGGGCTGATGCGTGAGCTCGGGCGGCGTCCGTTCTACGACATCGACTTCTGGGGCCGCGACCGCGATCACCGGCAGATCGACGCGTTCTTCCAAGGCGAGGGCTACCTCGCCGACCCGGCCGCGCGCGGGCTACGGGAGTGGGGCATCAAGCGACAGATCTTCGCCCACCCCGAGACGGGCATCAAGATCGACGTCTTCATGGACGCCCTGGTGATGGCGCATTCGATCAACTTCGTCGACCGGCTCGAACTGGCCGACCCGTGCATCTCGCTCGCCGACCTGGTGCTGTCGAAGCTGCAGATCCACGAGATGACGGCCAACGACCTGATCGACCTCACGGTGCTGCTCGG
>NZ_JAVRQA010000077.1:0-23149 GCF_032161845.1 Mycobacterium sp.
CACACCCGCCACCGTGGCAGCCGCCGCAGGCGACAACCCCAAGCTCAGCGCCGCCAGAACCTCCTCATGGGCGGACTTGGGAACCTCTTTGCTGCCGTACTTGCGAAACCCCATCGGACAACACCCCCAACCGAATCAGGTGTTGCAGCGACCGATTGAGTCTGAGGCGCGATTCGCAGCCCTTGTGCAGAACTCGCGACGATGGCCGGCAGAGGGGCGGGAGCGTTAAGCCCTCGTGCCGTTGGAGACCCGTGGCGGCTTCTCTCCAGACGCGGTGTCAAGGACGAGTTCGGCGACTCGCGACCGGTGCTGTTCGGCACTACCAAGCAGGGCCGCGTCGGACGTCGCGCGCTTGAAGTACAAGTGCGCCTGGTGTTCCCAGGTGAACCCGATGCCGCCGAGCGTCTGGATCGCGTCGGTGGCGATCCGGCTGAACGCGGCCGAGCACGTGGCCTGGGCGATGCTGGTCGCCAGCGCGGGATCGTCCGAGCCGTCGGTCAGCGCCCACACCGCGTGGTACGCCGTGGAGCGAGCATGCTCGAGGTCGACCATCATGTCGGCCAACCGGTGCTTGACGGCCTGGAACGAGCCGATGGGCCTGCCGAATTGCAAGCGCTCCTTGGCGTACTGCACGGCGACGTCGAGCATGTGCTGTCCGGCGCCGACCTGTTCGACTGCCAGCAGCGCCGAACCCACCTGCAATGCATGGGTGATGACGCGCTCGGCCTCGTCGGGTCCGGCCACCAAACGAGCGGGCGCATCGGACAACGTCACCCCGGCTTGCGGCCGTGTCATGTCAACGGTGAGAAGGGCGGTCCGCGCCACCCCGGGCCCGGCCGCGTCGACCGCGTACAGGCCAACTCCGTCGGCGCCGACCGCGGCGACCAGGAGGTCGTCGGCAGCGCCCGCATCGACCACCCGCTCGACGGTCCCGGTCAGCGTCACCGCGTCGCCAGACCCCGTCGCGGTGACCGAGACGGCGGCCGCGTCGAAGGCACCCGCCAGGTCGGCGACGACGAACGCCGCGGTCCGGCGACCCTCGACCAGCTCGGCCAGTAACCCGTCGCGCACCGGTCCCGCGGAGGCGGCGACCAGGGCGGGGATGGCGAGGAACACCGTGCCGAACGACGGCCCGCAGGCGAGCGCCGCGCCGAGCTCCTCGACCGCGACGGCTTGGTCGACGAGCGTGCCACCCACCCCACCGTCTGCCTCTGACACCGAGAGCCCGAGCACGCCGAGCTCGGTGCCCAGGCGGTTCCATGCCTTCGGGTCGAAGGGCGGGTCGGACTCCATGAGCCGACGGACTGCCTGCTCGTCGAAGTTCTCGACGCAGAACCGGCGCACCGCGCTCCGCAACTGGTCCTGCTCGTCGGTGAACACGTACTCAGCCACTTCAGCCACGAGGAATCTCCTTCCACGGCATGCCGGCATCCGCACGTAGATCACCGGGCAGGCCGAGGACCCGCTCGCCAAGAATGTTGCGCATCACGTCGGACGTCCCGCCTTCGATGGTGTTGGCGCGGCTGCGCAGATATCGCTGTTGGATGGGGCCTCGCCAGTCGGCGTCCTCCCTGGCTTCCTCCGGTCTCGCGTAGCCGTGGTACAGAATCCCTTCCGGCCCAAGGAGATCCATGCAGAACTGGTAGATGTGCTGGTTCAGTTCGGCGCCGACGAGCTTGCCGATCGAGCCTTCGGGGCCCGGTCCGCCGACGGTGGCCTTCGCTCGTGAGCGTTCGGCCGTGAGGCGTTGAGCTTCCGACCGCAGCCACAGCTGGGTGAGTCGGTCGCGAAGGACGGGTGTCTGCCGTTCTGGCCTGGCCGCCCACAGCGAGACGGCTTCGGAGATCGTGCCTGCGCCGCGCCTGCTGCCGCTGCCGCCGAGCGCGCTGCGCTCGTTCATCAGGGTCGTCATCGCAACGGCCCACCCGTTGCCGACGTCGCCGAGGCGGTGCGCGTCGGGGATGCGGGCATCGGTGAAGTACACCTCGTTGAACTCGGCCTGACCGGTGAGCTGGCGCAACGGCCGGGTCTCGACGCCAGGGGAGTGCATGTCGATGACGAAGTAGGTCAGGCCCTTGTGCTTCGGCACGTCGGGATTGGTGCGGGCGAGCAACAACCCCCACCGCGCCCGGTGCGCGAGGCTGGTCCAGACCTTCTGGCCGTTGATCACCCAGTCGTCGCCGTCACGCAGGGCAGACGTCGCCAGGCCCGCCAGGTCGGAGCCCGCACCCGGCTCGGAGAACAGCTGACACCAGATGTCCTCGGTGGTGGCCAGCGGGCGCAACCAGGACCGCTTGAGGTCGTCGGACTGGGCGTGTTCGCGCAGCGTCGGCGCCGCCATGCCGTAGCCCATCGGGTTCAGCCCCAGCGGTACGGGACCGCCAGCGCCCTGCAAAATGCGGTCGGCAACCGCCTGATTGCCACGTGAAACACCAAGCCCGCCAAGGCTTTCGGGAAAGTGCACCCAGGAGAGTCCGGCGTCGTAGCAGGCGCCGAGGAATTCGGGGATGGGGACGGATTTCGGGTCGTGATCATGCACGACCGCTCTCGCCAGGTCGGCGACCCGGTCAGCATCAGCAACGTTGCTCATCCAGCCACGATAAGAAGTCGACACCCGTCAACCAACACCGGGTACCAGTTGCCGAGCCTGCGGGGAGATCGCGAAAGTACCGACGATCGCGATCTCACCGCAGTTTCGGCGTGGGGGTGTCAGGCCGCGATGCTCTTGAGGGCATCGCGGGCCCGGTCGAGCAGCGAGGCGAACGGGCCCGCCGCGAAGTTGACGGCGGCCGACTCGACGCCGGGATGTGGATGCGTCGGCGCGATCCGCTGGGCGAAGACCACCGCGGCGGTCAGCTTCTTCAACTCGTCGGCAGTCAGCTCGTCTTCGAGGCGGGTGAACTCCTCGGTCTCTTCGTTCTCGGCGTGCCGGAGAACGTCGGCCTGCAGATGGATGAGTGCCTTGGTGAACTCGGCGGTGCCGAAGTCGAGCTTCTCGATCGCGGCGAGGGCGACCTTGGAATCGTGCTCCTCGCTGAGCCGCGCGTCCACGATCGCCGGTCCGCCGTCGATCTTCCGGCGCACCCGCGGGTGAACCATCATTTCCTCGGCGGTCTCGTGGACGGCCAGCATCGTGCGCAGTGCGTCGAACGACTTCTCCTGCGCGGCGGCGTCCGGGGCGTCCAGCGTCTCGACGAAGAGCCGTTTGATCGCCTCGTGTTGCTCGGTCAGGAAGTCGACGACGTCCTGGTTGGTGGAGATGGTCTTGTCGGTGTTCGACATGGGGTACCTCGTTCATCGAGTGCGGGGGGTCGGCGCGCTGGGCTGAACGCCAAACCGCTGGCTACCCGAGGACCGGGAGCGCAAAACGAGGACAACTAGAACGTGTTACATTTCGGGCCGCCACGGACCCCGAGGAGCCAATGAGTAAGACCCGGTCACTGGGCATCGTCACGCTCGCCTACGCCGTCGCCATCGGCGTGGCCGCGGCCTGGCTGGGGTGGGGCCCGAGCACCGATCTGCTCCTGCTCGACACGTTCATCGCCGACGTGCTGGCCACCATCGTCATCTTTGGCTTCAGCCGCTTCTACCGGAACTC
This sequence comes from Mycobacterium sp., assembly GCF_032161845.1. Classification (GTDB taxonomy): domain Bacteria; phylum Actinomycetota; class Actinomycetes; order Mycobacteriales; family Mycobacteriaceae; genus Mycobacterium. The sequence continues at coordinate 3,599 of NZ_JAVRQA010000077.1, forward strand.
GAGCTTCTACGACGCGTATTGGAGCGTGATCCCGCCGCTGCTGCTCTGCTACTGGTGGAGTCAGGCCGGCCCCGGCGTCGATCAGCTGCGCTGCTGGCTCGTCGCGATCGTCGTCGTGCTGTGGGCGATCCGCTTGACCGCCAACTGGGTGTACGCCTTCCCCGGCCTGCACCACGAGGACTGGCGCTATCCGATGTTCAAGGAGCGCGCGGGTCGTTGGGAGTTCGGTGCCGATCTGGTCGCCATCCACCTCATCCCCACGTGCCAGGTCTTCCTCGGCATGGTGCCGGTGTACGTCGCGGTGACCCGGCCAGGGGCCGGCCTTGGCTGGCTCGGCTGGGTGGCGTTCGTCATTGGCATCGCGGCAGTCGGCCTCGAACTCGTCGCCGACGTCCAGATGCACCGGTTCGTTCGCGACCGTCGGCCCGGGGAGGTGATGGATCGCGGGCTCTGGAGTTGGTCGCGGCATCCAAACTACTTCGGGGAGTTCGCCTTCTGGTTCGCGCTAGCGCTGTTCGGTGTCGCGGCGGCCCCGTCCGATGCGTGGTGGCTTGTCATCGGTGCGGTCGCCATCCTGGCGATGTTCCTTGGCGCCAGCATTCCCATGATGGAGGCGCGCAGCCTCGAACGGCGGCCCGCGTATCACGGTGTGGTCGACCGGGTGTCGCGCTTCGTTCCCCGCCCGCCGAAGGCCGTGTCGTGACGCGCAAGCGGGTCGTCATCGCCGGACTCGGCGACAGCGGCATCCTCACCGCCCTCCGACTGGCCCGCGACGCCGACGTCGTCGGCATCTCGGCCAAGCCCGCGTTGGTCAGCGGCCAGGAGTTGGGCATCCGGCTGAGCAGGCCCGACGACTGGGCCCGTGACTACTGGATCGCCTTCGACAGGTTCCGTGGGCTCGACCACGTGCGCACCGTGCACGGCAGGATCACCGGCGTCGACCTCGCCGCGCGAAGCGTCTCGGTCGAACGGGACGACGGCACGACCGACACCGAAGACTATGACGCACTGGTGATCTCGACCGGGGTGGCGAACGGTTTCTGGCGCAGGCCGACGTTACAGTCCGCGGCCGACGTCGGTGCCGACCTCCGTGCCGTCCACGACCGTCTCGCAGGAGCCGGGTCCATCATCGTCGTCGGCGGTGGTGCGGCAGCGGTCAGCAGCGCCGCCAATCTCGCTGGCACGTGGCCCGACAAGCGCGTGGACCTGTACTACCCGGGCGAGCGCCCACTGCCGTCACACCACCGGAGGATCTGGGGCCGAATCCGGGGCAGGCTCGACGATCTCGGGGTGGGTCTGCACGGCGGCCATCGCGCCGTGGTGCCCGACGGTTTCGGCTGCGACGAAATCAGCACCGCGCCCGTTCAGTGGAGCACGGGCCAGGCGCCGGCTTCCGCTGACGCGGTCCTCTGGGCGATCGGGCGGGTGACGCCCAACACCGATTGGCTACCGTCGGAGATGTTGGACGACAACGGTTTCGTCCGCGTCACGCCCGACCTGCGGGTGCCCGGCCACCCCGGCGTGTTCGCGATCGGCGACGTCGCCGCCACCGACCCGCTTCGCAGTTCGGCCCGCAACCGCGCCGACGGCCTTCTGGCGCACAACATCCGCGCGGAGTTCGACGGGAAGCCGCTGCGCAGTTTCCGCGCCCCGAAGCAGCGCTGGGGTTCGGTGCTGGGAGCCCAACCCGACGGGCTGGAGGTGTTCGCGCCCAACGGCCGCGCCTTCCGGTTCCCGGCGTGGTCGATCGACCGGATCCTGCAGCCGTTGATCGTCCGCAGGGGTATCTACAAGGGCGTACGTGACTGACGTCGGGTCAAAGACGTACGCAGGCCTGAATGCCGTCGCGACGCCTTTCTGCCGCGGTAACGGGCATTCTCGATAACGATTCCATTACGGGTATCCGGGCCGTCAATCACGATCAAATAAGAGTTCGGCCTGGACTCTGAAGAAATTGGCCGAGCGCTTATCGAAATCGGTCGAAATGTTGCCCAGTTCACCCCCAGAGGGCGTAACGCCAGGCAGCGCACCTACGAGGGGCCTTCTTCGGTTACTGGGAGGGACCTGCGCGATGCGTACGGTGGAATTCGGGTCGAACAAACGGCACATTCACAATCACCCACAATCACCTCTGAGGGAATCGATCATGAAATTGAGTAATGCGACCATGCGCGGAGCCGTCGGCTTCGTGGTCGGCGGGCTGTTCACCGGAGTCGCTGCCGCCACCATCGCCGCACCAGCCGCGTCGGCGGCACCAGACTGCAGCGCGCAGGGCGTGGCCAACACCGTGAGCACCGTGACGGGCTCGGCCCGCGACTATCTGCGCGCGCACCCCGGTGCCGACCAAGTGGTCTCCGCGGCGCGCAACCAGCCGCGGGACGAGGCGGCGGCCAACATCCGGACCTACTTCACGGCCAATTCGCAGGAGTACTACGAGCTGCGCGGGATCCTGTCACCGATCGGCGAGACCCAGAGCCAGTGCAACGTGAGTGTTCTCCCGCCGGACCTGGAGTCCGCCTACGGCCAGTTCATGGCGGGGTGATCGGCTACCAGGTATCGACGAACCGCGGACGCTGAACATCCATCGGGTGTTCAGCGGCCGCGGCCAGCGTCGCGGCGATCACCTCGCGGGTCTCCGCCGGATCGATGACGTCGTCGATCTCGAACAGCGCCGCAGCATTCAGCGCCCTGGCGTTCTCCTGCGCGGCGGCGGTGGCCTGTCGGACGCGGAGCTCCCGTTCGTCGTCGTCGGCGATCGCCTCGAGTTCCTTGCGAAGGCCAAGGCGGACAGCGCCTTCCAGTCCCATCGGGCCGAGGTGGGCGCTCGGCCACGCCACCGTCAACAGCGGCTCGTGCAGGCCGCCGCCGCACATCGCCTGCGCGCCAAGGCCGTAGCCGCGACGCAGGACGACCGCCACCAGCGGCACTCGCAACGATGCGCCCACGACGAGTAGCCGCGAGCCGCGCCGTACCAACGCCTCGGCCTCGGCGGCCTGGCCGACCATGTAGCCGGGGCAGTCGACGAGGGAGACGATGGGCAGGCCGAAGGCGTCGCACAACTGCAGGAAGCGCGCCGCCTTGTCCGCCGCTGCCGCGGTGATCGCACCCGCCATGACGCGGGTGTTGTTGGCGAGCACCCCGACCGGGCGCCCATCGATGTTGGCCAGCGCCGTCACCATCTCCGGCGCGAAACGCTCGCGCAGAAGCGTCACCGAGCCCTCGTCGGCGAGCGTCTCGATGATCGGGCCGACGTGATAGGCGCGCCGGGCTCGCTCGGGAACCATTGTGCGCAGGGCGGTTTGGTCCACGGCCGAACCCGGTGCGGTGCGACCGCGGAAGTAGCCGAGAAGTTTCTTGGCCACGGCGACCGCCTCGGCCTCGTCCGCCACGACGACGTCGACCACGCCGTTGGGGGCCTGCACCGAGATCGGGCCCACGTCGTCGGGAGCGACGTTGCCGAGCCCGCCACCGGCGATCATCGCCGGGCCGCCCATCCCGATGGACGCGTCCTCGGTGGCGACGATCAGATCGGAGCAGCCCGCGATCACGGCGTTGCCCGCGAAGCAGCGTCCCTTGACGATCGCGATCCGCGGCACCAGCCCCGACAGCGCCGCCCACAGCTTGAACGCGCGCACGTCGAGCGATGACACGACCGGATAGTCGGTGTCTCCAGGGCGGCCGCCACCGCCCTCGGCGAAGAACACCGTGGGGAGCCGCAACCGTTCGATGACGTCGAACAGCCGGTCCTTCTTGCGGTGACCGACCGCGCCCTGCGTGCCCGCCAGCACCGTGTAGTCGTAGGCCAGCACCGCGCAAGCGGCACCATCGACGCGTGCAGTGCCGGCCACCATGCCGTCGGCAGGAGTGCGCTCGATCAGGTCGTCGACGTTGCGCCGGAACCGCTGAGCGGCGATCGCATACCTGCCGTACTCGACGAACGAACCCTGATCGACCAGGTCCGCGATGTTCTCCCGGGCCGTCCGCCCGCCACCGGCGTGTCTGCGCTCGACGGCGTCGGGCCGGGCGGCATCCTCGGTCAGAGCCCGGCGGCGCGCCAGCTCCACCAGGTCGGCTCGGATCGTCCCATCAGTCGACATGTGCACCCTTCTGAGGAATACCGTGTGCGCGGTCACATGTTGCGCTCTGACATGACCGCTTCTTCATTCAACCCGCGCGCCCTGCTATCCGACGCGAGACTCGGCGTGCTGGCCACCATCAAGGCGAACGGCCTGCCCCAGCTGTCCCCGGTGACGCCCTTCTACGACCAGGCGGCCGACGTCGTCTACGTCTCGATGACGGAGGGCCGCGCCAAGACGGCGAACCTACGGCGCGATCCGCGGGCGGCGCTCGAGGTCACCAGTGCCGACGGCTGGTCGTGGGCGACGGCCGAGGGCGCGGTGACGCTGACCGGACCGGGGACCGACCCGCAGAGCCCCGAGGTCGAGGCGCTCGTCGATTACTACCGCAACGCGGCGGGAGAGCATCCGGACTGGGACGAGTACCGGTCGGTGATGGTGTCGGATCGCCGGGTGCTGATGGCGCTGACGATCGACAGGGTCTACGGCGAAAGCATCCGTTGATCAGATCCCCGAGTCGCTCCGCTCGTGCCCGCCGAGCTAGCCGTACAGCTCCTCGAACTTCTTGATCGACCGCTCGATGTCACCCTTGACGGCGCGGGAGGCGGCCATACCGATCGGGCCGAACAGCGGCGCACCGCCCAGGTCGATCTTGAGCTTGAATTCGCAGCCCTTGGACAGCGGTTTGACGGTCATGTGCAACGCATACTTGGCGCCGCCGACGCCGTCGCCGGTGATGCCGAGCAGCTTCGGTGGATCGAACTCCTTGACCGTCCAGGTGACGCGGTTGCGCATGCCCTTGGCACCCGCGACTCCGACGAGGGTGGCGCCGACGGCCAGCTCGTCGGGCAGATCGCTGCGCCAGCCCTGATGCATCGTCAGCCAGTCCCCGAGTGAGGACAGGTCGGACACGTGCGACCACGCCTCCTCTGGGCTGATGGACAGTTTGCGGGACAGCTCGACCTTGGCCACAGCTCAGGCTAGCCCGCAGCGACCCGGGGGAAGGAGGCGGCGATGGCGTCCAGCACCGCGGGGTAGCGCTTGGCCTCGGGGTGGCCGCCGGGTTTGCCGCTGCTGACGACGCCGACCGCGAGGTCACGCTCGGGGTCGGCCCAGATGGCGATGTCGACGAGGCCGGTGTGGCCGAACGCGGCGGGGGCGTTGCGTCCGAACGGCCCGAACCGGTTGGACCCCAGCATGTATCCCGTACCCCAGCGCATCGGCATCAGTCCCATCGCGATGTCCGGGCGTAGGCGGCGGGCCTGAGTGGTCGCGGCCCGCAGCGTCTCCGGGGCCATGATTCGCACTCCGTCGAGTTCGCCGCCGCGACGCAGCATCTCGGCGAAGCGGGACAGCTCATTGGCGGTCGACACGGTGCTGGACGACGGCACCACGCTGGTGAGGAACTGCGGCGTGTTGGTGTAGGGGATGATCTGATGGGTCGTGCCGCCCACGGCCAGCTTGAACGCTGCAGCGATCGGTGCAGGCAGCGGCTTGCCCGTGGCGTGACTCGGCGCCACCAGTGGAACATCTTGGGGTGCAACGCCGTAATTGGTCCAGCGGAAGCCGAGCGGGTTCAGGATTTCGTCGGCCAACACGTCGCGGATGTCCTTGCCGGTGGCGGCCGAGACGATCTCCCTCGTCAGCGGCCCCCACGTCAGTGCGTGGTAGACGTGCACCATCCCCGGCGGGTAGATGGTCCGCAGGTTGCCGAGCATCTCGCGGGCGTAGGCGCTGTCGTTCATTCGCTTGAGGTCGGGCTTGGGCCCGGTCGCGAAGGGAACGCCTGCGCTGTGGGTCATTACGTGCCGGATGGTCGTGCGGTCCTTGCGGTGGCTGGTGTAGCTCGGCAGGTATTCGCAGACGCGATCGTCGAGGGAGAAGACGCCGCGTTCGGCCAGCATGTGCATGACCGTCGTGGTCATGGCCTTGGCCGCGGAGTACACGCAGAACGGCGTTTCCGTGGTCACCGGCACCTTGGCGGCGTCGGCCGCGTCGTCGGGTCCGTTGCCCCAGCCGTGGCCGATCGCCCTGTCGAGGACGACCTGGCCGCGGTGGCGGACGCACACCTGGATGGCGGGATGCATGCCCGCCGAGTACCAATGCCGGGTGGCATGCCAGATGCGCTCGATCGCCTTCGCGTCGACGCCCGCGTGGTCCTCGCCGCCGACTGACGTCACGGCGTCGAGGTCGGCCGGTACGCGGATCCTTCCGTCTGCGGTCATGCCGGCTTCCTGTGCAGCGTCGCGGCCAGGTGGTGTTGGAGCGGCTGGCCCACCGCGCCGAGGCGCAGGGTATAGACCAGTTCGTCGCCGGCGACGCGGATCGACCGGCTCAGCGCCGTAACGTCTTTCGCGGAGCTGGTGAGACCGATCGACGTCGCGGTCAGCTCCAACTCCAGCACGTCGTCGGTGACGGTCAGGGTGCCCTCCTGGATTTCGGTTATCCCCGTCGGGTGCGCGAGCACCAGTTCGACACGTCCGGGCGACGGCAGCCGCAGATACCCGGTCTCGGCGTGAAGGGGGCGGCCGTCATCGGTCGCCCTGGTCCGTTGTCCGTAGCTCAGGAACGGCTTGCCGACGTGTCCGAACGTGACCTCCTCGAGGTAGCCGAAGGACGGGATGGTCGGGTACTCGCCGCTGCCGGAGCCAGACCACGTGCCCAGCAGAGGAGCAAGCGTCGCCAACGACGGGTGGAGGTCTGGAGGATGGTCGCTCACTAGCGGGCCGTCACCGCCATCCTTGCTGCCAGCGCGACGTAGGTCGCTGCGAAGGTGCGCCGCATCCACGCGACCACCCGCGGTCGGCTGATCACGCTGTTTCGGACGCCTGCGGCGAACACTCCGTAGACGGTGAAGACCACGAACGTCATGGCCATGAAAACACCACTGAGAGAAAGCATTTGACTAGTGGCGGAGCTGGCCGGGTCGATGAACTGCGGCAGGAACGCGACGAAGAACAGCGTCAGCTTCGGGTTCAACACGTTGACGGCGACCGCCGTCCAGGTGATGCGCCATGGCCCGGGACGTTCGGAATCGGTCGTTACGGCGACCAGTGCGGACTTGTCGCGCCACGTCACCAAGGCCAGAAACAGCAGGTAGACCACACCGGCCCACTTGATGGCCTGGAACGCGACGGCGCTGCCGTGCATGATCGCCGCCAGGCCCGTGACCGCGGCCAGCATGGCGGGCACGATCCCGATCGTGCAGCCCACCGCCGCGAACACGCTTGCCTTCGCGCCGTGGGCCAGGCCGGTGGCGACGGAGTAGAGCGCGCCGGCGCCTGGCGTAACCACCACGATCAGCGAGGTGAGGAGGAACGCGAGCGTCATGGGAGAAACCCTACTCACGCCGCCGGGGGCTGCTGAAGACCGCACGGCCTGGACTTGTCGTACCCCCCTGCTTTGATGGGGTCATGTCCACGGCGGCAACCACTTTGACCTCGAAGGAGCGGTTGGCGGTGCTGGTCGAGGAGGTCGCCGAGCTGACCGGTCAGCGCAACGCGATCGACGGCCGCCTGGTGGAGATCGTCGCCGAGATCGACCACGATGGAATCTGGGGCAATACCGGTTGCCGGTCGATCCCCGCACTGGTGGCCTGGATGACCGGCGTTTCACCACACAACGCCAAGACCATCGCCACCATCGCCCACCGACTCCCCGAGTTCCCCTACTGCGCCGAAGGCCTGCGGGAGGGCAGGCTATCGCTGGATCAGGTCGGGGTGATCGCCGAACGTGGCGCCGACGGCTCCGACGAGCACTACGCCCAGCTGGCCTCGGTCGCGACCGTCACCCAGCTCCGCACCGCGATCGAACTGGCACCCCGGCCCGAACCCGACCCGAAGCCACAGCCGGAACAGTCGATCAGCAAGACCGTCGGCGAGAGGTACACCACCTGGCGGATCCGATTGCCGCGGGTGGAGGCGGCGAAGTTCGATGCCGCCCTGCAATCGCACCGCGATGGTCTGATCGCGGCGTGGAAACGCGACCACGGGGAGCACGACGACGTCGACCACGACGGTTACCACCACCGCGGCGACGGTGACGGCGGCGAGGGCTCACCTGTTCAGGTGCCGTCGTTCCCGACCACCGTCGACGGGTTCATGAGCCTGGTGGAGGCCGGCTGGGATGCCGAGGCGGCCCGCCGCCCACACGGGCAGCACACCACCGTCGTGGTCCACCTCGACGTCGACCGGCCCGCTGCCCTGCACCTGGGTCCGCTGCTGTCAGACGCCGACCGCCGCTACCTGCTCTGCGACGCCACCTGCGAGGCCTGGTTCCAACGCGAGGGCCACGTCATCGGGTCCGGGCGGGCGACCCGCACCATCAGCCGCCGGTTGCGGCGGGCGTTGGAGCACCGTGACCGCTGCTGCGCGGTCCCCGGCTGCGGGGCCACCCGCGGGTTGCATGCCCATCACATCCGGCACTGGGAGGACGGCGGCGCCACCGAACTGGTCAACCTGGTCCTGCTGTGTCCGTATCACCACCGGCTGCACCACCGCGGTGGCATCACCATCAGCGGCGACGCCGAGCACCTCGTCGTCACCGACGCCGACGGCGAACCACTGCACCCGGGCTCACTGGCCCGACCACCCACCACACCGCCACCCGCGGTGCCGCCATGTTCCGGGCCGCTCGGGGAACGCGCCGACTGGTGGTGGTACACCCCCTACGAACCCCAACCACCACCGACGACTGACTAGCCGCAGACGGCGCCCTGGGCGGCCGAGCCGACCAGCTTCCGGTACTTGGCCAGCACGCCAGTCGTGTACTTCGGCGCCGGTGGGCTGAATCCTGGTTTGCGGGACTCGATTTCATCGGGATCGACCAGCAGGTCGAGGCTACCGTTGCCGACGTCGAGTCGAATGCGGTCACCGTCGCGCACGAAGGCGATGGGCCCCGCGTCGACCGCCTCTGGCGCGACGTGCCCGACGCACAGTCCCGTCGTCCCACCGGAGAACCGGCCGTCCGTCATCAGCAGCACGTCCTTGCCGAGACCTGCGCCCTTGATGGCACCGGTGATGGCCAGCATCTCGCGCATGCCTGGCCCGCCCTTCGGGCCCTCGTAGCGGATGACCACGACGTCGCCCGCGACGATGGTGCCGTCCTCGAGCGCGTCCATCGCGGCGCGTTCCCCGTCGAAAACCCTTGCGGTGCCCTCGAACACGTCGGAGTCGAAACCGGCTGACTTGACCACGGCGCCTTCGGGCGCCAACGAGCCGTGCAGGATCGTGATGCCGCCGGTGGGGTGGATCGGGTTGCTCAACGCGCGCAGCACCTTGCCGTCGGGATCCGGCGGCGCGATGTGCGCGAGGTTCTCGGCCATCGTCTGGCCGGTGACGGTGAGGCAGTCACCGTGCAGCAGACCGGCATCCAGCAGCGCCTTCATGATCACCGGGACGCCGCCGATCTTGTCGACGTCGTACATCACGTGCTTGCCGAACGGCTTGACATCGGCCAGGTGCGGCACCCTGGCGCCGACCCTGATGAAGTCGTCGAGGGTCAGCTTCACGTCTGCCTCGTGGGCGATCGCCAGAAGGTGCAGCACTGCGTTGGTGGACCCGCCGAACGCCATCACCACGGCGATGGCGTTCTCGAACGCCTCCTTGGTCATGATGTCGCGGGCGGTGATGCCGCGCTTGAGCAGTTCGACGACGGCCTCGCCGCTGGCCTTGGCGAAGCCGTCGCGGCGGCGGTCACTGGCGGGCGGAGCAGCGCTGCCCGGCAGCGACATGCCGATCGCCTCGGCAGCGCTGGCCATGGTGTTCGCTGTGTACATGCCGCCGCAGGCGCCCTCGCCGGGACAGATGGCGCGTTCGATGATGTCGACGTCCGCTTGGGACATGAGGCCGCGGGAGCAGGCACCGACGGCCTCGAAGGCGTCGATGATCGTGACGTCCCGCTCGGAGCCGTCGGTCAGCTTGGCCTTGCCGGGCATGATCGAGCCGGCGTAGAGGAAGACGCTTGCCAGGTCGAGTCGCGCCGCGGCCATGAGCATGCCGGGCAGCGACTTGTCGCAGCCGGCCAGCAGCACGGAGCCGTCGAGGCGCTCGGCCATCATCACGGTCTCGACGCTGTCGGCGATGACCTCACGGGAGACCAACGAGAAGTGCATGCCCTCGTGGCCCATCGAGATGCCGTCGGACACCGAGATGGTGCCGAACTCCATCGGGAAGCCGCCCGCGGCGTGCACGCCTTCCTTGACGGCCTTGGCCAGCCGGTCCAGGGACAGGTTGCACGGAGTGATCTCGTTCCACGACGACGCGACACCGATCTGCGACTTGACCCAGTCGTCGTCGCCCATGCCTACTGCGCGCAGCATCCCGCGGGCGGCAGTCTTCTCGAGGCCGTCGGTGACGTCGCGGCTGCGGGGCTTGATGTCGGGAGCATCTGAGGACATCGGTCAAGTATGCCTCCGGGTCGTTCGCCTACCAAACCAATTTGAATACCCCGGTGGGGTATCGCGTACGGTGGATTTCATGAAGTCGTTGATCGCTGTGGTGGCAGCAGTCGCCACCGCGCTCCTCTTGTCCTCGTGTACCAGCCCTGCCTCCGACGGTCACACCGACCACGCCCACGGCGGTGAGTCTGGTGCGGCCACCACTCAGCCCGCAGACAGCGCCGCCCCAAGCAACGCCGCCCCAAGCAACGCCGCCCCCAACAACGCCGCTGACGTCACGTTCGTCACCGGCATGATCCCGCACCACCAGCAAGCGGTCGAGATGTCCGCGCTGGTGCCCGAGCGCTCCACCGACCCCGCGGTGATCAAGCTCGCCGCGGACGTCTCCGCGGCCCAAGGCCCCGAGATCGAGACGATGAAGGGCTTCCTCGTTCAGTGGCACGCCGGCGCCGACACTGGTCACGAGGGGCACGACATGGGGAGCATGGACGGAATGGTCGACGACTCGACGATGGCGAAGTTGGCCTCGCTCAAGGGCAACGAGTTCGACACACTGTGGTTGCAGTCGATGATCGGCCATCACGAGGGGGCCATCAAGATGGCGAACACCGAGATTGCCGACGGCGCCAACGCCGACGCCAAGAGATTGGCGCAGCAGATCGTGGCAAATCAGCAGGCCGAGGTCGACCAGATGAAGAAGATGGGGTTGATAACCAATGGCGGATGACCTATCGGAAGACGTTGCCTCGCATGGCTATTCGCCGAACAAGGAGAACTACGCCAAGCGGTTGCGCCGCATCGAGGGCCAGGTGCGCGGCATCGCCAAGATGATCGAGGACGACAAATACTGCATCGACATCCTGACGCAGATCAGCGCCGTCAACAGCGCGATGCAATCGGTCGCGTTGGGCCTGCTCGACGAGCACCTCGGCCACTGCGTGACGCATGCCGTAGCCGAGGGCGGTGACGAAGCCCAGAAGAAGCTCGCCGAGGCGTCGGCGGCCATCGCCAGACTGGTGAAGTCCTGACCGTTTGCGGCGAGAAAATGCGGCGAAGGTAACGAACCGACCAGGAGTACCGATCAAACGAGCAGGTCAGCGCCGTTCTCGCGGAGCTGTGGTCGGGGTTCGGCCGGCGTCGCCGGAAATACCTGGTGGTCCCGCTGTGCAACACTGGATTCAATTGTGTATTGGAGGTGGCGTATGCCCCAGGAAACGTTGAAGCGAACAATCACCCGATTTGCCACGGCGATCTTCGCCGCTGGACTCGTCGGCGGAATGGTGACCGGCAGCCCATCTGCCTGGGCCGATCCCGAGGTCAACCCCGACCCCGCGGCGATCGATTCACAACCCATCGAGCAGCCGGCTCCGCCGCCGTTCTGGGAGGTGCCGCCGCCCGCGCCGCAACCGTTCGGCTTCCCACCGCCGGCGGACCCGATGGCGCCTGCGCCGGCTGACCCGCTGGCCGCGCCAACGGTGATCCCCGAGGGCACGCCCGCCGGCCAGGACCCCACTCCCTACGTGGGCCAGCCGGTCTTCGCCCCGCCGACGTTCAACCCGAGCAATGGCTCGATGGTGGGTGTGGCCAAACCGCTCGCCATCAACTTCGCCCGGCCGATCGCCGACCGTGCGATGGCCCAGTCGGCAGTGCACGTCTCGTCGGTTCCGCCCGTACCCGGCAAGTTCTACTGGCTCAGCGACACCCAGCTGCGTTGGCGCCCCATCAACTTCTGGCCGTCGAACACGACGGTCAACGTCGACGCCGGTGGCACCAAGTCGAGCTTCCGGACCGGTGAGTCGCTGGTCGCGACCGTCGACAACACCACCCATCAGATGACGGTCGTGCGCAACGGGACCGTCGAGAAGACGTTCCCCGTGTCGATGGGCAAAACGGGCCATGACACCCCCAACGGCACCTACTACGTCCTCGAGAAGTTCCCGAGCATCGTGATGGACTCCGCGACTTACGGCGTGGACAACACCTCAGCGCAGGGCTACAAGCTGACCGTGCAGAACGCGGTCCGCATCGACAACAGCGGAAACTTCGTGCACAGCGCGCCGTGGTCGGTGGCCGACCAGGGCAAGCGCAACGTCAGCCATGGTTGCATCAACCTCAGTGCGGCCAACGCGCAATGGTTCTTCGACAACTTCGGCAGCGGCGACCCGATCGTGGTGAAGAACTCCGTCGGCACCTACAGCCAGAACGACGGAGCGCAGGACTGGCAGATGTAATAGCGCGACAGCGCGAACAGTCGCAAAAGCCCCTGAAACGTGGAGTTTCAGGGGCTTTTGTGACTGCTCGGCGTTGGGGCTAGTTCCAGATGCTCACGCGCTGTTTGGGTTCCAGATACAGCTCGTCGGATTCCTTCACCTCGAACGCGTCGTAGAAGGCGTCGAGGTTACGGACGATGCCGTTGCACCGGAACTCGGGCGGTGAGTGCGGATCGATCGCAAGCCGCCGGATGGCCTCGGCATCGCGGGACTTGGTGCGCCACACCTGCGCCCAGCCGAAGAACACCCGCTGCACACCCGTCAGGCCGTCGATCACAGGGGCGGGCTTGCCGCCAAGTGACAACTCGTAGGCCAGTAGCGCGATCGAGAGCCCGCCGAGATCGCCGATGTTCTCGCCCACGGTGAATGCCCCGTTGACGTGGGGTGAGCCGTGCTGGCCGCCGCTCAACTGCCGTGGCACGAAGTCCTCGTACTGCGCGATCAAGGCATCTGTCCGAGAACCGAATTCGGTGCGGTCGCTGTCGGTCCACCAGTCGACGAGGTTGCCCTCGCCGTCGTACTTGGCGCCCTGGTCGTCGAAGCCGTGGCCGATCTCGTGGCCGATCACCGCGCCGATGCCGCCGTAGTTGGCTGCATCGTCGGCCCCGGCGTCGAAGAACGGTGGCTGCAGAATCGCAGCGGGAAAGACGATTTCGTTCATCCCCGGGTTGTAGTAGGCATTCACGGTCTGTGGTGTCATGAACCACTCGTCGCGATCCACCGGGCCGCCCAACTTTGCCAGCTCGCGGTCGTACCCAACCGCGTTGCCGCGCTTGTAGTTCCCGTACAGGTCGTTGCGATCGATCACCAGACCCGGGTAGTCCCGCCACCGCACCGGGTAGCCGATCTTGGGGGTGAACTTGTCCAGCTTGGCCAACGCCCGCTCGCGCGTCTCGGGCGTCATCCATTCCAAGTCATTGATGCTGACCCGGTACGCCTCGCGGAGGTTGGCCACCAACTCGTCCATTCGCGCCTTGGCATCTGGCGGGAAGTGGCGCTCGACGTAGAGCTTTCCGACCGCGTCGCCCATCAGGTTCTCGACGAGGGCAACGCCGCGCTTCCAGCGGTCGCGAATCTCCTCGGTGCCGCTCAGCGTGCGACCGTAGAAGTCGAAGTTCTCCGCCACCAGTTCGTCCGTGAGCATCGCCGACCGCGCACTGATCAAACGCCAACGAAGCCAACGCTTCCAGTCCTCGAGGTCCTCGCTGGCCCACAGCGCGGCGAAGGCCGTCAGCGCATCCGGCTGGCGCACGACGACCTCGGCTGCGGCCTCCTGGGTGGTGCCGATGGCGGCGATCCAGCCCGCCCAGTCGAACCCCGGAGCCTCGGCGGTCAAATCGGTGAACGTGCGGAGGTTGTACGTAAGGTCGGCGTCACGACGTTTCACGACGTCCCAGTGCGCGGCCGCGATCTTGGTCTCCAGTGCGACGATTCGCTCAGCCGTGGCTTCCCACTCGTTCGGCTGCGGCTCCTCGCCGAGCGCCAACGCCAACATCCTCGCGATGTGGCGGGGGTAGGCCGCCAGGATCTCGGCGTGCTGCGCGTCGCGGTAGTAGGACTCGTCGGGCAGGCCGAGCCCGGACTGCGACAGATGCAGCAGGTAGCGCGTCGAGTCCTTGGAGTCGGTGTCGACGTAGAGGCCCGTGCCTCCGCCGACGCCGGTGCGCTGCAACTCGCCGAGGACGGCCGCCAGCGCGTTCCGGTCATCGGCGGCGTCGATCGTCGCGAGTTCGTCGAGCAGCGGTTGCACGCCGATCCGCGCGACCGCCTGCTCGTCCATGAAGCTGCCGTACAGGTCGCCGACCCGCTGCTCGTCGGTGTCGGCGGCCGCGTCGGCAGAGGCAGCCTCGACGATCAGGTCGCGGACCTGCTCCTCGGCCCGATCGGCGAGAAGGCGGAAGGCTCCGTCGGTGGCACGGTCGGCCGGGATGTCGTAGTCCGTCAGCCAGCGCCCATTGACGTGACCGAAGAGGTCGTCCTGAGGGCGGGCGTCGTCGTCGACGTAGGACAGGTCGATACCGGAGTGGGTGGCTTCTAACGTCACCTCAACCATCCTGCCAGGTGTGGCGAGGTAGCCTCACGGCCATGCCAGACCAGCTCGACGACGAGCCCACCACGGCGGGCGGCAGCATGACGGGGTTCGGCATCGGCTCAGCCGTGCTCGGCGTCATCTCGATCGCCGCGGTCGTACTGGCCGTGCTGATGTGGACCGGTCACCGCCACGAGGTCGATGACAGCGCGTACCAGTCCCGCGTTCTTCAGGCCGCCGCCGACTGGACCGGTGTCCTGATCAACATGAACTCCGGCACCGTCACCCAGAGCATGCAGACCCTGCACGACGGCACCGTCGGTCAGCTCAACGCGAACTTCGAAACCGCGGTCGAGCCTTTCAGCCAGGTGGTGCAGAAACTGCAGTCCCAGACGGTGGGGCAGGTCGAATCCGTCGCGATCGAGTCGCTGTTCCACGCTTCGCCTGGTGACGCGGGATTGGCGCCGCTGCCGCAGCCCGAGCTGGCGACCGTGTCCTCGCGCACCGACAACGTCATCGTCGTCGCCACGTCGGTCAGCCAGAACGTCGGCGCCAAGCCGCTGACCGTGCATTGGACGCTGAGGCTCGCCGTGTCCGACGTCGGCGGCAAGCTGCTCGTCTCTCGGCTGGAGACCATTCGATGAGGAACCGCTTCCGCGTACTGGCATTCGACGTGCTGGCCCCGCTCGGGGCAATTCTGGCGCTGGTCTATCTCGGCATCGCGCTGGCGTGGCCGTTGTGGTGGGTGTCGGTGTGCTCGGTGCTCTGTCTGCTGATCGTTCAGGGTGTCGTGATCAACGGCGTGCTGTTCCGCCGCGACGGCGTCACGGTCGGCACCGACGACGACGGTCCGGGTCTGAGGTTGGCCGTGGTGGGTTTGACCACCGTGGCGTTGGCCGCTGCCGTCGTGGTCGGATACACGCGGTGGACGGCGCCAGAGGCTGAGATGCACCGCGACATGACCGAGGTGGTGGGCATCGCCAGCAGTGCCGCGGAGGCATCGGCGACGTTCACCCCGCAGAGTCCGACGGCCAGCTTCGACCGTCTGACGGCGTTGATGACGCAGCGTGGTGCCGACGGGTTTCGCACCGAATTCGACGCCATGTCAAAGGATTTGACGAGCAAGGGCCTGACGGTCCAGGCCAGCACCGTGTCGGCCGGCGTGGAGGCAATCGGTCCGCAGGCCGCGGTCGTCGCGGTGATCATGCGTGGCACCCAGAACGCGGTAGGCCAGAAACCAGCCACCGTGCCTCTGCCGCTACGGGTTTCGTTACTCAAGCAGGACGGGCACTGGCTGGTCGACGATCTGTCGCCGATCAACTCGCGCTGATCGAACCGGTGTGCACGACGTCAGTCGGGCCGGCCGTTGCGCATCTTGGCGAAGCGGTCCGACAGCCGCCGCATCCTGATCATCAGCGATGCCGCCGGGCTGGTCGTGCCCTGGAGATAGGCCGCGAACTGGTCGGCTGGAATGCCGATGCGCGAGGCGAACTCGTCCTGGCCGAGGCCGGAGCGCTGGATCAACATGTGGATGTGACGTGCCACCTCGGCGCACTCGTTGGCTTCCAGGTGTTCCCGAGTTCGAGTGAGAACTTCATCCAACGCCTTAGACACGCCGTAGGGCGGCGCCGTCTCGAGCACCTCTTCGACCTGACGGGCGGTCCTGCCGTACGGGTCGCGCTTGATGGCGACGACGATGCGCTGCCACACCGTCAGATCGTCGGTTTCGAGTGCCGCACGGATCGCTGACGTCGGCCAGAACTCGACCGGCCGCTGGTCGACGGCAGGACGTGTCCGGGGGTTCGTCGCCGCAGGCTTCTGGCGCCCGGCGGCGTCGCCACGCGCGTCCGTCGTCAACGTCACCTCGCCTCCTCCAACATCGCAACTGCCACTGACAGGCAACGTTGCCTCACGTGTGCCCAATCGGACTCAGCCTCGGGTCCCATCCAGTCTTCGTCGTCATCCGACGGGTGCGGGTCGGCTAGCCGCCGTACGAGCTGCGTCGCCACCCACTGGCTTCTCAACCTCTGTCCAGAGTAATACCGGTCCATTCCGGCCAGCACCACTGCGGCAGTTTGAGTCTCCATGGACTCAACCAGATCGGCAAACTCTGCGTAGTCCCTGGCATTGTTCCGACACATGATCAGGTAGCACTTGAGCCGCAGGGTCTCGGCGCCGGTCGGAATCTGCAGGCGGTCGCCGGTGGGTAGGAGAACGTTGGTGGTCTCCATCGGGCTGAGCCGTCGCACCGTGGGCCGCTCCACCTCGGCCGCCGTGGCAAGGGCATCGAGAGCCACCGCGAGCCTGCCGCGCCACATCGTGACCGGGTGCACTGGCTGACGGGGGAAGAACCGGCCGCCGGGGTGACCCGAGCCGTTCTTACCGCTCTTCGCGCCGCTGCCCCTGACCGACCTGCCGGTGCCATGGTGGATGCTGTTGAGCCGCAACGTGTCGTTGATCCTCCCCGCGTCGCTCCGCTCCTGCCCGCCGCCTGGGCGCAACGCAGCCAGCGGCTCGTCGCCACCCTTCACGTGCACGGCAATCGACCCGCCCGGCGGCAGGCAGCCGCTGAAGGCCAACGGGTCGGCGACGGTGACGGTCTGCGGTGCGAGGGTCTTCAGCTTCGCCGCCGACTTCACCACATTGCGGATGTCCGCGCCGGACGGTCGCATCGTGGAGATGCCCTCGGGGATGACGACGAGGTCGCCAATGTCGGCCTTGGGCAAGGGTTTCTCGAAGTCCACCGAAGGCAGGATGCGATCGAGCCAGCCGGGCAACCACCAGTTCCACTGCGCAAACATGGCCATCAGAGCGGGCACCAGGACCAGGCGGACGATCGTCGCGTCCACGGCGATCGCGACGGCGCACGCCACGCCGAGCTGGGCCACCAGTGGCATGCCCGCGAAGGCGAATCCGATGAACACCGCGATCATGATCAGCGCGGCGCTGGTGATCGTGCGGGCGCTGGTGCTGACGCCGTACGCGACGGCATCGCGGGTGTTGTTGGTCTGCAGGAAGCGCTCGCGGATGCGGGTCAGCAGGAAGATCTCGTAGTCCATCGACAACCCGAAGGTCATCGCAAGCACCAGGGGCGGGATGGTGCTGTCGAGGGCTCCAAGCGGCTCGAAGCCCAACGCCTCGAGCCAGCCCCACTTGAACACGACGACGAGGCTGCCGTAGGCCGCCGCCACGGACAGGCACGTCATCAGGACGCCCTTGAACGCGAGGAACACCGAGCGGATCGATATCAGCAGCATCACGAATGCGATCACCGCGACGAACACGAAGACCATGGGCTGCGTGGTGGCCACCCGTTCGTCGAAGTCCTTCAGCAACGCGGTGGGTCCGCCGACGTCGACGGCCGTCGACCGGGGGGCGGACCCTGGCAGCTCGGCCCGCAACCAGTCGACGGTGACCCTCGCCGCCGGATCCTCGGGATCGACCGACAGCACCGCCGACAGCAAGGCGCTGCGGTTGTCGTTGCCGAACACCGGCGGCGACACCGTGGCCACGTCAGGCCCCTGGCTCATCTTCTGCTGGATCGCGTCGAGCGCCGCGGTGTTGTCCGACCCGTTGGCGTTGCCATCGGGGAAGGTGACCAGGACGCGGATCGGACCGAGCGCCCCTGGGCCGAGCGCCTGCGCCGCGGCGTTGATGCCGCCGCGGATCTCGTGCGTTGGCTCGAACTGGCGCTGCAGGCTGTTGCCGAGCGTCATCGCGAACGCAGGCGTGGCCAGCACGACCAACACCAGCGAGGCGCCGAGCGCCGAGAGCCATTGTCGTCGCATGACCCAGCCCACCCAGCGGGTCCAGAACCGGGACTGCGTGGTCTCGGGTCGACGCGAGACGTGCAGCCACGACGACCGCTTCGACGCCGCCTTGCCGACCGTCGCGAGAACCGCGGGGATCAACGTCGTCGAGGTCAGCACTGCGACGGCGACCGCGAGGATCGCGCCGGTGGCCATCGAGGCCAGGACGGGCGTGTGGATGAGGTAGATGCCGGTGACGGAGGCGATCACCGTAAGACCCGACAGCAGCACGGCAAGGCCGGAGGTGGCCATCGCCGCGTCGGCCGCCTGGGCCGGATCGCGGCCCGAGCGCAGCTCCTCCCTGAACCGCATCAGGATGAACAAGGAGTAGTCCACGGCCAGCGCGATGCCGAACATCGACACGGTCGAGGTCACGAAGACCGACATCTGGGTGACCATCGACAATAGGTAGACGAGCCCCATGGTCACCACGACCGTGCAGATGCCGAGTACCAACGGCATCGCGGCCGCCGCCAGCGATCCGAAGACCGCCAGCAGCACGATCATGACGATCGGCAGGTTCCACTTCTCGGCCTGGCCGACGTCGTGTTTGGTGGCCTCGCTCGCCGCGGCGCCGAGCGCGCCTTGGCCGATGACGTAGAGCTTGACCTTGCCGTTCGCGAACTGACCGGGTTGGTCACCGTCGATGCCGACCTTCTTGCGCAGCTGTTTCGCCACGTCCGAACTTCCGCTGTTGAAGTCGGTTTGCAGGGTGACGACGTACGGCCGGTCCGGTTGAGGGGGCGGTTGCTGCGGGTTGCGGACGATCTTCACGCTTGGCACCCCGGCCGCGATGCGCTCGAGCTGTGCGACGGCCCCGTACATGTCGTCGAAGGAGGCGTCGGCGCGCGGCGCCGCCACCAGCGCAAGGGGCGAGGCGCCCTGATCGGGGAAGTGGTCCTGGATGGCGTGCTCGACGCTCAGCGACTGGGATCCGGCGACCTCGAACCCGCCGCCGGTGAGGTTGCCG
>NZ_JAVRQA010000078.1:0-2691 GCF_032161845.1 Mycobacterium sp.
ATGCTCCGCAATCAACGCCTCATAGCTCACCGCGCCCGCGGGCAGTTCCCCATCGCCGCAGTGGATTACGGTCGCAAGCCCCGGAAACTGCTCACGCAGAGCCGGAATCGCAGGTGCGAAGGCGTCATCGACGAATAGCACCCGGGTGTCGGAATCGACCAGCGAGTAGGCGATCTCGGCAGGGCTCCAACGGATGTTCACCGGGTTCAGGGCTGCGCCAATCCACGGCACCGCGAAGAAGTACTCGTGATACCGATCGGAGTTGAGCCCGAGCATGCCCACGCGGTCGCCCCGCTGTACGCCCAACCCGGCGAGCGCACCGGCCAGCCGGGCGATCCGATCGGCGGACTCAGCCACCGTCCGGACCCGCTGACGGTAGATGGTCGCTGGTTGGTCGGCGTTCTGCTGCAGGTTTCGGTGCAGCGCCTGGGTCAGATACATGTCGGCTCCTCGGATCGGCGCTACAGCGAGCGCGCGATCAATTCCTTCATGACTTCGTTGGCGCCGGCGTAGATCTTCTGCGCCCGCGAGTCGACGAACATCCGCGCGATCGGGTATTCCAGCATGTACCCGTAGCCGCCGAAGAGTTGCACACATCGATCGATTACGGCCACCTGCATATCGCTGACCCAGGCCTTCGCCATCGAGGCCGTCGTCGCGTCGAGGTCGCCCCTGAGGTGCCGTTCGACGCAATCGTCGACGAACACCCGCGCGATCCGTGCGATGGTGGCGCATTCGGCGAGCTCGAACCGCGTGTTCTGCATCTCGAACAGCGAAGTGCCGAACGCACGGCGGTCCTTGGTGTACTTGACCGTTTCGTCGACTGCGCTCTCCAGCACCGCGGTGCCCCAGACCGCGACCACCAGCCGTTCGTGTGCCAGCTGCCGCATGGCGTAGCCGTACCCGGCGCCCTCTTCGCCCAGCAGGTTCTCAGCGGGCACTAGGACGTCGTCGAAGAACAGCTCGGCGGTGTCTTGCGCCTTCATCCCTACTTTGTCGAGAATGCGACCGACCCGGAAGCCAGACGCGTCGGCGGTTTCCAGCACCAGCAGGGATACCCCCTTGGCGCCCGCTGCGGGGTCGGTCTTCACCACGAGCACGATGATGTCGGCCGAGCTGCCGTTTGACGTGAAGGTCTTCGCTCCGTTCAGACGGTAGTGATCGCCGTCGCGGATCGCACTGGTGCGCAACGCCTTCAGATCGGACCCGCCGCCCGGCTCGGTCATCGCGATCGCACTGACCAACTCTCCACTGGCCATCCCCGGCAACCAACGTCGTTTCTGCTCTTCGGAGCCATACGCGAGGATGTAGTGCGCGACCAGCCCGCTGTGCACCTGATTGCCGAATCCGCTCTCACCACACGCGGCCTGGGCCTCCATGACCGCGAAATCGTGGGCAAGGGTTCCGCCGCCACCGCCGTATTCCTCGGGGATCGAGGTGCAGAGCAGCCCGAGTTCGCCTGCCTTGTACCAGAACTCGCGGTCGACGCACTTCTGTGCGGCCCAGCGCTCGCGGTGCGGCAGCGCCTCGGTCTCGAAGAACTTGGTTGCCATCTCCTTGAGGGCGATGACGTCGTCGTCAGCCCATGCCGACCGGTACGCGGTAGTGGTCACCATCGGCCCTAGAAGCTGAAGCCGCCGCCGCAGACCAAAGTCTGGGCGCTGACATAGTCGGACTCGGGGACGCAGAACAGATAGACGGCTCCGGCGGCTTCGGCAGGTGTGCCGCCACGGCCGAGGGGCACCATCTGCTCCATCGCAGCGAGCAGGTTCGGATTCACCCCGACCTTGATCTCGTTGCCTGCGACGTCGATCGTGCCGTCGCCGTCTGCTGGGGTCTCGGTGAGTCGGGACTTGATCAAGCCGAATGCCACGGTGTTGACGGTGACGTTGTAGCGGCCCCACTCCTTGGCGAGTGCCTTCGTCAGCCCGGTGACGCCTGCCTTGGCCGATGAATAGTTCGCTTGTCCGGCATTGCCGCCCGTGCCGGCGAGCGAGGAGATGTTGACCACCTTGCGGCACGGGATCGGCTCACCGGCGGCCTTGGCCGCCTTGACCGCAGCAGCGATGACCGGTTGGGCGGCGCGCAGGATCCGGAACGGCGCCTTGAGGTGCACGTCGAGGATGGCGTCCCACTGCTCGTCGGTCATCTTCTGGATCACCGAGTCCCAGGTGTAGCCGGCATTGTTCACGATGATGTCCAGCCCGCCGAAGTCGTCGACGGCGGCCCGCACGAACCGCTCGCCGAAGTCGGCGTCGGTGACGCTGCCGACGCAGGTGACGGCCTGCCCGCCCGTGGACTCGATCGCGGCGACGGTTTCCTTGGCGGGCTCGGCGTCGAGGTCGTTGACCACGACCTTCGCGCCTTCGCTCGCCAACTTCAATGCGATCTCGCGCCCGATGCCGCGGCCGGAGCCGGAGACAATGGCGACCTTGCCATCAAGAGTTCCCATGAGTTACACGTCCCTTCAGAGTGCGACGACGGCGTCGCCGGTGAGTGTGACGGTGCCGTCGTCGAGCGTGACGGTGAGTTCGATTGAGGCCAAGCCATTTTCGATCGCGACAACCTTGCCGGTGGCGGTCGGCTTGCCGTACAGAGGCGTGATGGCGGCGAAGCGCACCCGATAGCTGCGGATCGCCTGCGGGTCAACCCAATCGGTCAGCAGCCGACCCAGATATGCCATCGACAGCA